>NZ_JAHAWC010000008.1:0-220984 GCF_018383635.1 Enterobacter sp. 120016 | reverse complement strand
TCAGAAGTGAAACGCCGTAGCGCCGATGGTAGTGTGGGGTCTCCCCATGTGAGAGTAGGGAACTGCCAGGCATCAATTAGAAGAACCCCGTACCGAAAGGTGCGGGGTTTTTTGCTTTGTGCGTAGAAAAAACCAGTAACGCTGCGGGCTTAGTAGGCCGGATAAGGCAAAGCCGCCATCCGGCAACGCAGGCCGCACGATCCCACGATAAAGAGAAACAAGAATACAAAGAAGGGATTTATAAACGCAGAAAAGCAAAAACCCAGCCATAGGCTGGGTTCTTTAAATAGTGGTGCCCGGACTCGGAATCGAACCAAGGACACGGGGATTTTCAATCCCCTGCTCTACCGACTGAGCTATCCGGGCAACGGAGCGCATTAAACCGCAATCACGTCCGATCGTCAACATTATTTCGGGAAAAGCTGTTCAACTGCTTAAGTTTGCGGCAATCCGTCCGCTTTCGCCGTGAAAATGCACAAATCTTCCAGACAGTACCTGCGTGATACGGCAATGCTGAGAGTAAGAGGAGGGCAGTATGACGAATGACTGGCTTGAACTGCGTCAGCATGCAGATACGGGTATTGAGACGATTAAAGCGCATTTCGAAGGGCATGCCTTTGATCCGCACTGGCACGATAGCTATCTGGTAGGGATAACCCTCTCCGGCACGCAGCAGTTTCATTGCCGCCGTGAGCGTCATCGTAGCCAGCCGGGCGACGCATTTCTCCTCGAGCCTGGAGAAATTCACGACGGAGATGCGCCTGTAGAGGGCGGTTTTACCTATCTGACCTTCTATCTTGATGAGTGCTGGCTTACCGGTGCGCTACAGGGGCTCTACGAATCGACTCCCGGGAGTTATTCACTCCACTTTGCCCAAACGCTGACGCGGGAACCGCAGCTGGTGCGCGCTATCGGTGAGACATTCTCTACCCTGCATAATGACGAGATGAAAATCGTTCAGCAGAGCACAATGGATAATCTGCTCTCCCGGATCACCGCCCATTGTCACTGGCGTAAGAAACTGCCGTCGCAGTTACAAAGCGCTGCCGTGGCGCATCGTGCGCGCGACTATCTCTATGCCCATATCGGTGAGAACGTGGGGCTGTCAGACCTTGCGCGCGAGACGGGCACGGATCGCTTTACCCTGACGCGCTGTTTCAAGCGCGAGTTCAACCTGGCGCCCCATGCGTGGCTTATTCAGCTGCGTCTGGCAAAGGCCCGACAGCTGCTGGCGCGCGGTGACCAGCCCGTTGATGTGGCTGCCGCAGTGGGTTTTGCCGATCAAAGCCATTTGGGGCGTTGGTTTCAGCGGGCTTATCGTATCTCTCCTGCACACTACCGCCGGTTGTGCACAAACCTTCCAGACGTTTCCAAAAAATAACGGCACATTCATGGCTCTAATAAAAAGGAGCCACCTGTGAGTTTGATACCCTTTCTGTTGTTCGCATTTGTCGCCTCCATTACGCCGGGGCCAACCAATATCCTGGTGCTGACGAACAGCCAGCACTTTGGCGTAAAAAATACCGTACCTGCTATTCTGGGCGGGTGTATCGCGGCCAGTGCGATCGTGCTGGTATCAGGCGCGGGCGCAGGAGAAGTGCTGCGTCAGTATCCTCTGATACGTCAGATAATGAGCTGGGCAGGCGTGCTGTGGCTAAGCTGGATGAGCTGGCAGCTATTTCGCGCTCCGGCCGCCCGTCTTTCCGCTGAGAACCGTATCCGATTCACCGCTCAGGCGGCGGCGCTGCTGCAGATCGTGAACCCGAAAACCTGGATGATGGCGCTGGCCGTCGTCAGTCTGTTTGCCCCTGCTGGCGACCATGCATTGCGGGAGATTGCGCTAATGGCGCTATGGTTTCTGCTGATCTCAATAGTCTGTTTGATGTGCTGGGCGTGGTTGGGTAAAGCGGTGAACCGAATTTTTCGCACCACCGTGGCGATGGTGCGGTTTCAGCGCCTGATGGCGCTGTGTCTTCTCGTCTCTGCCTGGGCGGGCATCCTGGCTTAGGTCAGTGCTCCGCCCATACGACACTGAGCAAATCGCAAAATATCTTCCGCCAGACGGTGCGCCGTATCCACATCGGCCTGGCTACGGTTCACCAGCATGCGGCTGAGGCAACCTTCCAGCACCAGCTCCATCTGCTTCGCCACCATCGCCGGGTCATCGACTTCCAGCGTGGTCAGCAGTTCGTGGGTGAAGTCATGCGCCGCCCGTTTTTGCTGCTCCGCCAACTGGTGGATAGGATGGCCTGGGTCGGGAAAATAAGTGCAGGCGGCGATGAACAGACAGCCCGGGTAACGGTTGTTGCTGACGCACTCCGTCAGGGCGGTATAGCGCGCCAGAAGCTTTTGCTCCGCAGTCAGTTCTTCATCCAGCATCAGTTGCCTGCGCCAGATATCAACCTGCTGGCTGAGATAGCGCAGGGCATCATAGAGTAGCGCCTCTTTATCCGGCCAGAAGCGCTTAAGTTCATCCAGGGGATAATCGATACGGTCGGCTACCATCTCAAGCGTGGTGCTGGCGATCCCTTGAATCTCAAGTAGTTGCAGGGCTTGTCCCAGTACGTCTTCACGTTGCACGGTTATCTCCTCCGCTATTCCCAACGGTTTGTCCCGTTTAAAGTGTTGTTTACGGTTGGCGATTGCGCAAATGCGCGCTAAATGCCGCTGCATCCATAAACCCGGTTATACGCTGTTCTGGCTGCTCCTGGCCCTGTTGATTGAAGAACAGAATGGTTGGCAGCCCGAGCACGTTAAGCTGCTTCAGCAGAGCCTTATCCTGCGCATTATTGGCGGTCACGTTCGCCTGGAGCAAAACGGTCTCTTTCAGGGCGCTTTGCACCTGTGGATCGCTAAAGGTATATTTTTCAAACTCTTTGCAGGCGACACACCAGTCGGCATAGAGATCGAGCATCACCGGTTTGCCTTTTGCCTCTGCCAGGGCGCTGTTGAGTTCATCCACGTTTTTAATCTGGGTGAAGTTCAGATGCGCTTGCGTCTGACCCACCGGTGTGCCGAACGCCCAGTCCTGCAGAGGGCGTACACTCACCAGCGCGGCAGCGAGCAGGAGGATTTGCACCAGGCGCATCCACGTTTTTTTCGCCCCCAGGCTGACGATAAACGCCCAGGCAAAGAATGCTACGCCGAGCATCGCCCACAGGCGCAAACCCCAGGCGTCGCCGATGATACGCTCAAGGAGGAACACCGGCAGCGCGAGGATGACAAAGCCAAACGCGGTTTTCACCGTCTCCATCCACGGGCCGCTCTTCGGCAGCAGTCGATTGCCGAAAACCGTGACCAGAATCAGCGGCAGGCCCATGCCCAGGGCATACAGGTACAACGTTCCGCCGCCGAGCCACATATTGCCGCTCTGGGCGATATAGAGCAGGATGGCGCTCAGCGGTGCGGTGGTGCAAGGAGAACAAATCAAACCGGCGATGGCTCCCATCGCGAATACCCCACCCACCGAGCCACCCTGCTGGCGGTTACTCATCAGCGTTAAGCGAGTCTGCAAAGCCGACGGTAGCTGCAGGGTAAACAGGCCGAACATCGACAGTGCCAGCAGGATGAAGACCACCGACAGGCCAATAAGGACGTAAGGATGCTGCAGCGCGGCCTGGAACTGTAACCCGGCAGCGGCAACCACAAGGCCAAGGGCTGTGTAGGTCAACGCCATGCCCTGCACATAAATAAAGGCCAACAGCAGGGCGCGTGCGGTGGAAAGCCGTTGCTTACCGCCCAGCACGATGCCAGAGATGAGCGGATACATCGGCAGCACGCACGGCGTAAAGGCAATGCCGATACCGATCAGCAAGGCCCAAAGCGCTGAGAACGGAAGATCTGTCCGCTCTTCGCTTGTCTCGCCCGAGGGGAGAGGGGAGAAAGCGGCGGCAGCCTTAACTTCGCTGAGCGGAACGACCTTCGTTTCCGGTGGATAGCAGAATCCGGCGTCCGCGCACCCCTGATAGGTGACGGTCAGCGTCGCGCCTTTATCCGCCTGATTCACCGTGACGGGGACGCTTAGGCGCTGGCGGTAGATCTCACTCTTGCCGTAGAACTCGTCCTCGTGCCACTCGCCAGCGGGCAACTGTAATGCGCCCACGTTTGCCTGGGCAGGGGTAATGCTCACCTGCTTGCGATAGAGGTAATAGCCCTCTTTCACCTGCCAGGTAAGACTGAGATCGTGCTGGTTTTGCTGAAAGTCGAAAACGAAAGCCTGGTCGGCAGGGATGAAGTTCGAACGGCCGGGCGCGTCAAACAACCCGGCAAAAGCTGACGTGCTGCACAGCAGCAGGATCAGCGTAAGGAAGCGTTGAGCCATGAGAGATAGTCGTTATCGCCATGAACCACTGGCAAGACCAGCAGTTCCGGGGTTTGGTAAGGATGATGAGATTTGAGGCAGTCCAGGAGCGCCTGCTGATTCGCCAGATTGGTTTTGAGCAACATCTGGACTTCGTACTCCTGCTCCAGCTTGCCTTCCCAGTAATAAAGGGAGGTGGCACCGGGGAGGAGCGTCACGCAGGCAGCCAGTTTTTCGGCCAGCACTTTGGCGGCGAGATCCTGGGCAGAGGCTTCATCAGGGGCGGTACACAGTACGACAACAGCATCAGGCGTGTTCACAAGTCGACCTCCTCATCACGAAAGGCTTCACTATATCACGCAAGGCGGTTGGTCATTAATGAAACGGGCCGCAGAGCGGCCCGATTTTAACTATTTTTACAACCACTCACCGTTTACAGCACCACGCCGCCAATGATAAAGCCGAGGATCACGCACAGCGAAATGGCGACCACGCCCGGGATCAGGAACGCGTGGTTAAACACATACTTACCGATACGGGTTGAGCCGGTGTCGTCCATTTCAACCGCCGCCAGCAGGGTTGGGTAGGTTGGCAGAACGAACAGGGCAGAAACCGCCGCGAAAGAGGCAATCGCCGTTAGCGGGGTAACGCCCAGCATCAGTGCCGCAGGCATCAGCGCTTTGGTGGTCGCCGCCTGGGAGTAAAGCAGGGTAGCTGCAAAGAACAGCACCACCGCCAGCAGCCACGGATAGTTGTGCAGCAGGTCGCCTGCTACGGTCTGAATGTCGCTGATGTGCGCTTTCACGAAGGTATCACCAAGCCAGGCTACGCCGAGGACGCACACGCAGGCGCTCATACCGGATTTGAAGGTGCTGGCGTTCAGCACTTCGCTGGTATCAATTTTACAGGTGATGCTAATCAGCGTCGCGATGGTCAGCATAAACACCACAATCGCTTCGTTACGCGGCAGGACCGGGTTCTGGATCAGGCCCACGGTATCGCTGATAGCGGTCGCGTAGAACATGACGGCGACAATACCGATCAGGAACAGCAGTACGGAGCGTTTTGCGTGCGGCTTCAGCTCGAAGACCTGGCTGCCGCGCAGTTTCACTTCGCCCTTGGCAAGACGTTCCTGATAAACCGGATCGTCTTTCAGTTCGGCGCCGAGGAAGTTACACAGCACGGCAGTGATCATCACCGCAATCAGCGTCACCGGGATACAGATCGCCAGCAGCGTCAGGTAGCTCACGCCCATCGGCTCAAGGATACCGGCGAAGAAGACCACCGCAGCGGAAATCGGCGAGGCGGTAATCGCAATCTGGGACGCAACAACGGCAATAGAGAGCGGACGAGACGGGCGGATACCCTGCTCTTTCGCCACTTCGGTAATCACCGGCAGCGTAGAGAAGGCGGTGTGGCCCGTACCGGCGAGAATGGTCATAAACCAGGTCACCAGCGGGGCAAGGAAGGTAATGTATTTTGGATGGCGGCGCAGCATACGCTCCGCCAGGCTCACCAGGTAGTCCATACCGCCTGCCACCTGCATGGCGGCGATAGCGGCAATAACGGCCATGATGATTTCGATAACGTCAAACGGGATTGCACCGGGTTTAATCTGAAAGATAAGGGTAAGAACGAGCACCCCGAGACCGCCAGCAAAACCGATGCCGATACCCCCGAGTCTTGCTCCCAAATAAATCGCCAACAAGACGATGACGAGTTCTGCTCCAAACATAAGGACCTTCCTTGCTTATTAACAAGTTGATATTGAATTGTTGTATTTTGGTAACGCCTAAAAAGAAAAAAGGCACGTCACAAGTGACGTGCCTTAAGAAGCCTAGCCTGAACGGTTACTGTTCGCTTTCATCGGTATATCGTTTTGCTTTATATGCCGGGTGCATCAGGTTCTGGGCCGAGAAGATATCGTCCAGCTCAGCTTCGGTCAACAGCCCGCGCTCCAGCACCACTTCACGTACGCTCTTACCGGTTTCGGCACAAATCTTACCGACGATGTCACCGTTGTGGTGACCGATGAACGGGTTGAGGTAGGTGACGATCCCGATGGAGTTATAGACATAACCCTCACAGACTTCTTTATTCGCTGTGATGCCGTTAATGCATTTTTCCAGCAGGTTGTAGCAGGCGTTGGTCAGGATGTGGATAGATTCAAACATCGCCTGGCCAATCACTGGCTCCATCACGTTCAGCTGCAGCTGACCCGCTTCAGAGGCCATGGTCACGGTTGTATCGTTACCGATGACTTTGAAGCAAACCTGGTTCACCACTTCTGGCACAACCGGGTTCACCTTGGCTGGCATGATGGACGAACCGGCCTGCAGTTCTGGCAGGTTGATTTCGTTCAGGCCAGCGCGCGGACCGGAAGAGAGCAGGCGCAGGTCGTTACAGATTTTGGACAGTTTCACTGCCAGACGTTTCAGGGCGCTGTGTACCATGACGTAGGCGCCGCAGTCGGACGTCGCTTCAATCAGGTCTTCTGCAGGCACAACCGGCAGGTTAGAGACTTCAGCCAGCTTCTGTACCGCCAGCTGCTGATAGCCGTCCGGGGTGTTCAGACGCGTACCGATGGCGGTTGCGCCCAGGTTCACTTCCAGCAGCAGCTCGGAGGTGCGCAGCAGGTTTTTGGTCTCTTCGTTAAGCAGCACGTTAAACGCGTGGAATTCCTGGCCGAGCGTCATCGGCACTGCGTCCTGCAGCTGGGTACGACCCATTTTCAGGATGTCCTGGAACTCAACCGCTTTACGCTGGAAGCCATCACCCAGCTGGTTGATCGCATCTACCAGTTTCACTACAGAGGCATACACCGCGATACGGAAGCCGGTAGGGTAGGCGTCGTTGGTGGACTGGCATTTGTTAACGTGGTCGTTCGGGTTCAGGTACTGGTATTCACCTTTCTGGTGACCCATCAGCTCCAGGCCAATGTTTGCCAGTACTTCGTTAGTGTTCATGTTGACGGAGGTGCCCGCGCCGCCCTGATAGACGTCAACCGGGAACTGGTCCATGCATTTGCCGTTGTTCAGCACTTCATCGCAGGCCGCGATAATCGCATTTGCCGCGCTTTTAGGAATGGTTTGCAGCTCTTTGTTGGCCAGCGCTGCGGCTTTCTTCACCATCACCATGCCACGGACAAACTCAGGGATGTCGCTGATTTTGCTGTTGCTGATGTAGAAGTTTTCAATCGCTCTCAGAGTGTGAACACCGTAGTAGGCATCCGCTGGAACTTCCCTGGTACCCAACAAGTCTTCTTCGATACGAATGTTGTTTAACATGTGAACCTTCTTTTCAAGCTGCCGATGGATTGTACTAAACACACAGTATTTATGTGGTTTTGAATATTTTCTGGCCGACGATTATTCCCTCAATCAGCCAGATGCTCGAGATCATATGCTGATGATAGCGAATTGCCGTAAGCTGGATCACTTATTATCGAGCCGATTCCATGATAATTATTAATCTGTGAAATGGGTCACCGCTTTAATATTTCCAAAAAAAATATCCGTGCAAACTGATTGAATTTTCGCTAACCGTCACCATTTCATACAAACGCGCGTCGCGAACACATTCAGACAGGGGCCCGATGGCCCTTGCCACACAGGAGATGCCAGTGCGCTGGATACCGTTTATTGCTTTCTTTCTCTATGTTTACATTGAGATTTCCATTTTCATCCAGGTTGCCCATGTGCTGGGCGTCCTGCTGACGCTGATTCTGGTGATTTTCACCTCCGTCATCGGCATGTCGCTGGTGCGTAATCAGGGTTTCAAAAATTTCCTGTTAATGCAGGAGAAGATGGCTGCAGGCGAAAGCCCGGCAGCGGAGATGATCAAAAGCGTATCGCTGATTATTGCGGGGCTGCTGCTTATCCTGCCGGGGTTCTTCACCGACTTCCTCGGCCTTCTGCTGCTTCTGCCGCCGGTGCAAAAACACCTGACCATGAAGCTGCTGCCGCATCTGCGCTTTAGCCGTATGCCGGGGGGCGGGTTCAGCACCGGGCCGGGCGATACCTTTGAAGGGGAGTATCAGCGTAAGGATGAACAGCACGACCGTTTAGACCATAAAGACGATCGGTGATGTTGTTGCCCGGAGGCGTTTCGCTTACCGGGCCTCCGGCAGCGCACCGCGCTTCGGCAAAAACAGCCACAGCCCTGCCAGCATGACAATCGCGTACAGACTCTTCCATCCCACCATCGCCAGCAACAGCAGGCAAAGCACGCCCCCGACGACCGCCAGTGCTTTATAACGACCTTTCAGCAAGCGACATCCCGCCAGCATGCACAGCAGGTAGATCATGATGAAAATACCGTTGGCGTAGACGATCAGCGCGTCCAGATTGATCTTCAGCGCGTAAATACACAGCGTGCTCAGCACGCAGCAGCCCAGTACGGCATTCAGGGCATTCAGCGGAAGCTGGCGTTTAGACAGGCGCGCGAGGCGATTCTCAGGTTTGTCGAGCGCCTGCGACCACACCAGGCGCGCAAAGCTCTGGATATAAATATTCAGGCTGGCAAAACAGGCCAGATAGCCAATGACGCAGGCGATCCACAGCGCCTTCACGCCGAACAGCTCCACCACGATACCCGGCAGCGATGCAGCAGCGGCGAGATCTGCACCGAACGCGTTGAAGTGTAATACCAGCACGGTACACGCCCAATAGACCGTACCTGCCAGCAGCAGGCCTATCATCAGCGCACGGGGGAAATCGCGTTCAGGCTGCTTAAATTCCGACGCCAGATGGGCAAAGGCTTCCAGACCTACAAAACACCAGAACATGACGGAGAGCGCGGCGAAAAGCTGTGAATGGTCGACGTCTGTCACCGCCGGGAAGGGAATTTCCTTGATTGTGATATCGCCTGCCCACCAGATAGCGGCAACGAGCGCGACAATCAGCACCGCAACCAGCGTCTGCAGGTTGGCGCTGGAGCTCGCTCCGCGAGAGCCTACCCACCAGACGATAGCCAGCGTACCCAGCTCGGCCAGCAATAACTGCTCGTTATGCCAGCCAAACAGCGCCTGACCAAAGCCGGTCGCAATATGCAGCGCCGCAGGAAGGCCAACCGGAATGACGGAGAGAAACAGCCAGCCGGTGACGCGCTGCAGCCGCGGGCCAAAGGCCAGGCCGACAAAGTGCGCCACGCCGCCCGCGCTGGGGAAATGCCGCCCCAGAATGGCAAACACAATGGCTATCGGGAAAACCAGTACAATCAGCGCTGGCCACGCCCACAGGCTGTTATTTCCAGCCACCAGCGCCGCCAGCGCGGGGACGGCAAACACGCCCGTACCTAACAAGGAGGTTGAGAGAAGTCCAACGCCCTGCGCCAGCCCCAACTCCTGCTTGAGTCCACTCATTGACATCGCCCTGCCCGTACCAAAAGAGAGGCGATGGTAACACTTTCGCAAATTTTTTTTCGACTCCCCCTTGAAGGGGTAAAAAGCTATCCCCATCTCTCAGGGCACTAGTCGGAAAACCGCATGCGGGCCGGCGTCATCCATAACTGATAATGACTTTCTCAAAGGAGAGCTATCAATGAGTATTCGTCCGTTACATGATCGTGTGATCGTCAAACGTAAAGAAGTTGAAACCAAGTCTGCTGGCGGCATCGTTCTGACCGGTTCTGCAGCAGCCAAATCAACGCGTGGCGAAATCATCGCTGTCGGTAAGGGCCGCATCCTGGAAAACGGAACTGTGCAGCCACTGGACGTTAAAGTTGGTGACATCGTAATTTTCAACGATGGCTACGGCGTGAAATCCGAGAAGATCGACAATGAAGAAGTGTTGATCATGTCCGAGAGCGACATTCTGGCAATTGTTGAAGCGTAATTTACGCACGAGAATTTGAGGAAATAAGAACATGGCAGCTAAAGACGTAAAATTCGGTAACGACGCTCGTGTAAAAATGCTCCGCGGCGTAAACGTACTGGCAGATGCAGTTAAAGTGACCCTGGGCCCGAAAGGCCGTAACGTAGTGCTGGATAAATCCTTCGGCGCGCCAACCATCACCAAAGATGGTGTTTCTGTAGCACGTGAAATTGAGCTGGAAGACAAGTTCGAAAACATGGGCGCGCAGATGGTGAAAGAAGTTGCCTCTAAAGCGAACGACGCTGCAGGCGACGGTACCACCACCGCGACCGTACTGGCGCAGGCGATCATCACCGAGGGTCTGAAAGCCGTTGCTGCGGGCATGAACCCAATGGATCTGAAACGTGGTATCGACAAAGCCGTCACTGCCGCTGTTGAAGAACTGAAAGCGCTGTCCGTACCGTGCTCTGACTCTAAAGCCATTGCTCAGGTAGGTACCATCTCCGCTAACTCCGACGAAACCGTAGGTAAACTGATCGCTGAAGCGATGGACAAAGTCGGTAAAGAAGGCGTGATCACCGTTGAAGACGGTACCGGTCTGGAAGATGAACTGGACGTGGTTGAAGGTATGCAGTTCGACCGCGGCTACCTGTCCCCATACTTCATCAACAAGCCAGAGACTGGCGCTGTTGAGCTGGAAAGCCCGTTCATCCTGCTGGCTGACAAGAAAATCTCCAACATCCGCGAAATGCTGCCAGTGCTGGAAGCCGTTGCGAAAGCAGGCAAGCCGCTGGTTATCATCGCTGAAGACGTTGAAGGCGAAGCGCTGGCGACCCTGGTGGTTAACACCATGCGCGGCATCGTGAAAGTGGCTGCGGTTAAAGCACCTGGCTTCGGCGATCGCCGTAAAGCGATGCTGCAAGACATCGCAACACTGACCGGCGGTACCGTTATCTCTGAAGAGATCGGTATGGAGCTGGAAAAAGCGACCCTGGAAGACCTGGGCCAGGCGAAACGCGTTGTGATCAACAAAGACACCACCACCATCATCGATGGCGTGGGTGAAGAAGCCGCTATTCAGGGCCGCGTAGGTCAGATCCGTAAGCAGATCGAAGAAGCAACTTCCGATTACGACCGTGAAAAACTGCAGGAGCGCGTAGCGAAACTGGCTGGCGGCGTTGCGGTAATCAAAGTTGGTGCGGCGACCGAAGTTGAAATGAAAGAGAAAAAAGCACGCGTTGACGATGCCCTGCACGCGACTCGTGCTGCGGTAGAAGAAGGCGTGGTTGCTGGTGGTGGTGTTGCGCTGGTGCGTGTTGCCGCTAAGCTGGCAGGCCTGACCGCACAGAACGAAGATCAGAACGTGGGTATCAAAGTTGCGCTGCGCGCAATGGAAGCGCCTCTGCGTCAGATCGTGTCCAACGCCGGTGAAGAGCCATCTGTTGTGACCAACAACGTGAAAGCGGGCGAAGGTAACTACGGTTACAACGCGGCAACTGAAGAATACGGCAACATGATCGACTTCGGTATCCTGGATCCAACTAAAGTGACCCGTTCTGCTCTGCAGTACGCGGCATCTGTTGCTGGCCTGATGATCACTACCGAGTGCATGGTAACCGACCTGCCTAAAGGCGATGCACCTGACTTAGGTGCTGCTGGCATGGGCGGCATGGGCGGTATGGGCGGCATGATGTAATCGTGCGCTCTACGTCGTAGAATGTAAAAAACCCCCGGGCAGAAATGCTCGGGGGTTTTTCTTTTGGTCATCTTTTAGGTATAAGATTTACACACGGACAACTACTGTCCAGCTTATTGAAAACGAGGAATAACATGCGCGTAAAAGTCTGTGCAGGGATTGTAGGGGCAGCATTGCTGCTGGCGGGTTGTAGCTCCAGCAATGAGCTGTCGGCAGCGGGCCAGGGCGTTCGCTTTGTGGAAGATAAGCCTGGCAGTGAATGCCAGCTGTTAGGCACGGCAACCGGTGAGCAAAGCAACTGGATGTCAGGCCAGCATGGCGAAGAAGGTGGTTCTATGCGCGGTGCGGCGAATGCCCTGCGTAACCAGGCTGCGGCGATGGGCGGTAACGTGATTTACGGCGTGAGCAGCCCAACGCAGAGTATGCTGTCCAGCTTCGTGCCGACCGCCAGCCAGATGAACGGCCAGGTTTACAAGTGCCCGAACTGAGTTAACTTGCTGATGGCGCTGCGCCCGGACCCCGTAGGGCAGGTAAGCGTAGCGCCACCTGCCTTTTTAGAGCTGCCGCAGCTGCAAATCCAGCGGCGTCTTGCTCGGCTCTCCGCCAATCTCGCGTGCCAGCTTCGGCACCATATAGCCTGAAACCAGCGTTAACAGTTCGCGCATAATCTGCCGGGCTTCTTCATCCGTCACCATGAAATGGGCCGCGCCCTGAACGCGATCCAGCACGTGCAGGTAATAGGGCATCACGCCCGCATCAAACAGGGCATTGCTCAGGTCGGCCAGCACGCGGGCGCTGTCGTTTACACCGCGCAGCAGCACGCTCTGGTTCAGTAGCGTCACGCCCGCTTTACGCAGACGCGCCATCGCCGCGCGAAACGCATCGTCAATTTCGTTCGCGTGGTTGATATGGTTCACCAGCAGCACCTGCAAGCGGGACTGCTCCAGGCGTGACACCAGGCCGTCCGTGATCCGCGCCGGAATAACAATCGGTAAACGGCTGTGAATACGCAGGCGCTTAATATGCGGGATGGCTTCAAGCTCGGTCAGCAGCCAGTCCAGCTCATGATCTTTCGCCATCAGCGGGTCGCCGCCGGAAAAAATAATCTCATCCAGCTCCGGATGGGCGGCAATATAGTCCAGCGCGACCTGCCAGTTGCGTTTATTGCCCTGATTTTCGGCGTAAGGGAAGTGCCGACGGAAGCAATAACGACAATTTACCGCACAGCCGCCTTTTACCAGCAGCAGGGCGCGGTTGAGATACTTATGCAGTAAACCCGGCACCACGCTGTTCTGCTCTTCCAGCGGATCGGTGCTATAACCCGGTGCGGTGACAAACTCATCCTGCGAAGTAAGCGTTTGTTTTAATAGCGGATCGTCAGGGTTGCCTTTCTCCATCCGCGCCACAAACGCACGGGGAACGCGCAGGGCGAAAAGGCGCTTTGCCTCGCGGCCTGCAAGCAACTCTGGGTGCTGATCGAGGTCTAAAAGACGCAGCAATTCATCAGGACTGGTGATTACATCGGCAAGTTGCGATAACCAATCTTCTCTGGACGGGGTGTTTAGGGTTACAATATGCGCCATTTTGTGGCTTAGCTACCAGTTAACAAATTTAGAGGGCCTTATGGCAACGTACTATAGCAACGATTTTCGTGCTGGTCTTAAAATCATGATGGACGGCGAACCGTACGCGGTTGAAGCCAGCGAATTCGTTAAACCAGGTAAAGGCCAGGCATTCGCACGCGTTAAGCTGCGCCGTCTGCTGACCGGTACCCGTGTTGAGAAAACCTTCAAGTCTACTGACTCCGCTGAAGGCGCTGATGTTGTTGATATGAACCTGACCTATCTGTACAACGACGGTGAGTTCTATCATTTCATGAACAACTCCACTTTCGAACAGCTGTCTGCTGATGAGAAAGCGGTAGGTGACAGCGCTAAATGGCTGCTGGATCAGGCTGAGTGCATCGTGACCCTGTGGAACGGCCAGCCTATCGCTGTGACCCCACCAAACTTCGTAGAACTGGAAATCGTTGAAACCGATCCAGGTCTGAAAGGTGATACCGCAGGTACCGGCGGTAAACCAGCCAAACTGTCTACCGGTGCAGTGGTTAAAGTGCCACTGTTCGTACAGACTGGCGAAGTGATCAAAGTGGATACCCGCTCCGGCGAATACGTGTCCCGCGTGAAGTAATTTACGTCATGATTGAAGGCGCAGCGCCCGCTGCGCCTGATTTTTGCAGGCAGGGATGATGAAACGTACCGTTAAAATTCTGCTTCTGTTAGCGCTTTCCAGCGCATTACTCTCCGGCTGTAACACCACGCGTGGAATGGGACAAGATATCCAGGATCTCGGTCATATCATTTCTCACGCCGCCAGCTAAGTTCGTCTAATTTTCCTAAAAATGCTTCCTTTTTCGTCAACCGGCGGGATCTTGTCTATTCTTAAGTTGCTATACACAAAACAACTTTGGCTATAAAAGGAAGATATTATGGTTAAGAAGACAATTGCAGCGATCTTTTCAGTCCTGGTACTTTCTTCAGTGTTAACGGCCTGTAATACCACGCGTGGCGTCGGTCAGGATATTTCTGAAGGTGGTAGCGCAATCTCTGGCGCGGCATCAAAAGCTCAGCAGTAATTAACACACGGTACGGGACCAGCGGGTTTCGTACCGTCAGCTTTCTGATTCCTGCAGGGATAAGAACGGAGAAAAACGCGTATCCATATGCAATTTCATGCGGATATTGCGTTTATAGGTATAGACCGTTTTTCCGTTGATACTCAGGTGAGCGGCAATTTTTTGATTGCTCGCGCCGTCCATCCACAATGTCAGCACTTTCTCTTCCTGCCGGGTTAGCAAGGGGGCGGCTGCCGTTGGCCTTTCAGCGCATGAGCGCGAGATCAATGCGTCGTTGATAACCGTTGCCACCTCTCCGAGACTGGCGTTTTTCAACAACGACGACCACACCGGGAACTGGCCGAGCCAGTCTGTCATGCCGTTGTCCTCTCCCGATTGCAGCAAAATAAACGGTAAGCGTTCACTGGCGTTGAGCAAGGACGAGAGCTGCTGAAAATGATGAATATCCTGCCTGAAGCCGTATAGGTCAGCGATAACCAGCGTGGGTTTCCATTGCAGAATGTGCTCTCTGGCAAGGAACAGATTATTCAGCCCGGTCACAACGTAGTGTCCCGGGAACAAACCGGAATGATTGAGCCATGCTTCAAATCCCGTGCGGGTGAAGTGACAACGGTCAATCAAAAGAATTTTGAACATATTTTATTCGCAGTCGGCTAGTGGTTTGGCTTCCTGCCATCAGAAAGCACATCATCATAGAGAAGTCGGATGAGTGCTAAATGCCGGAACTACGCGCCATACTGCGGCTATTTCTTGCCTTAACGTGTTCAGCAAAAAATGATTGAAAAAAAATAGCACGCTAACCACAATATGGGGCGTAATCTCTGCCTTACGGGACGACCCGTAAGCATTTCTTTCACCGGGGACGGCCCCAACTTGAATTAAGTTAAGGAGCCTGAAATGTCCTGGATCATTCTTTTTATTGCTGGCCTGCTCGAAGTGGTATGGGCGATTGGTCTCAAATACACCCACGGATTTACCCGTCTGACGCCCAGCGTCATTACCATCACCGCGATGATCGTGAGTATTGTCCTGTTATCCTGGGCGATGCGCTCGCTGCCTGTGGGAACGGCTTATGCCGTCTGGACGGGCATTGGTGCGGTAGGGGCCGCCATCACCGGCATTCTGCTGCTGGGAGAGTCAGCGAGTCTGGCGCGTATCGCCAGCCTCGCCTTGATTGTGGCCGGGATCATTGGGCTGAAGCTCAGTACCCATTAACGGGGTTGTTTTACCCAGATAAGTTTTGACACATCAAACCCTTGCCGGGTCGCGACGTCCAGCATCTGCTGTTTCATTTCTGACGAAATAGTTGGCGTGCGGGAAAGTATCCACAGATAGTCGCGATCCGGCCCGCAGACCAGCGCGTGACGGTACTCTCTGTCGAGCGCTATCACGTTGTAGCCGCCATAAAACGGACCAAAGAAAGAGACTTTGAGCGCGGCCCGTCGCGGGTCGCCCGTGAAGTACGCTTTCCCAATCGACTGTTGCCACATCTCCCGGTCGGGATTATAGCCCCGGTTGATCACCTGAATACCGCCATCGTCCATCGGACTGTAATTTGCCGTGACCTTCTCCAGGCCCTGCTCAAACCGATGGTCGAGGCGCGCGATTTCATACCATGTTCCAAGGAAGCGTTGTGCATCAAAAGGCGTGACGACGGTAACGCCAGGCGGTGGGGTAGGGGAACTGCAGGCAACCACTAAAAACGCGGCTGTCACCGCGGCGATAACAGGCAGAATGCGCATAGGAGTTTCCTTACTGTTTTTTTGTTAAGTGTAGATGACGGCAAGGAAAATGTGGTTTTTGTGCGGCGTCACACCGTGGATTTTGTAGGCCGGGTAAGGCGAAGCCGCCACCCGGCAATGTTTTACTGCAGCACGTCGAGGATACGGTATGCCGCCTCAACGCGTGCCGGGTTCGGATAGCTTTTATTTGCCAGCATCACAATGCCGAGCTGCTTTTCAGGAATAAAGGCTACGTAGCTGCCAAATCCGCCGGTTGAGCCTGTTTTATGGACCCAGGAGGCCTTAACCGGCGGTGCCGGAGGATTTACTTCTCTCGCGGGCAAAGGTGCCAGCGCCACCTTATTGTCGCTACCTTCAACCACGGTTCTGGCATCGACGGGCCAGTTAAGCATTTCCCAGCCTAACCCCTGATACATGGCCCCCACGCGCCAGTAGCGAGACTGCGCCAGGGCAATGCCTTGCCTGAGTGAATTATCCTGAAGGGAGTCCGGCTTCATGTTGACCATTACCCAGCTTGCCATATCCTGCACGTTGGTTTTTACGCCATAGGCTTCCGCGTCGAGCATGCCTGGCGAAACGTGTACCGCTTTACCGTCACGGTATCCCCAGGCGTAATGCGCCTCTTCCGCTTTCGGAACGTTAATCCAGGTATGGTCCAGCCTGAGCGGCTTAAAGACCCGCGTCGTTATGGCCTGCTCATAGCTCATGCCGGAAGGTTTGACCGCCAGCGCGCCAAAAAGGCCGATGCTGGTATTGGCATAAAGACGCGTGGTACCCGGCTTCCACTGCGGCTGCCAGTTTTGATAAAAGCGCAGCAGAGCGGCGTTATCCGCGACCTCATCCGGTATCTGTAACGGTAGACCGCCTGCGGTATAGGTTGCCAGATCCAGCATGCGGATCCCCTGCCACTGCTTGCCCGTCAGCTCAGGCCAGTATTTGGTCACCGGATCGCCCAGCGATATTTCACCGCGAGCAATCGCATCGCCACCCAGTACGCCGGTGAAGGTTTTACTTATAGAACCCAGTTCGAACAAGGTTTGTGGGGTGACAGGCTTGTTTGCCGCAACATCGGCTTTACCGAAGGTAAAGTAGTGCGGCTGACCCTGATAAATCACCGCCACCGCCATGCCCGGAATGGCCTGCGCTTTCATCAGCGGCGTAACGGTACGTTCAACCACCTCAGCCAGCTGTTTTTCTGACATCGGGGCAGCCAATACCGAGCAGGAGGTGCTGAGCAGCAGGGCGCAGCAAAGGGATTTTGTCATCATCATTTATCTTCCGTAATAGCAGTTCAAGGGAGTGTCCGGGCCCGTCAGACCGCTGTAGTCTGTTGGATTTGACTATGGCTGACAAACGGTTAAATTTAGCATTAGCTGTTAATTTTTCTAACGGACGAGGCCATGACGCGCAGCTATCTTCCTCTTAATTCCCTGCGGGCGTTTGAAGCTGCTGCCAGGCACCTCAGTTTTACGCATGCCGCTATCGAGCTGAACGTCACCCATTCCGCGATTAGCCAGCACGTAAAGGCGCTTGAGCAGCACCTTAATTGCCAGCTGTTTGTCCGCGTTTCGCGTGGGCTGATGTTGACCACCGAAGGCGAGAATTTACTGCCGGTGCTGAATGACTCGTTCGATCGTATCGCCGGAATGCTGGATCGCTTTGCCAGCCAGCGCGCTCAGGAGAAGCTCAAAATAGGTGTGGTAGGGACCTTTGCCACGGGGGTTTTATTCTCTGAGCTTGCGGACTTTCGCCGCTGCTATCCGCATATTGATCTTCAGCTTTCCACCCATAACAATCGCGTCGACCCGGCGGCTGAAGGGCTTGATTACACCATTCGCTACGGCGGCGGCGCGTGGCATGGAACCGATGCTGAATTTCTTTGCCCCGCGCCGCTGTCTGCGCTCTGTACACCCGACATAGCCTCCTGTCTAAAAAGCCCGGCAGATATCCTGAAGTTTACCCTGCTGCGCTCCTACCGGCGCGACGAGTGGGCTGCGTGGATGCAGGCAGCGGGTGAACATCCTCCCTCGCCGACGCACCGGGTGATGGTGTTTGATTCGTCCGTGACCATGCTGGAAGCCGCGCAGGCAGGCGTAGGGATTGCCATTGCGCCTGTCGACATGTTTACCCATTTACTCAGCAGCGAGCGCATCGTGCAGCCGTTTGCAACGCAGATTGACCTCGGCAGCTACTGGCTCACAAGACTACAGTCACGGACAGAAACGCCCGCAATGCGCGAGTTTGCCCAGTGGCTGGTGGGGAAGATGCAGAAATAAAAGGCCCGCCGGATGGCGGGCCAGAAGCGTCAGAGGGTGACCACGGCAATCAGCGTCACCACGGTCAGGATGGTCGCCAGACCGTAGAACACCCATTTACCGCTTGGTACATGGATTTTCAGGTCATGCATCGCATGGTGAATACGGTGCAGACCACACCACAGCGGCAGGACGATCATCAGGAAGATGAACACGCGGCCGATAAAGCTGCTCGCGAACGCCAGCACGCGCTCGTAGCTCAGCGCATCGCCCGGGAACAGCCCCAGCGGCAGCATAATGCCAACCAGCAGGATGATGACGGGGGCGATGATGGCACTCCACATGCCGCCTGCGCCAAACAGGCCCCAGAAGACCGGCTCGTCAGAACGTTTTGGATTTGGATTGATCACAGGTGTCTCCTTACCAGAACAGTGCGACAAACAGAATGACCACAGTGACCAGAATCGTCACTGCCCAGAGCCCTTTAATCACCGGCTCTGGCCCCATTTTCTCGCCTTTTACGATGATGTTCGCCGCTTTTGGCGCCAGCTCAAACCAGGTTTTGGTATGAAGCAGCGCGGCCGCGAGCACGATCAGGTTCAGAACCACAATGATCGGGTTTTGCAGGAAACCGACAAAGCTGGCCCAGGCTTCAGGACCGTGCTTGAGGGCAAAAACGCCGTACATCAGCTCAAGGCTGAACCAGACCGCCGGTACCGCCGTGCCTTCACGCAGCATGTAGAAGCGATAAAACGGCAGGTTTTTCCACCAGGTGGACGGCACAGGCCGCACATAGGCCTTGCGTTTAGTCGTCATCATGCACTCCTTAGCGTGGTTTCAGGGTAGCGATAAGAAAGTCTTTCGAGCTTTCCACTTTACCCTGCTGAATTGCGGCGGCCGGGTCGACGTGCTTCGGACAAACTTCGGAGCAGTAACCCACAAAGGTACAGCTCCACACGCCGTTCTGGCTGTTAAGCTGCGCCATACGTTCTTTTTTACCGTGGTCGCGGCTGTCCTCGTTATAGCGGTGCGCCAGGGTAATGGCGGCCGGGCCGATGAACTCCTTGTTCAGGCCAAACTGTGGGCAGGCGGCGTAGCAAAGACCGCAGTTGATGCAGCCGGAGAACTGATGGTATTTCGCCATCTGCGCCGGCGTCTGGGTGTTCGGGCCCTGATCCGGCGTGCGCGGATTACCAATGATGTACGGCTTAATGGCTTCCAGGCTTTCGATAAAGTGGGTCATATCGACCACCAGATCGCGTTCAATCGGGAAGTTGCCCAGCGCTTCGACCTTAATGCCTTTGGTGTATTCGCGCAGGAAGGTCTTACAGGCCAGCTTTGGCACCTTGTTGACCATCATGCCGCAGGAGCCACAGATGGCCATGCGGCAGGACCAGCGGTAGCTCAGGTCTGGCGCCAGGTTATCTTTGATATAGCCGAGCGCATCCAGCAGGGAGGTTTGCTCGTCATAAGGGACTTCATAGAAAGCGCTGTGCGGTGCGGCGTCCACTTCCGGATTGTAGCGCACCACTTCAACTTTCATTTTTTGCATCTCAGCCATTCGCCTTCTCCTTCTTCTCGGCGGCTTCTGCTTCTGCACCGTACACGCGTTTAGCCGGCGGCAGCGTGGTGATTTTCACGTCGCTGTAGTCCAGACGTGTGGTGCCATCCGCATCGCGCCAGGCGAGAGTGTGTTTCAGGAAATTGACGTCGTCACGTTCGGTACAGCCTTCGTCCAGACGCTGGTGGGCCCCACGCGACTCTTTACGCGCCAGCGCAGAGTGCGCCATACATTCCGCGACGTTCAGACCGTGGCCCAGCTCGATGGTGTAGAGCAGGTCGGTGTTGAATACGCTGGAGGTGTCGGTGATGCGCACGCGCTTGAAGCGCTCCTGCAGTTCCGCCAGCTTGTCGACGGTTTTTTGCATCAGCTCAGGGGTACGGTAGATACCGCAGCCTTCTTCCATCGACAGGCCCATTTCGTCGCGGATCTTCGACCAGTTCTCATTGCCTTCCTGGTTCACCAGATCTTTCAGGCGTTTTTCAACGTCTGCGACCTGCGCATCCAGCGCGGCACCGTTGGCTTCGCCTGCGGTAGCCGCTCGCTCCATCGCGCGCTCGCCCGCCATGCGGCCAAAGACGACCAGCTCTGCCAGCGAGTTAGACCCGAGACGGTTAGCGCCGTGCAGGCCGACAGAAGAACACTCGCCGACGGCGAACAGGCCTTTAATCCGGGTTTCGCACTGCTGGTCGGTTTCGATCCCGCCCATGGTGTAGTGCGCGGTTGGACGCACCGGAATCGGCTCTTTCACCGGGTCGACGCCGACGTAAGCTTTCGCCAGCTCGCAGATGAACGGCAGACGTTCCAGCAGTTTCTTCTCGCCAAGGTGACGCAGGTCGAGATAGACCACATCGCCGCGCGGCGTGGAGATGGTGTTGCCTTTGCGCCACTCGTGCCAGAAGGCCTGAGAGACTTTGTCGCGCGGGCCGAGTTCCATGTATTTGTTCTTCGGCTCGCCGAGCGGGGTTTCCGGGCCCATGCCGTAATCCTGCAGATAGCGGTAGCCGTTTTTATTGACCAGAATACCGCCTTCACCGCGGCAGCCTTCCGTCATCAGAATGCCGGAGCCCGGCAGGCCGGTTGGGTGATACTGCACGAACTCCATATCGCGCAGCGGCACGCCGTGGCTGAGCGCCATGCCCATGCCGTCGCCGGTGACGATACCGCCGTTGGTGTTGTAGCGATAAACGCGGCCCGCGCCGCCTGTTGCCATCACCACGGCTTTCGCGCGGATCTGGACAAGCGTGCCTTCCATCATGTTCATCGCTACCAGACCGCGAGCCTCACCGTCATCGACCAGAATGTCGAGGACGAAATGTTCATCGAAGCGCTGAATTTGTGGGAACTGAAGGGAGGTCTGGAACAGGGTGTGCAGCATGTGGAAGCCGGTTTTATCGGCGGCGAACCAGGTGCGTTCAATCTTCATTCCGCCAAAGCGGCGAACGTTGACGCTGCCGTCCGGACGGCGGCTCCACGGACATCCCCACTGTTCAAGCTGGGTCATTTCCGTTGGACAATGATGCACAAAGTAGTCAACGACATCCTGTTCGCAAAGCCAGTCGCCCCCTGCAACCGTGTCGTGGAAATGGTATTCAAAGCTGTCATGATCCTGCGCAACGGCGGCGGACCCTCCTTCTGCTGCCACTGTGTGACTACGCATTGGATAGACTTTTGAAATCAATGCGATTTTAGCGTTGGGATTAGCTTGTGCTGCAGCAATCGCAGCACGTAATCCAGCCCCGCCAGCGCCTATTACGGCAAGATCGGCTTGAAAAGTTTGCACGACATTCCTCCAGATTTTTGTTATTTCGCAACGCGACAAACTAAAGGTAGTTCACCCGTCCAAAAGGACGATTGCGAAAGCGTTTCCACTGCTCCTTTATGGGTAAAACAGTATAACCGTGTAGATGTCAGGGAAATTTGACGTGTTCGATTTTTTTGCTGTTCTGTCAGGCGATTTATCATGAAGATTGATGAATTACGTCACGTAATTGCCCACCTAAATGAAATGCGCTTTTTTACTGCGCAAAATTTGTCTCTGCCCCAGCTAACGAGTAGACTTCGTGCCCTTGTCTGAAATCGGAGAACAACTCATGAGCGAAACGGCCACCTGGCAGCCGAGCGCATCCATCCCTAATCTGTTAAAACGCGCTGCAATTATGGCGGAGATCCGCCGTTTCTTTGCCGACCGCGGAGTCCTGGAGGTGGAAACGCCGTGCATGAGTCAGGCAACGGTAACGGATATTCATCTGGTCCCGTTTGAAACCCGTTTTGTTGGCCCCGGCCACTCTCAGGGCATGAATTTGTATCTGATGACCAGCCCGGAATACCACATGAAACGCCTGCTGGCAGCGGGGTGTGGTCCGGTGTATCAGCTGTGCCGCAGTTTCCGTAATGAAGAGATGGGTCGTCATCACAACCCGGAATTCACCATGCTGGAGTGGTACCGCCCGCATTATGATATGTACCGCCTGATGAATGAGGTGGACGATCTGCTGCAGCAGGTCCTGGAATGCTCAGAAGCCGAAACGCTCTCCTATCAGCAGGCTTTCCAGCGCCATCTGGAAATCGATCCGCTGTCGGCGGACAAAGCCCAGCTGCGCGAAGTGGCGGCAAAACTGGATCTGAGCAACGTGGCGGATACCGAAGAGGATCGCGACACGCTGCTGCAGCTGCTGTTCACTTTTGGCGTTGAACCGCAGATTGGCAAAGATCGCCCGACGTTTGTCTATCACTTCCCGGCAAGCCAGGCGTCACTGGCGCAGATCAGTACCGAAGATCATCGTGTCGCAGAGCGTTTTGAGGTCTATTACAAAGGCATCGAGCTGGCGAACGGCTTCCACGAACTGACTGATGCCCGCGAGCAGCAGCAGCGCTTCGAGCAGGATAACCGCAAGCGCGCCGCGCGCGGTCTGCCGCAGCAGCCTATTGATGTTAATCTGCTTGAAGCATTGAAAGCAGGTCTGCCGGATTGCTCCGGCGTGGCGCTGGGCGTTGACCGTCTGGTGATGCTGGCCCTGGGTGCAGAGCAGCTTGGCGATGTGATTGCCTTTACGGTCGATCGCGCCTAATAAAATGCCGGGTGGCGCTGCGCTTACCCGGCCTACCATTCCTGTCAATTAACCTTTCCATTTCCGCACAACAACATTAAAAACTGCCACATTCTCTATACACAGGTCTTTTTCTTAATTTGCCCCGCATAGCCACAATATTTGTCTGGTCTTCTGCTACCATCCGCGCAGTTTAATTCCTCTTCGGATGGTTCTATGTCCCAGTCACTCAAAAAGATGACCCTCACCGGGCTCATTCTGATGATATTTACCTCAGTCTTTGGCTTTGCCAACAGCCCGTCAGCGTTCTATCTGATGGGCTACAGCGCGACGCCGTTTTATATCGTTTCTGCTCTGTTTTTCTTTATCCCGTTTGCGCTGATGATGGCGGAGATGGGCTCGGCTTACCGGAAAGAAGAGGGCGGGATCTACTCATGGATGAATAACAGCGTCGGGCCGCGCTATGCGTTTATCGGCACGTTTATGTGGTTTTCATCCTACGTCGTCTGGATGGTCAGTACGGCGGCCAAAGTTTGGGTGCCGTTCTCAACGTTTCTTTTCGGTGCCGATAAAACGCAGGTCTGGTCTTTAGCCGGGCTGAGCTCCACGCAGGTCGTCGGGATTCTGGCGGTAGGCTGGATGGTGCTGGTCACCCTGGTGGCGTCTAAAGGTATCAATAAAATTGCCCGGATTACCGCCGTGGGCGGGATCTCGGTTATGGGGTTGAATCTGGTACTGCTGCTGGCGAGCATCGCTATCCTGTGCCTGAACGGTGGTCATTTCGCGCAGGAGGTGAACTTTGCCTCCTCGCCAAATCCGAGCTACCAGTCCGGGCTCGCCATGCTCTCCTTCGTGGTGTTTGCTATCTTCGCTTACGGCGGTATTGAAGCCGTAGGCGGCCTGGTCGATAAGACGGAGAACCCGGAAAAGAACTTTGCGAAAGGCATTATTTTTGCCGCCATCGTCATTTCCATTGGCTATTCGCTGGCTATTTTCCTCTGGGGCGTCAGCACCAACTGGCAGCAGGTGCTGAGCAACAACACCACTAACCTTGGCAACATCACCTATGTGCTGATGAAAAGCCTGGGGATGACGCTGGGACAGGCGATGAACCTGAGTCCCGAGGCGGCATCGGTAATGGGTGTCTGGTTCGCGCGTATTACCGGCCTGTCGATGTTCCTGGCCTATACCGGTGCGTTCTTCACGCTGATCTACTCGCCGCTGAAAGCGATTATTCAGGGTACGCCAAAAGCGCTGTGGCCAGCACGTATGACCCAGCTGAATAGCGCAGGCATGCCTGCCAACGCCATGTGGATGCAGTGTCTGCTGGTGTGCGTGTTCATTCTGCTGGTGTCATTTGGCGGCGATACGGCATCTGCGTTTTACAACAAGCTGACCCTGATGGCGAACGTGTCGATGACGCTGCCGTACCTGTTCCTGACCCTGGCGTTCCCGTTCTTTAAGGCGAAGCAGGATCTTGAACGTCCGTTTGTGATTTTTAAAACCCGCGCGGCAACGCTGCTGGCGACCACGGTGGTGGTGCTGGTGGTGGCGTTTGCCAACATCTTCACCATTATTCGGCCGGTGATTGAGGCGAACGACTGGAACAGCGCGCTGTGGATGGTGGGCGGGCCTATTTTCTTCTCGCTGCTGGCGATGGGGATTTATGAGAATTACCGTCGACGCGCGATGGCGTACGTCGCAGAAGTGGCGTAGCGGGAATATTCCCCTCCCGAAAGGGAGGGGAGCAGCGTTACAAACTTCCCGCCGGGCGCTTACGCGTCGCTGACGTCAGCGTTCTTCCCGTTTTACGCCCGTCCAGGCTTTCCAGACGCATCTGGAACGGTGGGAACGGCATATCGATACCGTGCTCGCGGAAGCCTGCCAGAATCAGCTGGTGGATCTCATGGCGCAGCGGCATACGGTGTCCCATTTCGGCGGCGTAGATACGCAGCTCGAAAATCTGGATCCCCTGCTGTAAATCCACAAGGAAGACTTCCGGCGCCGGGTTGTCGATTACCAGCGAGCAGCGCTCAGCGGCGGTGTAGAGGATCTGGGTGACCTCTTCGCTGTTGGCGTCCGACGGTGCCGGTACCGTCAGCACCACACGGGTAACGGAGTCTGACAGCGACCAGTTGATGAACTGCTCGGTGATAAACGCCTTGTTTGGCACGATGATCTCTTTCCGATCCCAGTCGCTGATCGTCGTCGCACGGGTGTTGATCTTCGTGATGCTGCCGGTCAGATCGCGGATCGTGACGGTATCGCCAATGCGGATCGGTTTTTCGAACAGAATGATCAGGCCGGAGATGAAGTTGGCGAAGATCTCCTGTAAACCAAAACCTAACCCTACACCGAGCGCCGCCACCAGCCACTGCAGCTTCGACCACTCAATACCGATCATCGAGAAGCCAACCAGCCCGCCAAACAGCATGATCAGATATTTGGTGATGGTCGTAATCGCATAACCCGTCCCCGGGGTTAAATCCAGGTGCTGCAGCAGCGCCAGCTCCAGCAGCGCCGGGAAGTTGCGCACCAGCTGCGTGGTGATGATCAGCACCAGAATGGCAATCAGCACCGCCCCCAGGGTAATCGGCTCCAGGCTTTCAACACCCTGCACCGTGGACGTCACGTCCCAGAGAGAGATGTTCTCCAGGAAGCCAAACGCGGAGTGGATCTCTGACCACAGGAAGATCACCGAAAGGAGGGCAATCAGCATCAGGATGGAGCGAACCAGGCGCAGGGACTGGGTGCTGATGGCATCCAGATCCAGTTCGACCTCGTCCGCATCCGTTGTGCCTTCCGTACTGTTCACATGGTTTGGCTCTTCCTCACCCCGCGCACGCTGGGCGAGGATCTCCGCCCGACGATGCTTGGCTCGGTCAAAGGCCAGACGGCGGCGCTGGATCAGCATCCAGCGGCGGATCACGTGGTACACCACCAGAAGCAGGAACCAGATGGCTACCGAGGTTTCCAGCCTTGCCAGCAGCGCCTGCGCGGTTGCCAGATAGCCCACCGCGGCTGCCAGCATCGCAAACAGCGGCGCGCTAAGCAGCAGGTTCCAGAGCAGCCGGTTAAACATGTTTTCGCCGCTGCCGGATTTATCCAGATAGAGCGGAATACCCGCGCGTTTCAGGCTGAGCGTGACGATGGCCAGCGCCCCGCATATCAGCATAAAGCAGAGGCGGCCCAGCGAGCCTGAGAATTCCCGGTCGTTGAGATTATCGAACATGATCAGCGCCATAATCAGCGGCACAATCAACCCGATGCTCATCAGGTAGTAACGCATGGCGCGCGCCACACGGTTACGCGGCCAGCCAAAGTGGGTGATGAACAGTCCATTGGGGCGCGCGAAGGTGGCGCAAATCATGACCACCCACAGCAGCGGAACCGTGGCGGTGACGCCATCGCCAATCGCTACCGCGAGCGGATAGGGCCAGGCTTCCCGCAGGCCATACCCCAGCGTCATCCACAGCACCGGCAGCGGAGAGGCGACAAGAATCGACCAGAAGACGGTGCGCAGCGTCAGCCAGAAGTGATCCTGGGTGACTTTCCCGACCCTGGAGCTGGAACGCTCCAGGAAACGGGTGAAATGTCTGCGCGAGTAAATGCTGAAGCCCACCAGAATCAACGCTCCCAGCAGCGGGAAAATGGTCTCTTTGCTGGTGAACATCATCACGCTGGCCTGTCCCAGCTGGCTGAAGGTATCCAGTGAAATCAGGCGGCGCAGGTCCTGGACAATCTCAATCGGCCACGAGAAGGTCATCGGACGCACATCGGACGTCCAGAAGAGATAACGGTGCGTAGCCTCGTTCACCTCTTTCAGCGCATCTTCCAGCTGGCTGTTGGAGACTTTTAGCTTGGTCAGCTCCAGAATCAACGTATCCCCGCCCTGGAGCAGAGAGTTCAGCAGTTCACGCTGGGTACGCAGCTGGGCTTCAAGAATACGGTTTTGCTCGCTGGTCAGCGGCTGTCCGTCAGCCTGACGGATCTGGCGGATTTGCGGCTGCTTGTTGAGAAGATCTTCAAAGTGCAGGCGCTGAACGCGCAGCTGGGCCATCTCGGTATCCAGCTGCTGCGGCTTCGGCATCTCCGGCAGGCGCGCGACCTGGGCGCGCAACGCTTCGCCGAGAAGGTTTGATGACCCGAGCCACTGTGACTGTTCGCGCAGGGTGTTGAGCGCCTGACGCACCTGCAGGGTTTGATTGGTCGCCTGACGCTGCTGGGAGGCAACCAGATCCATACGCTGCGCCTGCTGGTTCAGCGCGGCAGAAAGTTCGCGGTTGACCCTGAATTGTTCGTTGATACCGGCAGGGAGGTTTTCGCTGTTTTCAGCGAGCAGTTCTGTACTTTCCAGCGCCCGTTCGGCTTCACGCTGGCGCTGGCTGTTCAGCTGATTACGCAGGGCCTGAAGGTAGGCATCAAGCTGCTCGCTCTGCTTTTGCGCCAGCTCGGCGCGCATGCGCGACAGCTCCTGACGGTTGTTGGCAGAAAGCTGCGCCAGCTCGAGTTCATCAACCAGCGCTTTAAGTCGGGCGGATTCAGCCTGAATCCCAAGATTTTGCGCCTGGCTTTGTGCTGAATTGCCAGACTGCGTGCCCACGCGGCGCTCCACCTCGTTTAGCTGGCGGCGGGCGTCGGTTTGCTGCTGCGGAAGCTGGCTGAGCGAGTCGGCGATTTCGCGCGCGCGCTCCTGTTCCTGCTGCGCCAGGCGGCTCTTTTCCAGAAGCTGGCTGCTGACCTGGAGGATTTCCTGGTTTAGCGCATCGGAGGTTAAGCCCGCAGGAACATCGCGCGGTTCGTCACGCAGATTATTGAGCTGCGCGCGCAGCGTCTGCGAGAGTTTGGGGAAGTTGTCGATAACCTGCTGATACTGCTGAGCGCGCTCAAGAGAGCCTTTCCGCTCCTCAAGCGCGTTCAGGGCAGCCTGGAGCGACTCGACGGTCTCTGGCTGAGCGGGTTTGGCCGCTTTTGCCTGCTCCAGTTCCTGGGTTATCTGTTTGGCGTCGGGGGCTGTCGCTGCGTACGCCCCCATGCTGAGGCACCAGGCCATCAGTAGAACGATAATCGGGCGCACGTCAGCGATCCTTCTGTTGTTAGCCTTCGTCTTTTTTGTCGTCAACCAGCGGGCTGGCGTCGTGCTCGGCGTTGATCTCTTCCTGTGGCAGCGGAGCAGGTTCTGCATCTGGCGTCACGAAGGTTTCGGTAGAGACCGCCAGCGGCTGGCCCAGTTTGGTGACCGACAGGCTTTCGAGCTGTTCAGCCAGCTTCACTTTGCCCGGCGCAAACAGGTTGATCACGGTGGAGCCCAGCTTGAAGCGACCCATCTCCTGACCTTTCAGCAGGGCCACAGAGCCTTCCGCTTCACCGGCAGGCCAGGTCCAGCGTTTGATCACGCCTTCACGCGGTGGGGTGATGGTGCCGGCCCAGACGGTTTCAATGCTGCCTACGATGGTTGCACCCACCAGAATCTGTGCCATAGGGCCAAATTCAGTATCGAACAGACAGATGACGCGTTCGTTACGGGCAAACAGGTTCGGCACGTTCTGCGCGGTCAGGTGGTTTACGGAGAACAGGTCGCCCGGGACGTAAATCATTTCACGCAGGATACCGTTACACGGCATATGCACGCGGTGATAGTCGCGCGGTGACAGATAGGTTGTGGCAAACGTACCGTTGCGGAACAGATCCGCCATCAGGTAGTTACCTGCCAGCAGCGCTTCCAGACTGTAGTTATGGCCCTTCGCCTGCAGGATTTTGTCGTCTTCGATGTTACCCAACTGGCTGATCACGCCGTCTGCTGGCATCACCAGGACGTTAGGGTCGGTGTTCAGCGGGCGCACTTCGTCACGCAGCGGGCGCACGAAGAACTCGTTGAAGGTGCGATAGCTGGCGGTGTCCGGCTTCTGCGCTTCTTTCATGTCGACCTTGTAATATTTTACGAAAAGGTCGATGACCAGTTTGGTCAGCCAGCCCGCGCGTTTGCTTGCGCCCCAGCCCGCCAGGCGAGTGAGCCACAGTTTTGGCAGAATGTATTGAAGCGAAAGTTTAAATGCGTTTAACAAGGTAGCCTCCAGGCCATTGTTTTGTCGTTCCTGATCCGGCGTTAAGCCGCCGGAACCTGAAAAAAGGGGACGATTTTAGCGATGCTTAGCTTAGTTGTCAGTTATCAGAATCAGAAAAGTTTTTACGCGTTTTTACGTCTTCCATGCTCTCAAGAATGCGGTGGTAATTCTCGAAGCGGGTTTCCGCGATCTCGCCTTTCTCAACCGCTTCACGGATAGCGCAGCCTGGGTCGTTATCGTGTTTACAGTCGCGGTATTTACAAGCGCCTAAATAATCATGGAATTCGACAAATCCGTTAAAGATTTGTTCCGGCTCAAGGTGCCACAAACCGAACTCACGCACCCCCGGGGAGTCAATCACGTCGCCGCCGTGCGGGAAATGATACAGACGCGAGGCGGTGGTGGTGTGCTGGCCCAGACCCGAGACGTTGGACACATCGTTAGTCAGGATCTCTTGCTGGAGGCCAAGCAGGTTGTTCAGCAGGCTCGATTTACCCACGCCGGACTGGCCCGCAAAGATGCTGATACGGTCGGTCAGCGCCTCTTCCAACGGCTTAAGGCCATCTTTGGTGTGGCTGGAGACCATCAGCACGCGATAGCCGATCTTACGGTAGATATCCATCTGCTCATTCACGAAGGCCATGCCGTCGTCATCCAGCAGATCGATTTTATTCAACACGATGATCGGTTCAACCTGCAGCGTTTCGCAGGCGACAAGGTATCGGTCGATAATGTTGAGTGAAAGCTCAGGTAAAATCGCCGAAACAATGACGATCTGGTTAATGTTGGCGGCAATCGGTTTTACGCCATCGTAAAAGTCCGGTCGGGTGAGCACCGACGTGCGTTCATGCACGGCTTCAACGATGCCCTTAACCGTGACACCTTCAGCGGCCTCTTTACCCGGACGCCAGACCACGCGATCGCCGGTAACCAGTGAACGGATGGTGCGACGGATATTGCAACGGTGAATGTCACCGTCGGCGGATTCGACATCGGCATGCATACCGAAACGGCTGATGACTACGCCTTCTGTCGCTTCACCAAACAGGTTGTCGTCATAATCCGGCTTCTCCGAAGTGGTTTTAAGACGGCGCTGGTGGTTGGCGTTTACGCGGCGCTGCTGCCCTTTGGAGAGTTTATTTTTACTCAATCGCGCTGGCTCCTGGTCGCCCGTAAGGGGCAAAACCTCTATGATACACTCTAATTAATACTAGTTAACCTGCTACTGCCGGTTATGCGAGAAGGGTGGAAAATAACATGAGCGCGGATGAAAACAACCTGATTTGGATCGATCTCGAAATGACCGGGCTGGATCCCGAGCGCGATCGCATCATTGAAATTGCTACTCTGGTGACGGACGCCAACCTGAATATCCTGGCTGAAGGGCCAACGATTGCGGTGCATCAGTCCGACGATCAGCTGGCTTTGATGGATGAATGGAACGTGCGTACCCACACCGGCAGTGGCCTGGTGGAGCGCGTGAAGGCGAGCACGTTCGGCGACCGTGAGGCGGAGCTGGCGACGCTTGAGTTCCTGAAACAGTGGGTTCCGGCAGGCAAATCGCCAATCTGTGGGAATAGCATCGGCCAGGATCGCCGTTTCCTGTTTAAGTACATGCCGGAGCTGGAGTCTTACTTCCACTATCGCTATCTGGATGTCAGCACCCTGAAAGAGTTGGCGCGTCGCTGGAAGCCTGAAATCCTCGACGGCTTTAAAAAGCAGGGGACCCACCAGGCGATGGACGATATCCGTGAGTCCGTGGCGGAGCTTTCCTACTACCGCGAAAACTTTATTAAGCTGTGATTTTGAGATCCGGCGCCTTGCGTGGCCGGGTTTTTGTCGTTAAATTGTTCAGCTTGCCGATTTAATAAGCATTTGAACTTAATTTCGAAAAAATCGCTTTAAGGGGGGTTGCAGCTAAAAGGATTTCTCGTATAATGCGCCTCCCGTAACGACAGAGAATTACACGTTACGACAGCAACAAAAGCAGTACAGATTTGCGGGAATAGCTCAGTTGGTAGAGCACGACCTTGCCAAGGTCGGGGTCGCGAGTTCGAGTCTCGTTTCCCGCTCCAAAATTTGAAAGTATCTCCGGATACGCCCAGCACCAGAACACCCAAGCGGGAATAGCTCAGTTGGTAGAGCACGACCTTGCCAAGGTCGGGGTCGCGAGTTCGAGTCTCGTTTCCCGCTCCAAAATTTGAAAGTGCTTCTAAAGCACGGACCACCCAAGCGGGAATAGCTCAGTTGGTAGAGCACGACCTTGCCAAGGTCGGGGTCGCGAGTTCGAGTCTCGTTTCCCGCTCCAAATTCTTCTTAATCTCTAAAGTATCCACAGCGAAGAAACTCGTTGGGGACGTTTTCTATTGTCTCTGAAATACTCTTGTGAACAGAGTTATCCACAGAAACCGCGCTTACCCTGAACAGGGTTAAAACTTAGCAGGGTGAATAGTATCCATATAAATTGCTGTATTTAATGGATAAATTTTCATTTCAAAATGTTAGTGAGATCACTTGACCTCTTCTCTAGCCCAGATGGCGCTTGAGTTTGTAATTTTATTCACAGGCTGTGAATAGTTCAGGCATCCCGCGTAAGCCCTTTTTCAATCACCCTCACCAGACGCTGTTTCTTCGGTAGCTGCACCTCGATCGCACTGGCATTACGCTTCTCAATTTGCTGCGCAATCGCCCATTCTATGTGTTCATCAAGAAGTGGGTGCTCACCTCTACGGCTTTCAAGCGCCCGCACGTTCGCTTCATCCCACGGGGCATTACCCAGCGCGACGGCAACATTACGCAGCCAGCGCAGATGACCGATACGGCGAATGGCCGAACCTTCCGTCACCTTCAGGAACCAGGCTTCGGTCCAGGCGAACAGCTCAATGAGCTGCGGCGCATGCAGCGCCTTACGCGGGCTGAAATCCTCTTCGTCCGTGAGCTGCGAATAGCGGTTCCACGGGCAGATCAGCTGGCAGTCGTCGCAGCCGTAGATGCGGTTGCCGATAAGCGGTCGAAACTCTTCGGGAATGGCCCCTTCCAGTTCGATAGTGAGGTAGGAGATGCAGCGGCGCGCATCAACGGTGTAAGGCTCTACGATGGCACCCGTCGGGCAGATGGTCATGCAGGCCACGCAGCGGCCACAGCCTTCCTCTACCGGACCGTCTACCGGCAGCGGTAAATCAATCAGCAGTTCACCCAGGAAAAAGAACGATCCGGCGTCGCGGCTGAGGATAAGTGAGTGCTTACCTGTCCATCCAAGCCCGGCTTTTTCGGCGATCGGGCGCTCAAGAATAGGCGCAGAATCGACAAAGGGTCTAAAATTCAGCGAAACACAGTGCTGCTGAATAGTTTCCCCGAGTTTTTTTAAACGGTTACGCAAAAGCTTATGGTAATCACGTCCCAGGGCGTACCGGCTGACGTAACCTAAAGAGGGATTTTTTAGCGTGCGCGCAAAGGCCGCGTTGGCGGGCAGGTAGTTCATGCGCACGCTGATGACGCGTAATGTGCCCGGCAAAAGCTCGTGAGGACGCGCGCGCATCATGCCATGACGCGCCATCCATTCCATTTCGCCGTGGTATTGTTTGTCCAGCCAGGCCTGCAGTTTCGGCTCGCTGGCGGAAAGGTCGGTATCGGTAATGCCCACCTTCTGGAAGCCAAGCTCAGCACCCCACTGTTTTATTTTTTGCGCTAATTCATTGAGATCGAGGGGCTGTGACATGACGGACCATACGGTGAAGAAAAACCCCGCAAGTATACCACATTCCATCTGGCATGCGGATGACCTCCGGCGCGCCGAAAAAGAGGCCGCAGACAGCCTCGGAATTACCCTCTATGAACTGATGCTGCGCGCGGGTGAGGCGGCGTTTAACGTTGCCCGCAGCGCGTACCCGCAGGCCGCCCACTGGCTGATTCTGTGCGGTCACGGCAATAACGGCGGCGACGGCTACGTCGTCGCCCGTTTGGCGGTTGCGGCGGGTATCCGCGTGACGTTGCTGGCCCTGGAGAGCGATAAACCGCTGCCGGAAGAGGCCGACGCGGCGCGGGAGGCGTGGCTTAACGCGGGCGGTGTGATTCATGCGCCTGATATCGTCTGGCCGGAAGAGGTGGATCTGATTGTTGATGGTCTGCTGGGTACCGGGCTACGCAGTGTGCCTCGTGAGAACATTGCCGCGCTTATTGAACACGCTAACAGACATTCCGCGCCGGTAGTCGCCCTGGATATTCCCTCTGGCCTGATTGCACAAACCGGCGCGACGCCGGGGGCGGTCATTCATGCTGCCCATACGGTGACCTTCATCGCCCTCAAGCCAGGGCTACTGACCGGTAAAGCGCGAGACGTCGTTGGCGTGCTGCACCACAATGCGCTGGGGCTGGAGAGCTGGCTGGCCGGGCAGGAAATGCGCATCGCGCGTTTTGATGCGTCGCATCTTGCTGCATGGCTTCCGCCGCGCCGGCCGACGTCCCATAAGGGCGATCACGGCAGGCTGGTGATTATTGGCGGCGACCATGGTACGGCAGGTGCGATTCGCATGACCGGCGAAGCGGCTCTGCGCAGCGGTGCCGGATTAGTGCGAGTACTCACTCGCATCGAGAATATTGCGCCGATCGTTACAGCCCGACCGGAGCTGATGGTGCACGAGCTTACGCCCCAGGCGCTTGAAGAGAGCCTTGAATGGGCGGATGTGGTGGTAATTGGCCCGGGTCTTGGGCAGCAGGCATGGGGTAAACAGGCCCTGCAAAAGGTCGAGAATTTTCGTAAACCGATGCTGTGGGATGCCGACGCGCTTAACCTTCTGGCAATAAACCCGGATAAGCGTCACAATCGCATTCTGACGCCACACCCCGGCGAAGCCGCGCGCCTGCTTAACTGCAGCGTGGCAGAAATTGAAAGCGATCGCTTACTTTCTGCTCAGCGTCTGGTAAAACGTTACGGAGGTGTTGCTGTTTTGAAAGGGGCAGGAACCGTTGTCGCCAGTGACGAGACGCAGGGCATTATTGATGCTGGAAATGCGGGCATGGCAAGCGGCGGCATGGGCGATGTGCTTTCCGGCATCATTGGCGCATTGCTTGGACAGAAACTTCCCCTTTATGATGCAGCCTGTGCGGGCTGCGTGGCCCACGGTGTCGCGGCGGATAAACTCGCCGCGCGCTACGGTACACGCGGTATGCTGGCCACCGATCTTTTTTGCACGCTGCGGCGTGTTGTTAACCCGGATGTGATTGACGTAGAAAATGACTAATCGAGCGATTCCTTTACCTGATGAACAAGCCACTTTAGACCTCGGCAAGCGCGTGGCGCAGGCCTGTCAGGGGGCAACCGTCATTTATCTGTATGGTGATTTAGGTGCGGGTAAAACCACCTTCAGCCGGGGTTTTTTGCAGGCGTTAGGGCATAACGGGAATGTGAAAAGCCCAACCTACACGCTGGTCGAACCGTACACCCTTGAAAATCTCATGGTGTACCACTTTGATTTATACCGCCTTGCGGATCCTGAGGAGCTGGAATTTATGGGGATCCGTGATTATTTTGCCAACGACGCCATTTGCCTGGTGGAGTGGCCGCAACAAGGTGCGGGTGTGCTGCCTGACCCGGATGTCGAAATTCACTTAGATTACCAGGCACAAGGGCGTGAGGCACGCATCAGTGCTGTTTCCTCATCAGGCAGTTCCTTACTGGCGCGACTGGCCGGTTAAGCGTAGGGATGACGGGATGATAAATCGCGTTAAAGGTTGGTTGTTGGCTGCCACCGTGCTGCTGTGCGCGCAGGCCGGGGCGGCAAACCTCTCAGATATTCAGGTATCAAACGGCGAAAGCCAGGCCCGTATCACGTTCAGCTTTATGGGCGATCCTGAATATGCGTTTTCACAGCCAGACAGCCACAGCGTGGCGCTGGATATTAAGCAGACTGGCGTGATCCAGGGGCTACCGCTGCGGTTCAGCGGTAACAACCTGGTGAAAAGTATCCGTTCGGGAACGCCGCAGGATAGCCAGTCGTTACGCCTGGTGGTCGATCTGACCGAAAAGGGCAAAACGAAGGCGGTGAAGCAGCAAAACGGGGCGAACTATACGGTGGTCTTTACCATCAATGCCGACGCACCGCCACCGCCTCCACCGCCGCCGGTCGTAGCGAAGCGCGTGGAAGAACCGGTATATACGCCGCGTCCTTCTGAACCTGCGCGTAATCCGTTTAAATCGCAGAACGACCGCATTACTGCGGCAACCAGCAGCAATACGGTGACGCGTCCGGCGGCCAGCGCGCGACGCGCGACGGTCAGCGGTGACAAAGTGATTATCGCCATTGATGCGGGCCACGGCGGGGAAGATCCGGGGGCGATTGGCCCTGGCGGCACGCGAGAAAAAAACGTGACTATCGCTATCGCACGTAAGCTGCGTTCGCTACTCAATGACGACCCTATGTTTAAAGGCGTGTTGACCCGCGACGGGGATTACTTTATCTCCGTAATGGGACGCTCGGATGTGGCGCGTAAGCAAAACGCGAACTTCCTGGTCTCCATTCATGCGGACGCCGCACCGAATCGTAGCGCCACCGGCGCCTCGGTTTGGGTGCTGTCGAACCGTCGCGCTAACAGCGAAATGGCCAACTGGCTGGAAGAGCATGAGAAGCAGTCTGAACTGTTAGGCGGCGCGGGCGACGTGCTGGCGAACAGCCAGTCCGATCCGTACCTCAGCCAGGCGGTGCTGGATTTACAGTTCGGTCATTCTCAGCGCGTCGGGTATGATGTCGCCACTAACGTATTGAACCAGCTGCAAAGCGTTGGCGTGCTGCATAAGCGTCGTCCGGAACATGCCAGCCTCGGCGTTCTGCGCTCGCCGGATATCCCGTCCATCCTTGTAGAGACGGGCTTTATCAGTAACAACGGTGAAGAGCGTCTGTTGGGAAGCGACAGCTACCAGCAGCAAATTGCCGAAGCGATTTATAACGGTCTGCGTAAATATTTTGATGCCCATCCGCTGCAGTCCGCGCCGCAGAGCGGCGCTGCCCAGACGGCCAGTGCAGCGCTACCGGGTGAGATGACCGCGACCAACTAAGGAGAATTCATGCCGATTCAGGTTCTACCGCCGCAGCTCGCGAACCAAATCGCCGCCGGTGAGGTGGTGGAACGCCCTGCGTCGGTGGTGAAGGAGCTGGTGGAAAACAGCCTCGATGCGGGCGCAACCCGCATCGATATTGATATCGAACGCGGTGGCGCGAAGCTTATCCGCATTCGCGACAACGGCTGTGGCATCAAAAAAGACGAGCTGGCGCTGGCGCTGGCCCGTCACGCCACCAGTAAAATAGCCTCTCTGGATGACCTGGAAGCGATTATTAGCCTTGGTTTTCGCGGTGAAGCGCTGGCCAGTATCAGCTCGGTTTCGCGCTTAACGCTGACCTCCCGTACCGCTGAACAGCAGGAAGCCTGGCAGGCTTACGCCGAAGGGCGCGATATGGATGTGACGGTTAAACCCGCAGCGCACCCTGTTGGCACGACGCTGGAAGTCCTGGATCTGTTCTACAACACCCCCGCCCGACGCAAGTTTATGCGTACCGAGAAGACCGAGTTCGGCCATATCGACGAGATCATTCGCCGTATCGCGCTGGCCCGCTTCGATGTCACCATCAACCTCAGCCACAACGGCAAGGTGATGCGCCAGTATCGCGCGGTGGCAGAAGGGGGACAGAAAGAGCGCCGTTTGGGGGCGATCTGCGGTACGCCGTTTCTGGAACAGGCGCTGGCCATTGAGTGGCAGCACGGCGATCTGGCTTTACGCGGCTGGGTTGCCGATCCAAACGCGAGCAGTGCTGCGTTTGCGGAGATCCAGTATTGCTACGTAAACGGCCGCATGATGCGCGATCGTCTCATCAATCACGCGATTCGCCAGGCCTGCGAAGACAAACTCGGGGCCGATCAGCAGCCTGCTTTCGTCCTTTATCTGGAAATCGACCCCCATCAGGTGGATGTGAACGTCCATCCCGCCAAGCATGAGGTGCGGTTCCACCAGTCGCGTCTGGTTCACGACTTTATTTATCAGGGCGTGGCCACCGTGTTGCAGCAGCAGGCAGAGCCAACGCTGCCGCTGGAGAACGACGCCCCTGCACCGCGTCCGCTGCCAGAAAACCGTGTCGCGGCAGGCCGCAACCATTTTGCGGAGCCTGCCGTCGCGCGTGAACCGGAAGCCCCGCGTTTCTCCCCGGCAGGGAGCGCACCGCGTCCAACGGGCGCGAACTACCCGAATGCCCAGCCTGGCTATCAGAAGCAGCAGGGCGCGCTGTACCGCAAGCTGCTGGAAACGCCAGCCGTGGAGCGTAAAGAGCACATTCAGGCCGCTCAGCCTTCTCTGGACGGCCATAGCCAGAGTTTTGGCCGGGTGCTGACGATTATTGCGCCGGATATGGCACTGCTTGAGCGTGACGGCAAATTGATGCTTCTGGCACTGCCGGTCGCCGAACGCTGGCTCAAGCAGGTGCAGCTCACGCCAGGTGAAAATGCAGCCTGCGCGCAGCCGTTGTTAATTCCGGTTCGCCTGAAAATATCCCCTGAGGAAACAAGGGTATTGCAGCGCGCCGAGCCGCAGCTGGCGCAAATGGGTATTGAAACTGTGCTCGAACCACAACATGTGACAATTCGTGCAGTGCCTTTACCCTTACGCCAACAAAATTTACAAAACTTGATTCCTGAACTGATAGGCTACCTGGCGCAGCAAACATCGTTTGATGCCGCCAACACCGCGCAGTGGATCGCCCGCCATCTGGCAAGCGAACACGCGCCGTGGAGTATGGCACAGGCCATTAGCGTGTTGGCGGAGGTGGAACGCCTCTGTCCGCATCTGGTGAAAACGCCGCCGGGTGGGTTATTACAACCTGTTGATTTACAAACGGCGATGAACGCCCTGAAACATGATTGACGCAAGTAAGGCGAGCCTGCCTAAGGCAATTTTTTTAATGGGCCCAACGGCCTCCGGCAAAACGGCGCTAGCCATTGAGTTGCGTAAAGTTTTGCCTGTAGAGTTGATTAGCGTCGACTCCGCCCTCATCTACCGAGGGATGGACATCGGCACGGCGAAGCCTGACGCAGAAGAGCTGCGTGCGGCACCGCACCGTTTGCTGGATATTCTCGACCCGGCTCAGGCGTACTCCGCAGCGGATTTCCGCCGGGATGCCTTAGCCGAGATGGCCGAGATAACGGCGGCGGGACGTATACCGCTGTTGGTTGGCGGAACTATGCTCTATTTCAAGGCGTTGCTGGAGGGGTTGTCACCTCTGCCATCCGCGGATCCGGAAGTAAGAGCGAAAATTGAGCAGCAGGCGGCAGAGCAGGGTTGGGACGTTTTGCATCAGCAACTGGCGGAGATTGACCCGGTTGCGGCAGCACGGATCCATCCAAATGATCCGCAAAGGCTTTCCCGGGCACTGGAAGTTTTTTTCATTTCGGGTAAAACTTTAACGGAACTGACGCAAACGTCAGGAGAGGCTCTGCCGTATCAGGTGCATCAGTTCGCCATCGCCCCGGCGAGCCGTGAACTGCTCCATCAGCGAATTGAGCAGCGTTTTCATCAGATGTTAGCTTCAGATTTTGAAGCAGAAGTGCGGGCGCTATTTGCCCGTGGAGATTTGCATACGGACATGCCTTCCATTCGTTGTGTGGGATACCGCCAGATGTGGTCGTATCTTGAAGGTGAGATTTCATACGATGAAATGGTTTATAGAGGTGTTTGCGCCACGAGACAGTTAGCGAAGCGCCAGATCACCTGGTTGCGCGGTTGGGACGGCGTTCACTGGTTAGACAGTGAAAAACCACAACAGGCGTTAAACGAAGTGATTGAGGTTGTTGGTGATATCGCTCACTGAATGTGTACAATTGAGACGTATCGTGCGCAATTTTTCAGAATCGCAAGGTTCTAAGTACAAAACAAGCATATAAGGAAAAGATAGAATGGCTAAGGGGCAATCTTTACAAGATCCGTTCCTGAACGCATTGCGTCGGGAACGTGTTCCAGTTTCTATTTATTTGGTGAATGGTATTAAGCTGCAAGGTCAGATTGAGTCTTTCGATCAGTTTGTGATTCTGTTGAAAAACACGGTCAGTCAGATGGTCTACAAGCACGCTATTTCTACTGTTGTTCCGTCCCGTCCGGTATCTCATCACAGCAATAACGCTGGCGGCGGCACTGGTAGTAACTACCATCATGGCAGCAGCGCGCAGGGTTCTTCAACGCCGGCGCAGGACAGCGACGAAACCGAATAAGGTTTCGCACTGTTATCCACACGGGGAGCCAGGGATCCTGCGTTCCCCGCTGATCTTTTTAGAGAGGTTTACGCTTGTTTGACCGTTATGATGCCGGTGAGCAGGCGGTGCTGGTACACATCTATTTTTCGCAAGACAAAGATATGGAAGACCTCCAGGAGTTTGAATCTCTGGTCTCTTCCGCCGGTGTCGAAGCAATGCAGGTGATTACCGGTAGCCGTAAAGCGCCGCACCCAAAGTATTTTGTTGGTGAAGGTAAAGCAGTCGAAATTGCGGATGCCGTAAAAGCAACCGGCGCGTCAGTTGTGTTGTTTGATCATGCGCTGTCTCCAGCCCAGGAGCGCAACCTGGAAGCCCTTTGCGAATGCCGTGTTATCGATCGCACGGGTTTGATTTTAGATATTTTTGCTCAGCGTGCACGTACCCACGAAGGGAAACTGCAGGTTGAGCTGGCGCAGCTGCGCCATCTGGCAACGCGTCTGGTGCGTGGCTGGACACACCTTGAAAGACAAAAAGGCGGGATTGGTTTGCGCGGCCCGGGTGAAACCCAGCTCGAAACCGACCGTCGTTTGCTGCGTGGCCGAATTACCCAGATCCTCTCACGTCTGGAACGTGTAGAGAAACAGCGTGAACAGGGACGTCGGGCGCGAACGAAAGCCGACATCCCGACGGTGTCGCTGGTGGGCTATACCAACGCCGGTAAATCCACCCTGTTTAACCAGATAACCGAGGCCCAGGTTTATGCCGCAGACCAGCTGTTTGCGACCCTGGATCCTACGCTGCGCCGTATTGACGTTGCAGACGTCGGTGAAACGGTGCTGGCGGATACCGTAGGGTTTATTCGCCATCTGCCGCATGACCTGGTGGCGGCGTTTAAAGCCACCCTGCAGGAGACGCGGCAGGCGACTCTGCTGCTGCACGTGATTGATGCGGCAGACGTGCGGGTGCAGGAGAATATCGACGCGGTGAACGTGGTCCTCGAAGAGATCGACGCCCATGAGATCCCAACGCTGTTGGTCATGAACAAGATCGATATGCTGGACGATTTCGAACCGCGTATCGACAGAGATGAAGAAAACAAACCGATTCGGGTCTGGCTTTCTGCACAGACCGGTATTGGTGTGCCACTGCTTTTCCAGGCTTTGACAGAACGTCTTTCCGGTGAGGTAGCTCAGCACACGCTGCGACTGCCGCCACAGGAAGGCAGGCTGCGCAGCCGGTTTTATCAGCTTCAGGCGATAGAAAAAGAGTGGATGGAGGATGACGGCAGCGTGGGGATGCAGGTGCGTATGCCGATCGTTGACTGGCGTCGCCTCTGTAAACAAGAACCTGCGCTGGTCGACTATATCGTCTGATCAGAAAGGGGATGCCTGAATAATTCGCCCTTGCATAACAAATATGGAGCATATACATGGCGTGGAATCAGCCCGGTAATAACGGACAAGACCGCGACCCGTGGGGAAGCAGCAAACCTGGCGGCAACTCTGAGGGAAATGGCAACAAAGGTGGTCGCGAGCAGGGGCCGCCGGATCTGGATGATATCTTCCGCAAACTGAGCAAGAAGCTTGGTGGCCTTGGCGGAGGAAAAGGTTCTGGCTCGGGTGGCAATTCCACTCAGAGTTCGCGCCCGCCAATGGGTGGCCGCGTAGTGGGCATCGTGGCCGCTGCGGTAGTCATCATCTGGGCAGCCAGCGGGTTCTACACCATTAAAGAAGCAGAACGCGGCGTGGTCACCCGTTTCGGTAAGTTCAGCCATCTGGTTGAGCCGGGTCTGAACTGGAAGCCGACCTTCATTGACGACGTGACCGCGGTAAACGTGGAATCCGTCCGTGAACTGGCCGCCTCTGGCGTGATGCTGACCTCTGACGAAAACGTGGTGCGCGTTGAGATGAACGTGCAGTACCGCGTGACCGATCCTGAGCGTTATCTGTTTAGCGTGACCAGCGCCGATGATAGCCTGCGTCAGGCGACCGACAGCGCCCTGCGCGGTGTGATCGGTAAATACACCATGGACCGTATCCTGACCGAAGGTCGTACCGTTATTCGTAGCGATACCCAGCGCGAGCTGGAAGAGACCATTCGTCCGTACAACATGGGTATCACCCTGCTGGACGTCAACTTCCAGGCTGCGCGTCCGCCGGAAGAGGTGAAAGCCGCATTTGACGATGCGATTGCTGCCCGTGAAAACGAACAGCAGTACATCCGTGAGGCAGAAGCGTACACCAACGAAGTTCAGCCACGCGCTAACGGTCAGGCGCAGCGTATTCTGGAAGAAGCGCGCGCGTATAAGACGCAGACCATCCTGGAAGCTCAGGGTGAAGTGGCTCGCTTTGCGAAGATCCTACCGGAATATAAAGCGGCACCTGAAATTACCCGTGAGCGTCTCTATATCGAGACCATGGAAAAAGTGCTGAGCCACACCCGCAAAGTGTTGGTTAACGACAGTAAAGGCGGAAACCTGATGGTTCTGCCGCTGGATCAGATGCTGAAAGGCAGTGCTGCGCCAGCAGCGAAAGGCGACACCAGCGGCGCGAACAACCTGCTGCGTCTGCCGCCAGCCTCATCAGGCAGCGCCAGCACGAACACAACGCCTTCTTCGAACGATGGTGACATTATGGACCAACGCCGTGCTAACGCGCAGCGTAACGACTACCAGCGTCAGGGGGAATAAGGATGCGTAAGTCAGTTATTGCGATCATCGTCATCGTACTGGTCGCGCTTTATACCTCGATCTTTGTGGTGAAAGAAGGCGAGCGTGGGATTAAGTTCCAGTTCAGCAGCGTCGTGCGTGATGGCGACAAACGTCCGGTGATTTATGAGCCGGGCCTGCACTTCAAGGTGCCGTTCATTCAGTCAGTGAAAACGCTTGATGCGCGTATCCAGACCATGGATAACCAGGCCGACCGTTTCGTGACCAAAGAGAAGAAAGACCTGATCGTTGATTCCTATATCAAATGGCGCATCAGCGACTTCAGCCGCTACTTCCTGGCAACGGGCGGCGGTGATGTTTCTCAGGCAGAAGTGCTGCTGAAACGTAAGTTCTCTGACCGTCTGCGTTCCGAGATTGGTCGTCTGGATGTGAAAGACATCGTGACCGACTCCCGCGGTCGTCTGACCCTGGAAGTTCGCGATGCGCTGAACTCCGGTACCGCGGGCACGGAAGATGAAGTTTCAACGCCGGCAGCAGATGATGCGATTGCCAAAGCGGCGGAACGCGTTCAGGCGGAGACCAACGGTAAAGTGCCGGTGATCAACCCGAACAGTATGGCTGCGCTGGGTATCGAAGTGGTTGACGTGCGTATCAAGCAGATCAACCTGCCAGTAGAAGTGTCCGAGGCGATTTACAACCGTATGCGCGCCGAGCGTGAAGCGGTAGCCCGTCGTCACCGTTCACAGGGCCAGGAAGAGGCTGAGAAGCTGCGTGCAGCAGCGGACTATGAAGTCACCAAGACGCTGGCGGAATCTGAGCGCCAGGGCCGTATCCTGCGCGGTGAAGGCGATGCCGAAGCGGCGAAGCTGTTCGCGGATGCCTTCAGCCAGGATCCTGACTTCTACGCCTTTATCCGTAGCCTGCGTGCTTACGAGAATAGCTTCCAGAGCAACCAGGATGTGATGGTGCTCAGCCCGGACAGCGATTTCTTCCGTTATATGAAGACGCCGACTAACGCAACGCGATAAACTCAGGCTCGTTTGAGTATTCAAACCACCGCTCTCAACGGAGCGGTGGTTTTCTTTTATAAGGAATAAAAATGAATTCAACGATCTGGCTCGCACTGGCTTTGGTCCTGGTGCTGGAAGGTCTTGGACCGATGCTTTATCCGCGCGCCTGGCGTCGAATGATCGCCACGATGAGCCAACTGCCGGATAATATTTTGCGTCGTTTTGGCGGAGGTCTTGTGGTTGCGGGCATCGTGATCTACTACATGTTGAGGAAAACGATTGGCTGATCAAAAAGTAGGCGCAATCGGCGTATTTTGAGGTCAAAAAGTGCTGTATATCTGAAAAAGCGATGGTAGAATCCATTTTTAAGCAAACGGTGATTTTGAAAAAAATGGGTAACAACGTCGTCGTACTGGGCACCCAATGGGGTGACGAAGGTAAAGGGAAGATTGTTGATCTTCTGACTGAACGGGCTAAATATGTTGTACGCTACCAGGGCGGTCACAACGCAGGCCATACTCTCGTAATCAACGGTGAAAAAACCGTCCTCCATCTTATTCCATCAGGCATTCTTCGTGATAACGTCACCAGCATCATCGGTAACGGCGTTGTGCTGTCTCCTGCTGCGCTGATGAAAGAGATGAAAGGTCTGGAAGACCGTGGTATCCCTGTTCGTGAGCGTCTGCTGCTCTCCGAAGCCTGCCCGCTGATCCTGGATTATCACGTGGCGCTGGACGTAGCGCGTGAAAAAGCGCGCGGTGCGAAAGCGATCGGTACCACCGGTCGTGGTATCGGCCCGGCTTATGAAGATAAAGTTGCACGTCGCGGTCTGCGCGTGGGCGACCTCTTCGACAAAGCAACCTTCGCTGAAAAACTGAAAGAAGTGATGGAATATCACAACTTCCAGCTGGTGAACTTCTACAAAGCTGACGCTGTTGACTACCAGAAAGTGCTGGATGACGTCATGGCGATCGCTGACATTCTGACCGGTATGGTTGTTGATGTGTCCGATCTGCTGGACCAGGCGCGCAAGCGTGGCGATTTCGTCATGTTCGAAGGTGCGCAGGGTACGCTGCTGGACATCGACCACGGTACCTATCCGTACGTTACCTCCTCTAACACCACTGCAGGTGGCGTGGCGACCGGATCTGGCCTGGGTCCACGTTATGTGGATTACGTTCTGGGCATCATCAAAGCGTACTCCACTCGCGTGGGTGCGGGTCCATTCCCGACCGAGCTGTTTGATGAAACCGGCGAGTTCCTGTGCAAGCAGGGTAACGAGTTTGGCGCGACCACCGGTCGTCGTCGTCGTACCGGCTGGCTGGATGCGGTTGCAGTGCGTCGTGCAGTGCAGATCAACTCCCTGTCTGGCTTCTGCCTGACCAAGCTGGACGTACTGGACGGCCTGAAAGAAGTGAAAATCTGCGTAGGCTACCGTATGCCAGATGGCCGCGAAGTGACCACCACTCCGCTGGCTGCTGACGACTGGGAAGGCATTGAGCCAATCTACGAAACCATGCCGGGCTGGTCTGAGACCACTTTCGGTGTGAAAGAGCGTAGCGGCCTGCCGCAGGCGGCGCTGGATTACATCAAGCGTATTGAAGAACTGACCGAAGTGCCGATCGATATTATTTCTACCGGCCCGGATCGTACTGAAACGATGATCCTGCGCGACCCGTTCGACGCATAATCTTCGTGAATGCTGGCCTGCGGGGTGACCCGTAGGCCGGATAAGCGTAGCGCCATCCGGCGAACGCTCCTGGATCTCCGCTTTTTCGCCCCGTCTGTCAAATAAATTAGCCGCTAACTATCTGGCTGGTTTATCATCATTAATGAATATCTCTGCGGTTTGACCGCGTTTTCCCTTTTTTCCTGAGGTTGATGTGCAGTTAACAAGTTTCACCGATTACGGCTTACGTGCGCTGATTTACATGGCGTCGTTACCTGAGGGGAAGATGACCAGTATCTCTGAAGTCACGGAGGTTTACGGCGTATCCCGTAATCATATGGTCAAAATAATCAATCAACTTAGTCGTGCCGGATACGTTGCTGCCGTCCGCGGGAAGAATGGTGGGATCCGTCTCGGTAAACCGGCACAGAGTATTCGTGTGGGCGATGTGGTACGTGAACTGGAGCCGCTGTCTCTGGTGAACTGCAGCAGCGAGTTCTGCCACATCACGCCCGCTTGCCGCCTGAAAAAGGCGCTTTCAAAGGCCGTGCAAAGTTTTCTCATGGAACTGGATAACTACACGCTGGCCGATTTGGTTGAAGAGAATCAACCGCTTTATAAATTATTGCTGGTGGAATGAAGAAAATTTCCACCGGAGCTGACAACGGAGGAACCGACATGTCACATGATCCTTTCCAGGAACGCGAAGCTGAAAAATACGCGAATCCTATTCCCAGCCGCGAGTTCATCATTGAACACTTAACAAAACGCGAAAAACCCGCCAATCGTGAAGAACTTGCCGTTGAATTAAACATTGAAGGTGAAGAGCAAATTGAAGCCCTTCGCCGCCGCCTGCGCGCGATGGAGCGTGACGGGCAGCTGGTCTTTACCCGCCGCCAGTGCTACGCGCTGCCAGAACGCCTCGATCTGCTGAAAGGGACCGTCATTGGTCACCGCGATGGCTTTGGCTTCCTGCGCGTGGAAGGCCGTAAAGACGATCTGTACCTCTCATCTGAACAGATGAAAATGTGCATCCACGGCGACCAGATCCTGGCGCAGCCGCTGGGCGCGGACCGTAAAGGCCGCCGCGAAGCGCGCGTGGTACGCGTTCTGGTGCCAAAAACCAGCCAGATCGTCGGCCGCTACTTTACCGACGCGGGCGTGGGCTTCGTGGTGCCGGACGACAGCCGTCTGAGCTTCGACATTCTGATCCCACCTGAAGAGGTGATGGGTGCCCGCATGGGCTTTGTGGTGGTGGTGGAACTCACCCAGCGCCCAACCCGTCGCACCAAAGCGGTAGGTAAAATCGTTGAAGTGCTTGGCGACAACATGGGCACAACCATGGCCGTTGATATGGCGCTGCGCACCCATGAGATCCCCTACGTCTGGCCGAAAGCGGTTGAAGATCAGATCGAAAGCCTGCGCGAAGAAGTGCCGGAAGAGTCCAAGGTGGGCCGCGTGGATCTGCGCGATTTGCCGCTGGTCACTATCGACGGTGAAGATGCCCGCGACTTCGATGACGCCGTCTACTGCGAGAAAAAACGCGGCGGCGGCTGGCGCCTGTGGGTCGCTATTGCAGACGTAAGCTACTATGTTCGTCCGCACACCCCGCTGGATAACGAAGCGCGCAGCCGCGGTACCTCGGTCTACTTCCCGTCGCAGGTCGTGCCGATGCTGCCGGAAGTGCTGTCTAACGGCCTGTGCTCCCTGAACCCGCAGGTTGACCGCCTCTGTATGGTTTGCGAGATGACCATCTCCACCAAAGGGCGCTTAACCGGCTACAAGTTCTACGAAGCGGTGATGAGCTCGCACGCGCGTCTGACCTATACCAAGGTCTGGCATATGCTGCAGGGCGACCAGGATCTGCGCGAACAGTACGCGCCGCTGGTCAAACACATCGAAGAGCTGCATAACCTCTACAAAACGCTGGATCAGGCGCGCGAAGAGCGCGGCGGGATCTCGTTTGAGAGTGAAGAAGCGAAATTCATTTTCAACGCAGAACGCCGCATTGAGCGTATCGAGCAGACCCAGCGTAACGATGCGCACAAGCTAATTGAAGAGTGTATGATTCTGGCGAATATCTCGGCGGCACGATTCGTCGAGAAAGCCAAAGAGCCTGCGCTGTTCCGTATTCACGATAAACCGTCGACGGAAGCCATCACCGCGTTCCGCTCCGTGCTGGCTGAACTGGGTCTGGAGCTGCCTGGCGGTAACAAGCCAGAGCCGCGCGATTACGCCGAGCTGCTGGAGTCCATTGGCGATCGTCCTGACGCAGAAATGCTGCAGACGATGCTGCTGCGCTCTATGAAGCAGGCGATTTACGATCCGGAAAACCGGGGACACTTCGGCCTGGCGCTGCAGTCTTACGCCCACTTTACCTCGCCGATCCGTCGTTATCCTGACCTCTCTCTGCACCGTGCGATCAAGTATCTGCTGGCGCAGGAGCAGGGCCATAAAGGGAACACCACCGAAACCGGTGGCTACCACTATTCGATGGAAGAGATGCTGCAGCTGGGCCAGCACTGCTCCATGGCCGAACGTCGTGCCGATGAGGCAACCCGCGACGTGGCGGACTGGCTGAAGTGTGACTTCATGCTCGATCAGGTGGGTAACGTCTTTAAAGGCGTGATTGCCAGCGTGACCGGCTTTGGTTTCTTTGTTCGTCTGGACGAGCTGTTCATTGACGGTCTGGTGCACGTCTCCAGCCTGGATAACGACTACTATCGCTTTGACCAGGTCGGTCAGCGCCTGATTGGCGAATCTGGCGGCCAGACCTATCGTCTGGGCGACCGCGTGGAAGTGAAGGTCGAAGCCGTGAATATGGACGACCGTAAAATCGACTTCAGCCTGATCTCCAGCGAGCGCGCGCCGCGTAACGTCGGGAAAACCGAGCGTGAAAGGGCAAAAAAAACCGGTAACGGTAAACCGGGCGGCGGTAAACGTCGTCAGGCGGGCAAGAAGGTAAACTTCGAGCCGGACAGCGCGTTCCGCGGCGAGAAGAAACAGAAGCCGAAGGCGGCGAAGAAAGAAGCCCGTTCAGCGAAAAAACCGTCCGCGAAAACGCAGAAAATAGCTGCCGCGACCAAAGCGAAGCGCGCGGCCAAGAAAAAGCAGGCGGAGTAAATTCTCCCCTCACCCTGACCCTCTCCCCAACGGGGGGAGGGGAAATACTTATTACGAGAACCATCAATGAGTGAAATGATTTACGGCATCCACGCGGTGCAGGCCCTTCTCGAGCGCGCACCGGAGCGTTTTCAGGAAGTGTTTATTCTGAAAGGGCGTGAAGATAAGCGTCTGATGCCGCTGATCCACGCGCTGGAAGCGCAGGGCGTGGTGATCCAGCTGGCGAACCGCCAGTTCCTGGATGAGAAAAGCGAAGGTGCGGTTCACCAGGGGATCATTGCCCGCGTGAAGCCGGGTCGTCAGTATCAGGAAAACGATCTGCCGGATCTGATTGCCGAGCTGGATAACCCGTTCTTCCTGATCCTCGATGGCGTTACCGATCCGCATAACCTCGGCGCGTGCCTGCGTAGCGCCGATGCGGCGGGCGTGCACGCGGTGATCGTGCCAAAAGATCGCTCCGCGCAGCTGAACGCGACGGCGAAGAAAGTGGCCTGCGGCGCGGCGGAAAACGTTCCGCTGATCCGCGTGACCAACCTGGCGCGCACCATGCGTCTGCTGCAGGAAGAGAACATCTGGATCGTCGGTACCGCCGGTGAAGCGGATCATACTCTGTACCAGAGCAAAATGACCGGCCGTCTGGCGCTGGTGATGGGGGCGGAAGGCGAAGGCATGCGTCGTCTGACCCGCGAGCACTGCGACGAGCTAATTAGCATCCCGATGGCGGGCAGCGTGTCGTCCCTGAACGTTTCCGTTGCGACGGGCATCTGCCTGTTTGAAGCGGTGCGCCAGCGCGGAGAATAAACAGCAAGGCCGTCCAAAGGACGGCCTTTAGTGTTTTCTCCCTCTCCCCGTGGGAGAGGGCCGGGGTGAGGGCACCAGACGGTGACAAACTCACTCCTCTAACGACCGCAAATGGTCATCCTTCCTCAGCGTCATCAGCGCGAAAATACTCACTACCGCCGTCGCCATCACGTAATACGCTGGAATATCCAGGTTGCCCGTCTGCTTAATCAGTCCGGTAATGATTAGCCCCGCACATCCCGAGAAAATCGCGTTCGACAAAGAGTAGGCCAGCCCCAGCCCCGTATAGCGCACGCGCGTCGGGAACATCTCAGATAGCATTGCCGGACCCGGCCCCGCCAGCATACCCACCAGACCGCCCGCAATCAGTACCACGCCAGCCTTCACCGCCAGCGTGCTCGACTCCGCCTGCAGGATTTTCAGCAGCGGCAGGGCGAGGATAAGCAGCAGCGCGGTGGCGATAATCATCACCGTGCGGCGCCCGATCCGGTCGCTCAGGATCCCCGACGGAATGATGGTGAGTGCAAAACCAATATTCGAAATCACCGCTATCAGCAGCGCCAGGTTAAACCCGGTGTGCAGCGCCGACTGCAGATAGGTCGGCATAATCACCAGGTAGGTGTACCCCGCCGCAGACCAGACCATTACGCGCCCAATCCCCATCACGATGGCCCGGAGCGTGGCGGCAGTATCCGCCTGAGCGACAGCCGGTTTATCCTGCTGCTGCACAAAGCTGGGCGTCTCCTCCATGCTGACGCGAAGCCACAGCGCAACGACGCCCATGGGCAGTGCCAGGAAGAAAGGAATGCGCCAGCCCCAGTCGTGCAGGGCTTCAGGCGTGAGGAGGGCGGAGAGCAGCGCCACGATGCCTGCGCCCGCTAACAGCCCCAGCGCCACGGTAAAGGACTGCCACGCGCCATAGAGCCCACGCTTGCCGCGCGGGGCGAACTCCGTCATCAGCGAGACCGCACCGCCGTACTCGCCGCCCGCGAACAGCCCCTGCAGGATGCGCAGCAGCGTAATAATGAGCGGCGCGGCAATCCCGATGCTGGCATAGACCGGCACAACGCCGATGGCGGCGGTAGCGAGCGTCATCAATACCAGCACAATGATTAGCGTCGGCTTACGGCCAATCCGGTCGCCGATGCGGCCAAACACCACCGCACCCAGCGGGCGGAAGAAGAAGGCGATGGCAAACGAGGCGTAGGTGAGGATCAGGCTGGTAAGCCCCGCTTCTCCTTCAAGCTGGAAGAAGTTTTTCGCAATCACGGTCGCCAGAAAACCGTAGACCGCAAACTCATACCACTCGATAAAGTTACCAATGGAGCCTGCAATTAATGCTCGCTTGTGCGCATCCGGTTGCATAACGATCCTCACTGAAAAGGGTAAGAATAAATTATTCAACAAAAGCGAAGTGATGAAATAGTTTATTCTTATGTTCTGTGAGCTATTTCACGAATGATATCAGCGGGATCGTGAACGTGTGACTCCCCTCCCATGCAGCGCGCGCGCGGTCTGTCCATACTTATCGTCATTGCCACTGAAGGAGGGAGACAGCATGCACTGGCAGACCCATACCGTTTTCAATCAACCTGCACCGCTTTCCAACAGCAACCTTTTCCTCTCGGACTGCGCCCTGCGCGATGCGGTCGCGCGTGAAGGGGCCGAGTGGGATATCGAACTCCTCGCCAGCATTGGTCAGCAACTGGGTACGGCGGAGTCGCTGGAGCTGGGCAGGCTGGCAAACGTTAATCCTCCGGAGCTACTCCGTTATGACGCCACCGGCGAGCGGCTGGATGACGTGCGTTTTCATCCGGCGTGGCACCTGCTGATGCAGGGACTCTGCGCCAACCGCGTGCATAATCTGGCGTGGGAAGAGGAGGCGCGTAAAGGGTCGTTTGTCGCTCGGGCCGCACGCTTTGTGCTTCATGCTCAGGTGGAGGCGGGCACGCTGTGCCCTGTCACCATGACGTTTGCCGCCACGCCGCTGCTGCAGCAGGCGCTCCCCAAATCATTTCACGACTGGCTGACGCCGCTGCTCAGCGATCGCTACGATCCGCATCTGGCCCCTGGCGCGCAAAAGCGCGGCCTGCTGATCGGCATGGGGATGACGGAAAAGCAGGGCGGCTCAGACGTGCTCAGCAACACCACCAAAGCGGAAAAATGCAGCGACGGCAGCTACCGGCTGGTGGGGCATAAATGGTTTTTCTCCGTCCCGCAAAGCGATGCGCACCTGGTGCTGGCCCAGGCGAAAGGCGGGCTATCCTGCTTTTTTGTGCCGCGCTTTTTGCCTGACGGACAGCGCAACGCCGTCCGGCTGGAGCGTCTCAAGGACAAGCTCGGGAACCGCTCCAACGCCAGCAGCGAGGTGGAGTTTCTTGATGCCTCCGGCTGGCTGCTGGGGGAAGAGGGCGAAGGGGTACGGCAGATCCTCAAAATGGGCGGTCTGACGCGCTTTGACTGCGCGCTGGGCAGCCACGGACTGATGCGTCGGGCGCTCTCGGTGGCGCTGTACCATGCCCATCAGCGGCAAACCTTCGGCAAAAATCTCATCGACCAGCCGCTAATGCGTGAAGTGCTAAGCCGGATGGCGCTGGTGCTCGAGGGGCACACGGCGCTGCTGTTCCGCCTGGCCCGGGCGTGGGACAAGCGTGCCGATCCGCAAGAGGCCGCCTGGGCGCGGCTGTTTACCCCGGCGGCGAAATTTAGCGTCTGTAAAGCGGGCATCCCGTTTGTCGCTGAGGCGATGGAGGTGCTGGGTGGGATCGGATATTGCGAAGAGAGCGAACTTCCCCGCCTGTACCGTGAGATGCCGGTCAACAGCATATGGGAAGGATCGGGGAATATCATGTGCCTGGACGTTCTGCGCGTGCTGGCGAAGCAGCCCGGTATTCACGATCTGCTTGCCGACGAGTTTGCGCAGGTAAAAGGGCAGGACAGACACTTCGACCGCAGCTGGCGACAGCTGCAGCAAAAACTGCGTAAACCGCAGGAGGCGCAGGGGCGGGAGATCGCGCAGCAGCTTTTCCTGCTCGGTACCGGGAGCCAGATGCTGCGGCACGCATCGCCGCCGGTGGCGCAGGCGTGGTGCCGCATGATGCTGGACACCCGTGGCGGTACGCTGATGAGCGAGCAGGTGCAAAGTGACCTGCTGCTGCGCGCCACGGGCAGAGTCGGCTAGCCTTTTAGCTGGAACAGACTCACCAACTGAGTCAGGTGTGAACCCTTCTCGCGCAGCGTTTGAGCCGTTTGCTCGCTGCGCGAGATGCGATCGGCATTGATATGCGACGCTTCGCCAATATGGGTCATGGCGAGGTTCACCTGGCCGATCCCGGCGGACTGCTCGCGTGAAGCATGGTTAATCTCGGTGACCAGCTGGCTGATGTTATCGATATGAATGATGATGTCATTCATCGCCAGGCGCGTCTGTTCAGACAGCGCATGACCCTCACTCACTTTTCTGAGCGTATCGCCGATCAGCTGTTCAATCTCCTTCACCGCGTTAGCGCTGCGTCCCGCCAGCGCGCGAACTTCCTGGGCGACTACCGCAAATCCTTTACCGTGCTCGCCCGCGCGAGCCGCTTCCACTGCTGCATTCAGCGCCAGAATATTGGTCTGGAAAGCAATGGACTCGATCACGCGGGTGATGTCTTCGATGCGTTTTGACGCTTCGCGAATGTCGTCCATGGTCGACACCGCGTGGGTGACCGTCTCACCGCCCTGATGAACCGCAAGCGAGGTTTCACCCACCAGCTGCTGCGTTTGCTCCATATTGGCGGCATTTTGCTGCACGGTGGCGGCCAGCTGCTCCATGCTGGCGGACGTCTCTTCCACGCTGCTGGCCTGCTTGTTGATCTGCTCTGAAATCTCGCCAGTGTCGGCGGCCAGCGCGTTGGTGCCTGAATGGATCTCGCCTGCGGCCTCACGGACCTGCAGCACAATTTTTTGCAGGCCGCCGCCGATGCCGTTGATGGCATCGATCAGCTGGCCGACTTCGTCCTGGCGCGTCACGGGCAGGCTGGAACGGAGATCCCCTGCGGCATATTGCCGGGCAAGGTGGATCACATTGCGCAGCGGTCGGGTCAGCACGCGGCGAATCAGGACCACGAACAGGCCAGCAAAAAGGATGGATAGGACCACGCCGGCCAGCAGGAAGCGATCGCGCATGGCGGTGACGCTTGAGAGCAGCACCGATTTATCCACTTCACCCACGATAGTCCAGTTCCAGCCCGGCAGCGGGGTATAGGCCATTTTCAGCGTGCGGCCGTCGTCGCTTACGCGCTCCAGCGTGCCGGGTTTATCACTCAGAAGCTGCTGCTGCGTCGCGCCGTCCCACTTCGGCAGTTTTCCCTCTTCGCTGGCGTGGAACAGGTATTGCCCGCGCGTTTTTCCGTTGCTGCGATCCAGCACAAAGAAGTGACCGCTCTCGCCCAGCCGGCGGTTGAGGATTTTCTCACGCATGACGTTCCAGGAGTGGGTGATGTCCACCCCGACAAAGACGATCGCAATGACCTGTCCTTCGGCGTTTTTCACGGGCTGGTACTGGGTGATGTAGCGTTTGCCAAACAGCAGCGCCAGGCCGCGGTAGACTTCACCTTTGCTGACGGCGGCAAAGGCCGGGCTGGCGTTATCCAGAACGGTACCCATTGCGCGCTCGCCGTTCTCTTTGCGCAGGGAAGTGGCTACGCGAACAAAGTCGTTACCGCTTCGTACAAACAGCGTCGAAATGGCTCCCGTACGGTTCAGGAACTCGTCCGAAAGCGTGTTGTTTTCATGCAGCCCGGTTTCTCCGCCTTTCAGAAGCGGAACGCTGAGCCCGTTAATCGTCTGGGTTTGGGAAGTATCAATGTTCAGGGGCTGCGGTAAAAAGGTGGTGAACAGACGGGTATAGCTCTCAACCTCTTCACTCAGGCTGGTGTTAAACATCTGCACCATGTCGACCATGCCGGTGGACTGATTGTGCAGATCTTCTACCGCAAGGGCTTCAAGCTGCTGGCTGGCTTTTTGGCTGAGCAGAAAAGTGAAAAGCAGAAACAGCGTGGCGACACTGACGCCCGTAAGCAGTGACAGCTTCGCACCCAGGCCTGCGCGGCGAAAAACGTTGATCATAAATTGCTCATCATTGAAAAGGTATGGTTCTTCAACGGCAGAGCGGGGATTACGTTTACTGAATTAATGTAACAAAATGTTATTTTATTGTTCTTAATTGGTTTTATATAAGATAAAAAATTTGCAAAAACGAAAAGCCACTAAAAATAAGTGGCTTTTATCAGGAGGGAGATTACACGTAGAGAATGGCCTGTACCCGCCAGCGATCGATATGGTTATCTTCCTGCATCTGGATGATGCGATACCATGAAGCACCCTGCTCATCGGCCTTTAATGCCACGACACGTTCAACGTCTTGCGGGCTCCCCGAGATATTATTCACGGAGATCTGGCCAATTTCATTCAGGCCAGTCACGCAATCAGCACTGGCGAATTCTGCTGACTGCGCGGTGGTGCTCAGCAGGCCTGCTGAGAGCAACAGTGAGGTCAAAGCAAGAGTTCGTTTCATCGTCAGCTCCATTTCACATATATCCGGTATCCGCCGGGCAATCCTTCGCAAATAAACTCCCTTCCATTGACGCGGGCATGGAGTTTATTGTGGACAGGAAAATGTCTATGGACGCAAAGCAGTGTAAATCTCGTTCAAAGGAAAACCATTATTTCCGGTACAAAATGGCCTGTGAATACCACTGTCCCGTTATGATGGTTTCGTCGATCATAATGATGACGTAATAATCTGCTTTGGCGGCGACGGCCTGTGCTTTTATTGCCGATTCTGCGTCATCCGGAGAGCCGCGAACCAGCGCGGAGATGGTGCCCATTCGTTGTAATCCTTCCGTCTGATTACGACGAATCTCCTGTGGATGATCGGCGACCGGTGGAGCGGGTTGCGGCGTTCCCTGCAGCGCGCTACAGCCACTCAGCAGAAACACCAGCAATAAAGCAGCAAACCTGCGCATAACCATATCTCGTTTCCTGATAGCCATAGTGTAGTTGTCTGTGAATTTAGTTTTGGGGGAATGTTCCCGAAGTGTTATCTGGGACGTATATTTCGAATGAAAATGACGTGAAAGCGTAACCCAGTTCTCAACATTATGAATCATACATTCGCACAGGGTCGACAATGATTGAAATTGAAATACGCCACCTCGGCGACCATGAAATTTTACACGCGATGCCAGCGGGTAAACGTGATAAACCGCTGCCAGTTGTGGTTTTTTATCACGGGTTTACCTCATCGAAGCTGGTTTACAGTTATTTTGCGGTAGCGCTGGCGCAGGTGGGTTTTCGCGTGGTAATGCCAGATGCACCAGACCACGGCGCACGCTTTATGGGCAATGAGCAGGCGCGGCTGGGGCAGTTCTGGCAGATTCTGCACGGGAGCCTGACCGAGTTTGCCGGGCTGCGCGATGCGCTTTATGAGGCAGGGCTGGTGGCCGACAATCGTCTGGCTGTCGCTGGGGCATCGATGGGCGGTATGACGGCGCTGGGGATTATGACGCATCATCCAGAAGTGAAGTCTGTCGCCTGTCTGATGGGCTCGGGCTACTTTACTTCGCTGGCGAAGACGCTTTTTCCCCCTCAGGATTTAACGGAAATGACCGCGACGCTGGCTGAGTGGGAAGTGACCCGGGCTTTGCCGCGCGTGGCCGATCGCCCGCTGCTGCTGTGGCACGGTGACGCGGATGATGTGGTCCCGCCCGAGGGAACCTTCCGTCTTCAGCAGGCGTTAATGAATGAAGGACTGGACGGTAATCTGACCTGTCTGTGGGAGCCGGGCGTCCGCCACCGCATCACGCCAACGGCGCTCGACGCCACGGTGGCGTTTTTCCGCCAGCATCTTTAGACGCGCAGGACTTTCACCCCCTGATCTTCCAGCTTCTGGAGGATCTCAGGGTTGGCGCCTTTGCCGGTGATCACCATGTCGATTTGTTCGGCACGGCTGAATAACATCCCTGCGCGCTCGCCCACTTTGCTGCTGTCGACCAGCACAACGAGCTTGCCCACAACGTTGAGCATGTTTTGCTCCGCCATCGCGGTCAGCATATCGGTTTTATACAGGCCATCCGCCGTCAGGCCTTTGCCGCTGGTAAACATCCAGTGCCCGGCATAGAGACTGTTTTCGCTGTCCTGAGGGCTAAGGGTGATGGACTGGCTTTTGTTGTACTGGCCGCCCATGATCACCACGCTCTCATGCTCCTGATCGATGAGATAGTTGGCGAGCGGCAAGTAGTTGGTGATGATTTGCACCGGCTTGCCGCACATTTCACGACCCAGCAGAAACGCCGTGGAGCCGCAGTTGATGACCACGCTCTCACCGGGATTCACCAGTTGCGAAGCGGCTCTGGCGATCCGTACTTTTTCATCATGATTTTGCGCCTGATGAATATTCATCGGCGTCCAGCGGGGGCGCTGCTGGCTGATGGCTTCCGCGCCGTTGCGGACCTTTTTCAGCTTGCCGCTTTCATCCAGCTTGTTAATGTCTCGCCGCGCCGTTGCCGGGGAGATCCCTAAACGTTCGATCGCTTTCTCGACGGTGATAAACCCTGTTTGCGCCAGGAGTTCCAGGAGAATTTGATGCCGTTGCGCTTCCGTCATGAGCTATTCCGATAAGAATTGATTTGAAAAGATGATATTTGAAATAGCGTGAAATTACTAAAAGAAATATGACATCGCCAGACCTCACGTCTGGCGATTTGGCTGCGCTATCAGAGGAAGGACTTGAACGGCAGGTCTGGCTCAATGGTGAAGCAATCATCGAAACCACGTGGGTAGTGATATTCCAGATTGTCCTTGTCCAGCGGCCAGGTGAACTTGCCGCCGACCTGCCAGATGAACGGCTTGAAGCCATACTTCAGGCGGTCTTTTTTCATTTCCCACAGCACGCGGATTTCCTGCGGATCTGCCTGGAAGTTTGACCAGATATCGTGGTGGAACGGAATAACCACTTTGGTATTCAGCGCTTCCGCCATACGCAGCATATCGGCGCTGGTCATTTTGTCGGTAATGCCGCGCGGGTTCTCGCCGTAGGAGCCGAGCGCCACGTCAATCTGGTGCTCGTTACCGTGCTTCGCGTAATAGTTGGAGTAGTGAGAGTCGCCGCTGTGGTACAGGGAACCGCCAGGGGTTTTAAACAGGTAGTTGACCGCACGCTCATCCATGCCGTCCGGCAGTACGCCAGCGGCTTTCTGGTCGGCTGGCAGGGTAATCAATGCGGTACGGTCAAAGGCATCCAGCGCATGGATTTCAATATCTTTGATTTTCACCACGTCGCCAGGCTTCATCACGATGCAGCGCTCTTTCGGCACGCCCCAGCCAATCCAGAGATCCACGCAGGTCTGTGGCCCAATAAACGGCACGTCGTCCGCGCAGTTTTGCATTACCGCTGCCGCCACGTTCACGTCGATATGATCGTTGTGATCGTGAGTGGAAAGGACGGCGTCGATCTGGCGAATGGCAAACGGATCAAGCACAAACGGTGTGGTACGCAGGTTCGGCTGCAGTTTTTCTACGCCCGCCATGCGCTGCATCTGATGGCCTTTTTTCATCAGCGGATTGCCGTGGCTCTGCTTGCCGGTGCCGCACCAGAAATCGACGCAGATATTGGCGCCACCCTCTGATTTCAGCCAGATACCGGTACAGCCGAGCCACCACATTGCAAACGTGCCAGGAGCAACCTGTTCCTGCTCGATCTCTTCATTCAGCCAGCTGCCCCACTCCGGGAAGGTGCTCAGAATCCATGACTCACGGGTGATGGTGTTCACTTTACTCATCGTTTTGACTCCTGGTTTAATCAAATGTAATCATTTAATGATTTGTTATGATTAATGCTGTCACCATTTGACGCGCTTTGCAATGGTAAAAATGCGGAATTTTATCTGCTCGACTTCACGGACTCTGCACTTAGTCCTTGTTAGACTATCCTGTATTAAACATTAATTGCATGAATTATAAGGACTAATTCATTTTTCATGTACGGTAGTGAAAATCATTACTAACACCATGGAAATAATTTGCGTGATACGTCACAAATAATCAAATGCAATCTTGTGGTGATTATTTGTGATTAATAGAGTGATGGCACCAACCACACAGGGATTGCCCCTCGTGTTCTCATTTCTGGAGAGAGTTATGGAGATCCTCTACAACGTCTTTACCGTGTTCTTTAATCAGGTAATGACCAACGCCCCGCTGCTGCTGGGTATCGTGACGTGCCTGGGCTATATCCTGCTGCGCAAAAGCGTCAGCGTGATTATTAAAGGCACCATCAAAACCATTATCGGTTTCATGCTGCTGCAGGCGGGGTCAGGCATTCTGACCAGCACCTTTAAGCCGGTCGTCGCCAAAATGTCTGAGGTGTATGGCATCAACGGTGCGATCTCTGACACCTACGCCTCGATGATGGCGACCATCGAACGCATGGGGGATGCCTATAGCTGGGTGGGTTATGCGGTTCTGCTCGCCCTGGCGCTGAACATCATTTACGTTCTTCTGCGCCGTATTACCGGCATTCGCACCATCATGCTTACCGGGCACATCATGTTCCAGCAGGCGGGGCTGATCGCGGTTTCTCTCTATATCTTCGGCTACCCAATGTGGACCACGATTATCTGCACCGCGGTGCTGGTTTCGCTCTACTGGGGTATCACCTCCAACATGATGTACAAGCCAACCCAGGAAGTGACTGACGGCTGCGGCTTCTCCATCGGCCACCAGCAGCAGTTCGCCTCCTGGATTGCCTATAAAGTTGCGCCGTACCTGGGCAAAAAAGAAGAGAGCGTTGAAGACCTTAAGCTGCCGGGCTGGCTGAATATCTTCCACGACAACATCGTCTCCACCGCGATTGTGATGACCATCTTCTTCGGCGCCATTCTGCTCTCCTTCGGCATTGACGTTGTTCAGGCGATGGCGGGTAAAACGCACTGGACGGTCTATATCCTGCAGACCGGCTTCTCCTTCGCGGTGGCCATTTTCATCATCACGCAGGGCGTGCGTATGTTCGTCGCCGAACTGTCGGAAGCCTTCAACGGTATCTCCCAGCGCCTGATCCCCGGTGCAGTGCTGGCAATTGACTGTGCCGCTATCTACAGCTTCGCGCCAAACGCGGTGGTCTGGGGCTTTATGTGGGGCACCATTGGTCAGCTGATTGCGGTGGGCATCCTGGTCGGCTGCGGCTCCTCAATCCTGATTATTCCTGGCTTTATCCCGATGTTCTTCTCCAACGCCACCATCGGCGTCTTCGCTAACCACTTCGGCGGCTGGCGCGCGGCGCTCAAGATCTGCCTGGTGATGGGCATGGTTGAAATCTTCGGTTGCGTGTGGGCGGTCAAGCTCACCGGTATGAGCGCCTGGATGGGCATGGCGGACTGGTCAATTCTGGCCCCGCCGATGATGCAGGGCTTTGCCTCCGTCGGGCTGGTCTTTATGGCCGTCATCATCCTGATTGCTCTGGCTTATATGTTCTTCGCTGGCCGTTCGCTGCGAGCTGAAGAAGATGCGGAAAAACAAACAGCAGAAGTGTCTGCTCATTAAGGAGTTTCGATTATGACCGTACGTATCCTGGCTGTGTGTGGCAATGGGCAAGGCAGCTCCATGATCATGAAGATGAAAGTGGACCAGTTTTTAACCCAGTCAAACATCGACCACACGGTGAACAGCTGCGCGGTGGGTGAATACAAAAGTGAACTGAACGGCGCGGACATCATCATCGCCTCTACCCACATCGCCGGCGAAATTAGCGTGTCAGGCAATAAATATGTGGTGGGCGTGCGCAACATGCTGTCGCCTGCGGATTTCGGACCAAAACTGCTGGAAGTGATTAAAGAGCACTTCCCACAAGACGTGAAGTAAGGACGCCACCATGAAACTACGTGATTCGCTGGCAGAGAATAAATCCATCCTTTTACAGGCTGAAGCCAGCACCTGGCAGGAAGCGGTGAAGCTGAGCGTGGATCTGCTGGTTAAGGCTGACGTTGTCGAGCCGCGTTACTACCAGGCCATTCTTGATGGCGTCGCGCAGCACGGCCCTTACTTTGTGATAGCGCCAGGGCTGGCAATGCCGCACGGGCGCCCTGAAGAGGGCGTGAAGAAAACCGGCTTCGCGCTGGTGACGCTGAAAACGCCGCTGGTGTTCAACCACGAAGATAACGACCCGGTCGACATCCTGATCACCATGGCCGCCGTGGATGCCAACACCCACCAGGAGGTGGGCATCATGCAGATCGTCAATCTGTTTGATGACGAAGCCAATTTCGACCGTTTACGCGCCTGCCGTACCGAGCAGGAAGTGCTGGATTTAATTGATAACGCCACTGCGGCGGCAGTCTAAGAGGAATTGAACATGTCATTACCAATGTTGCAGGTTGCGCTGGATAACCAAACGCTGTCCCACGCTTACGAAACCACCCGCCTGATCGCGGAAGAAGTGGACATCATCGAAGTGGGTACCATTCTGTGCGTGGGCGAAGGCGTTCGCGCCGTTCGCGACCTGAAGGCGCTCTATCCGCATAAAATCGTGCTGGCGGATGCCAAGATCGCCGATGCAGGCAAAATCCTTTCCCGCATGTGCTTCGAAGCCAACGCCGACTGGGTCACCGTGATCTGCTGTGCGGATATCAACACCGCGAAAGGCGCGCTGGACGTGGCAAAAGAGTTTAACGGCGACGTGCAGATTGAGCTGACCGGCTTCTGGACCTGGGAACAGGCGCAAGAATGGCGCGACGCGGGCATTCAGCAGGTGGTTTACCACCGCAGCCGTGATGCGCAGGCCGCAGGCGTGGCGTGGGGCGATGCGGATATCAGCGCTATCAAACGTCTGGCGGATATGGGCTTCAAAGTCACCGTCACCGGCGGCCTGGCGCTGGAGGATCTGCCGCTGTTCCAGGGTATCCCGATTCACGTCTTTATTGCCGGTCGTAGCATTCGTGATGCGGCGTCTCCGGTGGAAGCGGCGCGTCAGTTCAAACGCTCAATCGCTCAGCTTTGGGGCTAAGGAGCGGGTATGTTGTCAAAACAGGTCCCGCTTGGCATCTATGAAAAGGCACTCCCTGCGGGGGAGTGCTGGCTGGAGCGGCTACAGCTGGCAAAACAGCTGGGTTTCGATTTTGTCGAAATGTCCGTGGATGAGACGGACGAGCGTCTCTCTCGCCTCGACTGGAGCCGCGAACAGCGCCTGGCGCTGGTGAGCGCCGTTGCTGAAACGGGCGTGCGCGTGCCGTCCATGTGCCTGAGCGCCCACCGTCGTTTTCCGCTCGGCAGCGAAGACGATGCCGTACGCGCGCAGGGGCTGGAGATCATGCGTAAAGCCATTCGCTTTGCGCAGGATGTCGGTATCCGCGTGATCCAGCTGGCGGGTTATGACGTTTACTATCAGGAAGCCAACGATGAAACGCGCCGTCGTTTCCGCGACGGCCTGAAAGAGAGCGTCGAGATGGCAAGCCGCGCGCAGGTCACGCTGGCGATGGAGATCATGGACTACCCGTTGATGAACTCCATCAGCAAGGCGCTGGGCTACGCGCACTATCTCAATAACCCGTGGTTCCAGCTTTATCCCGATATCGGCAACCTGTCTGCATGGGATAACGACGTACAGATGGAGCTGCAGGCGGGCGTCGGGCATATCGTGGCGGTGCACGTCAAAGATACCCGTCCTGGCGTGTTTAAAAACGTACCGTTCGGCACCGGGGTGGTGGATTTTGAACGGTGCTTCGAGACGCTCAGGCAGACAGGCTATTGCGGGCCTTACCTGATTGAGATGTGGAGCGAGACGTCGGACGACCCGGCTGCGGAAGTGGCGAAGGCGCGGGACTGGGTGCGGGAACGTATGGCGCGGGCAGGGTTGCTGGAGGCTGAACATGCTTAAGCTTAAACAGCAGGTCTTTGAAGCCAATATGGATCTGCCGCGCTATGGTCTGGTCACGTTCACCTGGGGCAACGTGAGCGCGATCGACCGCGAGCAGGGGCTGATCGTGATTAAGCCGAGCGGCGTGGCGTATGACACCATGAAAGCAGAGGATATGGTGGTGGTGGATCTCGACGGAAACGTCGTGGAGGGAAAATGGCGTCCCTCTTCAGATACCGCAACCCATCTGGCGCTGTACCGGCGTTATCCGTCGCTTGGCGGCGTGGTGCATACCCACTCCACGCACGCGACGGCCTGGGCACAGGCGGGGCTGCCCATCCCGGCGCTGGGCACGACCCACGCGGACTACTTCTTTGGCGACATCCCCTGCACGCGCGCATTAACGCAGGCTGAAGTGGAAGGCGAATACGAGCTCAACACCGGTAAGGTCATCATCGAAACGTTGGGTGAAAGCGAACCGCTGCATACGCCGGGTATTGTGGTCTATCAGCACGGTCCGTTCTCCTGGGGAAAAGATGCCCACGACGCCGTCCATAATGCGGTCGTCATGGAGGAGGTGGCACGTATGGCGTGGATTGCCCGCGGCATCAACCCACAGCTTCAGGGCATTGATGACTACCTGATGAACAAGCATTTCATGCGCAAGCACGGCCCGAATGCCTACTACGGGCAGAAGTGAATAAGTGCTCCGGAATACCGAAAAACAGTTGTAACCGGTGGTATTCCGGAGCCATTCACAAAAAAAAAGCCCCCGGGCAGGGGGCAACGTCAACTATGGCTATGTTCTCGTTGTTGGCTTTCCTGGTGCTAGCGTTAAAGCGTTATCGGTAAATATCTGCACTGGCGTGCATATTGCCGTTGCTGCCGGGCTCACGGGTTAACATCACGTGGTAATAGGTTGCGCCCTGCGCATCGGTTTCTTCGTTTAATGCCTGATCTGCTTCACTTTCCGTGGCGAAATTATGATTGATGTAAATTACGCCCAAGCTTTGCACATCATCCATGTTTCTGGCCTGCCGGCTGTCTATCTTGATGGCTGCCATCGCGTTTGCACTGAGCAAAAGCGCCGCCATTATGGCTAATGCGATTTTTTTCATGATATGCGCTCCACGACTACGTGCTGCGAGAGGGGGGATGCTCCTTCTTTAATTCAGGTGATCTCTGATTAAAGTGTAATCACTCATCCGGCGGGGATGCGTGACCATTTCTGATGCAGTTGTTCAAAAAAACAGCGCTTCCGTGTGTGACCAATTTTAAATCACTCACTTAGACCCGCTTCGCGCTTTGTGCGAATTATTTGCGCAATCAGCTTGAGTTTCCAGGGGCGCGCAAGTATTATGACGCGTCAATTTTTCAGCCGACCTTTAACACGTTCCTTGCCTCCCCGGGCCTCGGCTGACCCAGACAGGAGGCTGAATAATCCGTAAGGAGCAATTCGATGCGTCATTACGAAATCGTTTTTATGGTCCATCCTGACCAGAGCGAACAGGTTCCGGGTATGATCGAGCGTTACACTGCTGCCATCACTGGTGCAGAAGGTACGATCCACCGCCTGGAAGACTGGGGCCGCCGTCAGCTGGCTTACCCGATCAACAAACTGCACAAAGCACACTACGTTCTGATGAACGTTGAAGCGCCGCAGGAAGTGATCGATGAGCTGGAAACTACCTTCCGCTTCAACGATGCCGTTATCCGCAGCATGGTTATGCGTACCAAAAACGCAGTTACCGAAGCATCTCCGATGGTTAAAGCGAAAGACGAGCGCCGTGAGCGTCGCGATGATTTCGCAAACGAAACCGCAGATGATTCTGATGCTGGGGATTCTGAAGAGTAATTTCTGATGACCAACCGTCTGGCGTTGTCCGGCATCGTATGCAGGGCTCCCCTTCGAAAGGTCAGTCCATCAGGAATTCCGCATTGCCAGTTCGTGCTTGAGCATCGTTCTGTGCAAGAGGAAGCCGGGTTTCACCGGCAGGCGTGGTGCCAAATGCCCGTAATTATTAGCGGACACGAAAACCAGGCCATTACTCACAGTTTAACGGTCGGTAGCGCAGTAATCGTTCAGGGGTTCATCTCTTGCCACAAGGCAAAGAACGGCCTGAGCAAAATGGTTCTGCATGCCGAGCAGATTGATTTGATAGATTCTGGAGACTAGCCATATGGCACGTTATTTCCGTCGTCGCAAGTTCTGCCGTTTCACCGCGGAAGGCGTTCAAGAGATCGACTATAAAGATATCGCAACGCTGAAAAACTACATCACCGAAAGCGGTAAGATTGTCCCAAGCCGTATCACCGGTACTCGTGCAAAATACCAGCGTCAGCTGGCTCGCGCTATCAAACGCGCTCGCTACCTGTCCCTGCTGCCGTACACTGATCGTCATCAGTAATCGGGCACGGTCCATTAATACGACTTTAAGAGGATAAGGTAATGCAAGTTATTCTGCTTGATAAAGTAGCAAACCTGGGCAGCCTGGGTGATCAGGTTAACGTTAAAGCGGGTTACGCACGTAACTTCCTGGTTCCACAGGGTAAAGCTGTTCCAGCTACCAAGAAAAACGTAGAGTTTTTCGAAGCACGTCGCGCTGAACTGGAAGCCAAACTGGCTGACGTTCTGGCGGCTGCTAATGCTCGCGCTGAAGCAATCAACGCACTGGGCACCGTTACCATCGCGTCTAAATCTGGCGACGAAGGTAAACTGTTCGGTTCCATCGGTACCCGCGATATCGCTGATGCAGTTTCTGCAGCAGGCGTTAAAGTGGCTAAGAGCGAAGTTCGTCTGCCGAACGGCGTTCTGCGTACCACTGGTGAGCACGAAGTTGACTTCCAGGTTCACAGCGAAGTGTTCGCTAAACTGGTTGTTAACGTTGTAGCTGAGTAATTTTTTACTCTGCTCACGTTGAAACGCCGGCCTTGTGCCGGCGTTTTGCTTTTCTGGGAGACCAGAATTCATCATTTCTTCTTGTATGGTAGCTATTCCTGTCGCATTCTCTGACAATAAATTGAAACGCAATTTTATTTATGAGATTTGTCATGGATACCGCTCTGCCCACGCCTGTCTTTGCTCGTCGAAATGTGGCCTATGCCTGCGCCACGCTCTGCTGTCTACTCTGGGGTAGCTCCTACCCGGCCATTAAAAGTGGTTATGAACTTTTCCAGATCGCAACCGATGATATTCCATCGAAAGTGGTGTTTGCCGGATACCGTTTCCTGTTTGCCGGTGTGTTGCTGCTGCTGTTTGCATTGGCTCAGCGAAAACCGATTGGCAGGCTTACGCCCAGGCAGTTTGGCCAGCTCACCATCCTCGGGCTGACCCAGACGACCATTCAGTACACTTTCTTCTATATAGGCCTGGCCTACACGACGGGGGTGAATGGTTCAATCATGAACGCCACTGGAACCTTCTTCAGCGTTCTGTTGGCGCACTTTATCTACCACAACGACAAACTCAGCTATAACAAAACGCTGGGCTGTATTCTCGGGTTTGCAGGGGTAATGCTGGTGAACTTCCACAGCGGGTTAAGCGATTTCCAGTTTGTCTGGAATGGTGACGGGTTTGTGGTGCTGGCTGCTTTTATTCTCTCCGCTGCCACGCTGTACGGAAAACGCATCTCCCAGACCGTCGACCCCACGGTGATGACCGGTTGGCAGCTGGCTATCGGCGGGCTGGTGTTGGTGGGGGGCGGATATGCGACTGGCGGAACGCTGGAAGTGCACGGTATGAAGGCCATCGCCGTGCTGGGATATCTGACGCTGCTCTCATCCGTAGCCTTTGCGCTGTGGAGCATGCTGCTGAAAGTCAACCGAGTCAGTATGATTGCGCCGTTTAACTTCGTTGTGCCGGTGGCAGGCACAGTATTATCCGCCATTTTCCTCGGGGAAAATATTCTGGATATCAAATATGCGATTGCGCTGGTGCTGGTCTGCTCGGGGATTTGGTGGGTAAACAAGCGGAGTGCCTGAGAACAGTGTGCCGGGTGGCGGCTACGCCTTACCCGGCCTACAGAACTAGCGTGCGCGAATAAAACTGCCGTCGGTCTGACGGGTAAACAGCACCTGCTGACCATTTCCGGTATCGATCGTTAGGCCGGTCACCACGCCGCTGGCGTTCTGGCGGATCTGCACCATCTGACCATTTTGCAGGTTGCTCAGCGGCTTGCCTGCGCCTTCCACCTTCGCCATGGCATAGACGTCGGTCGGCGGCAGGTTGTGGTCGCGGAACAGCTGCGCCAGAGTTTTGCCCGGCTCTACGCGATAGGAACGCCACTGTTGCTCAATGCCGGTGGGCTGTTGCGCCTGAGGCTGAGACGGGGCGGCGGCTTGATCCTGCGGCTGTTCATCCTGAATAGGCTCTGGCTCAACCGGCGCGACCTGACCCGGATCGTTAGACGGGGTGACGAGCTGCGTCTGCATAGGCTGTGCGTCAGGCTGCGGCCGCGTCTGCGACTGAATGTCCAGTTGGGCATTGCGGGTGACGGGTGCGGTATCAACATCATCGCCCCCGGAAGGAAGCAGGAAGCCCACGATCACCATCAGCGCGCCAATGATGATCCCTCTGCGATGCAGAGGAGGCAGCGGGTCCATGATGCGAAAATTGTCCGGCGCCTGCCAGATTTTCGCCAGGGTAGGTTTCAGTTCAAATCGCCCGGGCATGGCACTCCTCCTGCTCCGCGTATTTTTTATCCTGTGTCCCGAAGTATAGTTTGCTAACTGCCTGAACGGCGTAGTAAACCCGACATCCGTGACATCAGTTCGGGATTAATCCTGGTTATCTCTATTGTTTCTGTTTCGTCGCGGTTTGTCACCTTAACTTCAGACAAAGTTTTACCCATAAGGGCATGGCTGATATGCTGCCCGCTACTTTAAATGTGATGGAAGGAAAACCCATGACCACCCCGACTTTTGACACTATCGAAGCGCAGGCAAGTTACGGTATCGGCTTGCAGGTAGGACAGCAGCTGAGCGAATCCGGCCTGGAAGGTCTGTTACCAGAAGCGCTGGTGGCGGGTATCGCTGACGCGCTGGAAGGCAAACAGCCTGCCGTTCCGGTTGACGTCGTGCACCGTGCGCTGCGTGAAATCCACGAACGTGCTGACGCCGTGCGTCGCGCGCGCTTCGAAGAGATGGCCGCCGAAGGTGTGAAATATCTGGAAGAGAACCGCGAGCGTGAAGGCGTGAACAGCACCGAGTCAGGTCTGCAGTTCCGCGTGATCAATCAGGGCGACGGCGCAATCCCGGCACGTACCGACCACGTTCGCGTACACTACACCGGTAAGCTGATTGACGGTACCGTCTTCGACAGCTCCGTGGCGCGCGGCGAACCGGCTGAATTCCCGGTGAATGGCGTTATCGCAGGCTGGATCGAAGCGCTGACCCTGATGCCGGTCGGTTCCAAATGGGAACTGACTATCCCGCATAACCTGGCCTACGGCGAGCGCGGCGCTGGCGCGTCCATCCCGCCATTCAGCACCCTGGTCTTTGAAGTCGAGCTGCTGGAAATTCTGTAACCGAATTTTCTTATTTCCTCTCCCCGGCAGGGGAGAGGAAAATAGTGTAAAAACCTATAGTTACGGTGCTATCAACATTTTATCTTGCAAACGAAACTGTTGCGTGTATTTTTGTGAGCTGTTTCGCGCTGTATGAGTGATATGACACTCACTTTCAACATATTATTAACATAATATCTAAATCATAGTATTCATCCCGCCGATTCTTACCTAATATCGATTAGCCCTTACAAGGGAACGTCATCTTTTGACGTATTTAAAGGCCAGAAGAGCCTTAACAACACAGACAGGCATAAACAGGAAAATATCACATGGTAGATCAGGTCAAAGTCGTCGCCGACGAAGAGGCGTCGTCCGAACAGTCGCTACGGCGCAATCTCACAAACCGTCATATTCAGCTCATTGCGATTGGGGGTGCCATCGGTACCGGGCTGTTTATGGGGTCGGGCAAAACCATCAGTCTCGCCGGACCGTCAATCATATTTGTCTATATGATTATCGGCTTTATGCTGTTCTTCGTGATGCGTGCAATGGGTGAATTGCTCCTCTCGAACCTCGAATACAAATCCTTTAGCGACTTCGCTTCTGACCTGCTCGGGCCGTGGGCGGGCTATTTCACCGGCTGGACCTACTGGTTCTGCTGGGTCGTCACCGGTATGGCGGACGTCGTGGCGATTACCGCCTACGCGCAGTTCTGGTTCCCCGGGCTGTCGGACTGGGTCGCCTCGCTGGCGGTCATTGTCCTGCTGCTGAGCCTGAACCTCGCCACCGTTAAAATGTTCGGTGAGATGGAGTTCTGGTTCGCGATGATCAAGATTGTGGCGATTGTCGGGCTCATCGTTGTGGGTCTGGTGATGGTTCTCACCCACTTCCAGTCGCCAACGGGCGTTCAGGCGTCGTTTACCCATCTGTGGAATGACGGCGGCTGGTTCCCGAAAGGCATCAGCGGCTTCTTTGCCGGCTTCCAGATTGCGGTGTTTGCTTTCGTGGGGATTGAGCTGGTAGGCACCACGGCGGCGGAGACCAAAGATCCCGAGAAGTCTCTCCCGCGCGCCATTAATTCTATTCCAGTTCGTATCATCATGTTCTACGTCTTCGCGCTGGTCATCATTATGTCCGTGACGCCGTGGAGTTCCGTGGTGCCAACCAAGAGCCCGTTCGTTGAGCTGTTCGTGCTGGTAGGCCTGCCTGCTGCCGCGAGCCTGATTAACTTCGTGGTGCTGACCTCTGCTGCCTCGTCTGCCAACAGCGGCGTATTCTCCACCAGCCGTATGCTGTTTGGTCTGGCACAGGAGGGCGTGGCGCCAAGCGCGTTCGCCAAGCTGTCTAAGCGTGCGGTACCGGCAAAAGGGTTGACCTTCTCCTGCATGTGCCTGCTGGGCGGCGTGGTGATGCTCTACGTGAACCCAAGCGTGATTGGCGCGTTCACCATGATTACCACGGTCTCTGCGATCCTGTTTATGTTCGTCTGGACCATCATCCTTTGTTCATACCTGGTGTACCGCAAGCAGCGTCCACACCTGCATGAAAAATCGATCTACAAGATGCCGCTGGGCAAGCTGATGTGCTGGGTGTGCATGGCGTTCTTCGTCTTCGTGCTGGTTCTGCTGACGCTGGAAGATGATACCCGGCAGGCACTCCTCGTCACGCCGCTGTGGTTTATCGCGCTGGGGCTGGGCTGGGTGTTTATCGGTAAGAAACGTATGGCAGGCGTAAGGTAAAAGCAAAACGGCAACTTCGGTTGCCGTTTTTAGTTTTTGCACCCTCTCCCCGTGGGAGAGGGCCGGGGTGAGGGCATCAGGCCGCAGCGGCCTTTTTTATTCCCCAGCTAATGCCCGCGGGAACAAAACGTTGTTCTCAAGACTGATGTGTTCCATCAGGTCGTCGATCGTTTCGTTAATGCCGTTGTACATCGCTTTCCACGTTGTGCACGCTTCTGGCGGCGGCGTGACGTTGTGGGTGGTGTGTTTGATCACTTCCAGCAGTTCACCCGCGTCATCGTGCTCGCTTTCCATCACGCTGATAGGCCCCATCGCCTGGCTTCCCATTCCCTGTTTAATCATCGGGAAGAGGATCTGCTCTTCTTTCATCATATGGCTGGAAAGCTCTTCGTGCAGCAGGGTCAGGTACTTCGCCAGACCGCGCGGTACGGATGGTTTGTCGGCATGTACGCGCTCAACTTTGGTCGCCTGCAGGATCAGTTCCGGCAGCTGTTCACGGTGACGGTCATGGTATCGCACGATGATATGGTCGATGATTTCAGCAAGCGGGGCGGTTCGCCAGTCTTTGTCGACGGGCTGCTCGGCCAGCAGCGCCAGCTCTGCTTCAATCACCTCAACGTCCAGCTCTTTGCGTGAGGCCGCACGCGCCAGGGTTTGCTTACCGCCGCAGCAGTAATCCATATCGTATTTACGGAACAGCGCAGAAGCGCGAGGAATGGAGAGCGCCAGCTCGCCAAGGGGTTGGTCGCGAAAGGCCATAGCAGTTACCTCGTCATTAATAATATAAGATGCATATTAAATGCATCTTTAAGGCGGCGCTATAACCCTTTAGAGGGAAGGGAAAAAATGAGATGCAGATCACAAAAAAATACCCCATTTAACTCTCTGAATGGACTTAGGAAAGTGGTTTAGAAACTTTTTAAAGGTGTAGAAACAGTAAACAACCCGCCGCGCCTGCCGATATATCCACGTCAGACAAACCTGCATATAACAAAGGCAACGCATGTTTAAACGTATAAAAGTCATTACCCTTCTGATTTCGGTGCTGCTTGTGCTCGGCATCATGCAAGTGATTTCCGCCGGTATCTTTATCAACGCGCTGAACAACGATAAAGACAACTTCACCGTGTCGCAGCTCTCCAGCCAGAACGTGGCGGAGTTTACCGATGCGTGGATCAGTCTGAACCAGGCACGCGTCACCCTGAACCGCGGGATGTTGCGCCTGCAAAGCAGCATGGCCTCGCAAATTAACGGCGGTCAGCTGAATGAGCTGGTGACGACGGCGAAAAATCTGCTGACTGAAGCGCAGGTCCATTACGATAAATACTATGCCTTGCCGAATACGCCAGGCCTGGACGAGAACCTGGCTAACCGACTCGAAGAGCAGTACCGCATTTACTCTGCAACGCTGACCCAAATGAACGTTCTGCTGAGCCAGGGCAATCTGGAAGATATGTTCAAGCAGAATGCAGAACAAAAGCAAAACGCGATGCAGACGGTATATCGTGAATGGCGTGAAGCGCAGGCTGCGCTCACCGATAAAGGCATTCAGGATAATGAAAGTGATTACAAACACATCCTGTGGATCCTCTCTGCGGTCATGCTGCTGGTGATTGTGGTGATTATTTCCAGCTGGGTAGCCATGCGCCGCGTGCTGCTGCTGCCTCTGGAAGAGGTGATTAACCATATTCGCGCCATTGCGGCAGGGGATTTAACCCAGCCCATTCAGGCTGACGGTAAAAATGAGATGGCTATCCTGGCGCGCAACGTTCAGGAGATGCAAACCTCGCTGGCGAACACGGTGGGCGTGGTGCGTGAAGGCGCAGATACCATTTACACCGGTGCAGGCGAAATCTCTGCGGGCAGTAACGATCTCTCTTCCCGTACCGAGCAGCAGGCCGCGTCTCTGGAAGAAACGGCAGCCAGCATGGAGCAGCTGACGGCTACCGTGAAGCAGAACGCCGATAATGCGCGTCAGGCGTCCCGCCTGGCGCTGGACGCCTCCTCAACGGCGAAGAAGGGCGGTAACGTGGTGGAAGGCGTGGTGCGTACAATGGACGAAATCGCCACCAGCTCCAGTAAAATCGCGCAAATTACTAACGTGATCGACGGTATTGCCTTCCAGACTAACATTCTGGCGCTGAACGCGGCGGTGGAAGCGGCGCGCGCGGGCGAGCAGGGCCGTGGTTTTGCGGTGGTGGCAGGGGAAGTCCGCACTCTCGCACAGCGCAGCGCCCAGGCGGCGAAAGAGATCAAAGCGCTGATCGATGATTCCGGCGAGCGCGTAAACGCGGGCTCCCAGCTGGTTAACGAAGCCGGGGAGACGATGGCGGAGATCGTCAATGCGGTCACCCGCGTCACCGACATCATGGGCGAAATTGCCTCGGCCTCTGACGAGCAGAGCCGCGGTATCGATCAGGTGGGTCAGGCGGTAGCCGAGATGGACCGCGTGACCCAGCAGAACGCCTCGCTGGTAGAGGAGTCTGCGGCCGCGGCGGCGGCGCTGGAAGATCAGGCTGCACGCCTGAACGAAGCGGTGGCGGTGTTCAAAATCACCCGCAACCAGGCGGTCAAAGCGGCGCCGGTGAAAACCTATGTGCCAAAAGCGCAGCCCGCAGCGGCGGCGTCTGAAGGGAACTGGGAAACGTTTTAAGGGCTTGCCCGGTGGCGGCTACGCCTTACCGGGCCTACGGTTTTGTAGGCCCTGCAAGCGCAGCGCCGCTGGGCAATGCTCACACCTCCGACGCCGGAACGACCCTCGGTTTCTCCGGCTTCGCTCTTACCGCCATTACCACCCCCACCACCAGCAGCGCGATCCCGCAGGCCGTGAATAACGGCGGCACGCTCTGGCGCATCAGGAAGGTATAAAGCAGTCCGGCCAGGGTTTCGAAGACAATCAGCGGCCCTAAAATCACCGTCGGCAGCTTCTGGCTGGCAATGTTCCAGCACAGCGCGCCCACCCATGAGCACAGCACCGCAACCGCCACCATCAGGCCGATAAACACCCACGGTCTTGGCCCGAAGGGTTGGGCGAAGTCCGGCTGTTGATGGCCTAACCAGATGCACGCCCCGACATACCCCACCAGCGAGACGGGCAGCGTGACCAACGCCTGCGCCGTCGCCCACATCATCGGGTGCTTGTCCGGGTTCTCCCGCAGCCAGCGCGCGTTGCGCAGGGCATACCATGCCCAGCACGCCACGGAAATGAACGCCAGCACAATGCCAGAGCCGTAACGCCACAGGTCAACTTCCGCCTGCCCATGACGCAGCTCGGCAATATTGACGCATACCAGCCCCACGGCGGTGCATACCAGCGCCGGGGTCATTTTTGACCACGCCAGTTTGCCATCGCGGTGGCTGTAGAGCAGGTTCGCAAAGACGGGGATAACGACCGGCAGCGTGCCGATAATCATGGTAGATACCGGCGCACCGGTACGCTGAATGGCGCTCGCGAGGCAAACGTAGTAGATAAGATTGCCCATCATCGTTAACGCCAGCGCGGTACTCCAGTCCTGACGGCTGAGCTGACGCAGGCGCGCGCGTCCCAGCCACGCCAGAGGCAGGGCAATCAGCCCCAGCGCCAGATAACGTCCGGTCGACTGCAGTATTGCCGGATACTCGGGCACGATTAATGGGCCGACAAAAATCAGCCCCCACATCATCCCGGCCAGCAGGGCATACAACACACCACTAATCATTTTTCCATCCACAGGTATTTACGCTGTATGCAGTGTAGGAGGGGAAAATGCGCGCGTATTGTATGAGATTGCGCATTAGCGCCGGGTGACCTGCTTCTGGTAGCGCACGGGGGTAATGCCGTAGCGGTGGGTAAACGCGCGGGTTAAATGCGACTGGTCGGTCAGCCCGGTTGCTGCGGCGACCTCTGCCGCGGGCATGCCGTGGGTGAGGAACGCTTTAGCGCGCCAGAGGCGAATGGCCATCAGCATCTGGTGCGGCGTAACGTGAAAATGGGCTTTGAACTGGCGCTGGAAATGGTACGGGCTGAGCGAAACGACGCTGGCCAGCTCGTCCAGCGTCAGGGCGCGCATATAGTTGTCGTGCAGATACTCGCGCACGCGTTCGAAGCGGTGCGCGCCTTCCAGAACCACCGGCGCGTGATGGGCAAACGGCCGGAAGGTCTCAATCAAATCCAGCAGCAATCCTTTTTGCGCAAGCGGATCGTCCGTGTGCCACAGGCCGTAAATGAGCCTGCCGATTTGCTGCGAGCGCTGCGGGTCATGACGCGTGACATCGCTAAACCACCAGTGCCGGAGGCCGGTCACCTCTTCCAGCAGGTCGGGTTCGATATAGACCATCCGGTAGCGCCAGCCGTCTTCGGTGGCGGATTCACCGGTATGGATCTCGTCCGGGTTCATGGTGACGACGGATTTTTCCGCCGCGAGATGCTGGGTACCGCGATAGCGAAAGCGTTCGGCACCGGTTTCAATCGTGCCGATCCCGAAGGCTTCATGGGTGTGAGGCTCAAAGGCGTAGTCAGAAATATGCGCGTGATAAAGCTCCAGGCCCGGCAGCTGCGCCAGATGGCGAAAGCGCGCGCTGTCTCTTTCATCAGTAAACTGTTCCGGTACGCCTTGCACGGTGAGCCTCCTCGTGGTCATCTTTTCATTATCAGAGATGACCGGCGTTTATGCACTAAACATCTTTGCCCGGACGGTCTTACGGTAATCCCCCGGTGAAACCGTTGTTTTATGCTTAAACTGGCGATTAAAGTGCGCAATATCCTGATATCCAACCGCATTCGCGATCTCCTGAATGCACAAATTGGTGGATTGCAGCATTGTCATGGCGGATTCAATTCTGGCGGTTAATAAATACTGCAGAGGAGACATGTCGGTGGCATTTTTAAAGCGGCGATTAAAGTTGCGCAAACTCATGCCGGCCATATCTGCAAGACTTTGCATGGATATATCCGAAGCGCAGTTGGCTTTTATCCAGATTTGAATTTGAACAATATCTTCATCCGGATGGGGTTTGTTTTCTTCACTGTAGCATTGACGCTCAAACTGGCTACGAATTTCATGGAAAAATGTCCGTTGGGTATGTGTGGCTACCCGTTTCCCGTATATCGTTTCTATAAAATGGATCGTCAGGTCTGACAGGGCCTTAACGCTTGCGGCGCAGTAAATATTATCGGCCTGAGTGAGGAAATGTTTTGTTTGTAATTTTACGGTGGGGTAGTCGCGCGAGAATTGTTTGAAGTAGTGCCAGTGGGTGGTGGCGGGTTTCCCGTCGAGCAGTCCCGACTCCGCGAGAAAGCAGCAGCCCGTTCCGACGGCGGCGATGCGGGTTCCTCGCGCGGCCTGCTCGGTCAGCCATTCCAGGAGTTCAGGCTGTTGCCTGACCACTCCGCGAGGATTGCGCCACAGGGCAGGAAGATAGATAACGTCATAGTGTCTGTCTGCGGCAAGGGTGGTATCGGCGGTAATGCTAAAGCCACTGTGCGTCAGGATGGGCTCGCTGTTTATGCCAATGGTATTCACCTTCAGAATATTCTCCGGGCGACAGAGCCTGAAGGGTGACTTCTCCGGTTTGTGCGTGTCTGCGTGGGATGTTGTTTTTTGCTCAGCTAAATAGCTACTGGCTGCGGCTTTCCACATTTCAATCGGAAGACTGAGACCGGAACTTAGCATGCGTTCGCATAACACAAATCCTATTTGTGTATTTGTCATTTTTGATTAATACCTGTTTTGACTATTATTTTTGGTAGCTCATCGTTGTCCTGGCCAAAAAAGTCAGCATTTTGGCTGGATTTTCATATTAGCTTTTGTTGGTAATTTGTAAACTAATATCTGAAATTATCGCACTTACTTAACAAAATAAATCCACGACCACTACAGGATGAATTATGGTGAAATTACCCGTAATAACGGCTTTTGGCGGCTATGGTCCAGCTGGTCGTAGTTCTTCACATCATGCATTTCGTCGAATGATAATTGAGTCATTATCGGAAGAGGAAAGGCAGGAGACGTTATTATCGTTAGCCATCCTGATGGGCGTACTGAAATATGATGAGGGCGGGTATTGCGACATTTCCGGTAAAAGATTTACACCTGCTCAGGCCGCCGCGAGGATAAAAGACGAGGCGCTTGAGGGGACCCTTATCAGAAAAATCACGCGCGACTATTTTGATGTCGATGCTATCGCCAGCCATGCAAAATTGAATATGGTTTCAGGCGAAGAAGGGTTCAGTTTTAATATATCTGCCAGACAATTACCTCACCCCTTACCGGCGGGATGGCACGTTGAAGAATTAGCGGATCAGCGTGTTCGTATCACCGTTCAGGGAGAGATGGACTGTAAAATTGAGGCGTTGCTGCGCACGGAGGTGCAGGCTGCCGGGCTGTTGCCGCAGGGATTCCGCCCGGGCGACCACTACAACTCGCAGTTCCATCCGCGGGCGTTACAAATGGCGATTGTCGGGGCGTCAGACGCCATCAACGCCCTGGGGATCCCGTGGCGAGAGGTGCAGGCAAATATCACGCCGGATCAGCTCGGCGTCTATTCGGGCAATATCATGGGGCAGCTCGACGATTATGGCTTTGGCGGGATGCTGCAGTCGCGCCTGAAAGGCCATCGCGTCAGCGCCAAGCAGTGTCCGCTGGGGCTGAACAGCATGTGCGCCGATTTCCTCAATGCGTATGTGCTGGGTAGCGTCGGCCACACCAGCGCCACGCTGGGGGCATGCGCCACGTTTCTGTATAACCTGAATGCGGCAGTTGAAGATATCAAAGCGGGGCGCATTCGCGTAGCCGTCATTGGCAGCGCCGAAGCGCCGGTCACCTCAGAAGTGATTGAAGGATTCGATGCCATGGGCGCTCTGGCAACGGAGAGTAAGCTTAAGCATATTGATGAAAAGGAAACGGCCGACTGGCGCAACAGCAGCCGCCCGTTTGGCAACAGCTGCGGTTTTGTGATCGCGGAATCCAGCCAGTATGTCGTGTTAATGGACGACGAGCTGGCGCTGCAGCTTGGCGCAGAGATCCACGGTTCGGTGGGAAATGTCTTCATCAACGCTGACGGCTTTAAGCGTTCTATCGCGTCACCGGGGCCGGGGAACTACATCACCATGGCGAAAGCCGTAGCCTCTGCGGTATCGATGGCCGGGATGGAGACGGTGCAGAAGGGATCGTTTATTCAGGCGCACGGTTCAAGCACGCCGAAGAATTGCGTCTCCGAGGCGGATATTTTTGACCGCGTTGCGCAAGCCTTTTCGATTCGCGACTGGCCGGTGACGGCGGTGAAATCGTATCTCGGCCACTCCCTGGGGCCCGCCAGCGGCGACCAGCTGATCGGCTGCCTCGGCGTCTTCCGCTACGGTATTTTGCCGGGAATTAAAAGCGTGTCGCACATCGCGCCGCAGGTGAACAACGCACGCTTAACCATTCCTCTTCAGGACTGCAAATTAGAGGAAGGCCAGGGACAAATCGCCTTTATAAATTCAAAAGGCTTTGGCGGTAATAATGCCACGGGGGTGGTTTACTCGCCAAAGCTTACCCATCAATGGTTGCGCAAACGCTATGGCGACGCGGTGTTTGCGGAATATCAGCAGCGTAACCGCCAGGTGCGACGTCAGGCTAACGCGTACGACGAGGCGGCTTCGCAGGGGGAACTCAATGTCATTTATCTGTTCGGACAGCAGGGGATAAATGAGGAAGATATTAAGATTGATAGGAATGGCATCACCATTCCCGGATTTGAAAAACCGATAACGTACGCGACGGATAAAGAATACCCGGACTTTTAATCGTTATATCTGATTTTATTATTAATAAATAAAGGTGCTTGTATTTTCTCAGGCGCCTTACCTTTGTGCACCACTAAACAGGAGAAAGAGAGTGGCTAATCTCAGTGCAATACTGATTGCCTTTGGCTGGAGCGGTATTGTTGTCGGCATAATGATGGGCGGATTAATGGGGATGTATGCTTTTAAGGGACCGTTTCGCGCCCCCAAAGGACATGAAAACTATACCGATTTAAACCGCAGAATGTTAAGGCTGGCACATATTGCCTTTATTATGCTGCCGTTAATATCCATGCTCTATGGCATGTGTATTGATGACCTCGCCGTGTCTTATACCTATAAATATTATGCCGTTATTTGCATGATGATACTTTCGGTTGGTATTCCGGTTCTCCTGATTGCATCGTGTTTTTATCTGCCATTTAAATATGTGCAGGTTATACCGTTTAGCTGTGGAATGTATGCGTTAGTCGTAATGGCAATTGGCAGGGTTTCAGCCCTGTAAACTATCACCTACCTGAGATATAAAAATGAAAACGTTACTGAATACCCGCCAGCTGGGTCGGGACGCTATTGTCGCGACCGTAGATAAGCACGTTTATACAGAAAACCGCGCATTTGCCAACAGGCTTATTGACCGGATTGAATCCCATCCGCTGATGCGCAGCCCTATATTATCAAAAATGAACAGCGGTGAAGTCGATCTTCAACAGATGCGCGTATTCCATCTGGAGTTTTATCACGCTTTTGCGCAAGTCTTTACCGATGCCGTTATTGAAGCGTTAAGCGCGGCGAAGCAGCTGGAAGCTCCGCTGGGCGCGCAGGCGAAAATGGCGGCCCGTTTTCTGCTGCAAATCAACCTGCTGGATGAGCTGGGCTTCCACCCAGGCGAAGATGCCGAGGGCAATTACAACGGCCAGCCCGCGCTGGCGCACTACGTCCAGTTCTTTACGACCATCCAGCAACTGGGGATGACAGAGCACGAGGTGAAATCCTGGCTGCCGATGTCCAGCTCCCTGGCCTGCCGCGCAACGTTTGAGAATGCCTATGGCGACTATACCCAGCTGGTGGGGTTGCTGGCCGTGGCCGAGACCGTCTTCCATGACTTCGCCACGCCGTGGGCCAAAGGCGTTGATAAAGCGACGGATATTGATGTCACGAAGGGCTATCACAGCATCCATGTAGAAAGCGAAACGGGAGAGTCCATTGAAGATGGCCACTCCGAAGATGCATGGATCCTGTTCTGCCAGGCGCTGACAGAAGACCGCTATGCCGAGATGGAACAGCGCGTCGATCTCTGGCTGAAGGTCTGGAACGACTTCTGTAACGATCTGCTGGCTGGCCGCGCCGGAAAATAATCTTTTCACCCTCATTACATTTGAAAATATAGAGCGAATTATGATGCCGTCTCATCAGTTGTTTAACAGGGGATATCATTCCTTCAACCAGCTTTTGCCCGAACTTGCTGTTCAACAGACTACTCAGACGGCATTTGAATTCGTCCGCAGCGCCAGAGATATTCACAGCCAAAGCTATGACCAGTTACACCAGCGCGCCGCGTCGCTTGCACAAGCATTAATGCAATACGGGCAGCGGGGCGACCGGGTAATATTGCTTTATCCGGATGGCGAAGATTTTATTGGCGCTTTTTTTGGATGTCTTTATGCCGGCAGGGTGGCGGTTCCCGTCCCGATGCCCGCAAAATCGTCAGGAAGCGCGTGGGAGCGTTTTGCCGGAGTATTACGTAATGCGCAAACGGAATGTATTGTTACGACAGCAAAGGGAGCAGAAACGCTAGGCCAGCTATCGCTTCCGTTATCCCCGCTTATTTTTACCTTCGACAAACCAGACACAGCTGCGCTACCTGCGGGCTATCGTCTGCATCATCTTGAGCGCACGTTCTCCGGGGCATTTCACCCGGTTTCGGTAGCAGAAAACGATCTGGCTTTTTTACAGTACACCTCGGGCTCGACGGGCTCTCCGAAAGGCGTGATGGTGACCCATGGCAACCTGTGGGCTAACTCGCATGCCATTCACCGCTTTTTCGGCCACCACAGCGAAAGCCGGGGCACGATCTGGCTGCCGCACTTTCATGATATGGGGCTTATTGGCGGGCTGCTGCAGCCCGTGTTTGGCGCCTTCCCCTGTCGTGTGATGTCGCCCATGATGCTAATGAAAAACCCGCTTAACTGGCTCAAACAGATTTCCGACTATCAGGCGACGACCTCCGGCGGCCCTAATTTCGCCTACGAGCTGTGCGTGCGCAAGATTGGCCGAGAGCAGGTTGAGGCATTGGATCTTTCGCGCTGGGATGTGGCCTTTTGCGGCGCAGAGCCGATTCGGCCCGCCACGCTCCAGCAGTTTAGCGAACACTTTGCGCCCGCAGGGTTTCGGCCCGGCGCGTTCCTGCCCTGCTACGGCATGGCGGAAACCACGCTCATCGTCACCGGAATGGACAAAGGACAGGGGCTCCGCGTTTCCGACGAGGCCGGTGCGGTGAGCTGCGGGCAGGCTCTGACTGATACCGAGGTGCGTATCGTCGATCCTGACCACCATCAGCCGCTTGCTGACGGTGAGAGCGGAGAAATATGGCTGCGTGGTCCGAGCGTTGCCGCTGGTTACTGGGACAATGACGCCGCCACGCGCGAAACCTTCCAGGCGTCTCTGGCTGGCCATCCGCACCCGTGGCTGCGCAGCGGCGATATGGGTTTTCTCCAGTCCGGTCATTTGTACGTCACCGGACGGCTCAAAGAGCTGCTGATTATCAACGGTCAGAACCACTATCCGACGGATATAGAAGAGACGATCCGTCAGGCCGATCCCGCGCTGGCGGAAGCGACGGTTTGCGTGTTTGCCAGCGAAGCTGAACGCCCGGTTGCGCTGCTTGAGCTGATGACGCGTCATAAAAATGATCTTGATATGGCGGCGCTTGCCCCGCGCATTGCCGCGGCGGTAGCGGAGCGTCACGGCATTACGCTGGATGAACTGCTCCTTGTCGAACGAAGGGCAATCCCCCGCACCACCAGCGGGAAATTACAGCGCACCCGCGCAAAAGTGATGTATCAGCAGGGGACCCTGGACGTGGCGTGGCGCAGCCGCCAGGCCGCGTCTAAACCCGCCGTAACCGAGGGGGAAACCCCACCCGCGCTGGCGGCGCTGATTGCCGGGATAATCAGCAGCGCGATGAATACGACGATCGGCGAATCCCAGTGGGATGACGCGTTTACCCGCTTTGGCATGAGCTCTCTGCAGGCGGTGGGCGTTATTGGCGAGCTTGAACAGCGGCTGGGCCGCGAGCTCTCTCCGGCGCTGATTTATGACTATCCCACCATCAATCAGCTGGCGGCCGCGCTGGGACAACCCGCTGCGGCCCGGCCGGTCAGCTCCGCCGTTGCAGAGAGCGCCATTGCGGTGATCGGCATCGGCGTGGAGCTGCCGGGGCATAGCGGCGTGGAGGCGCTGTGGTCGCTGCTGCTGCAGGGCCACAGCACAACCGGCGAGATCCCGGCGCACCGCTGGCGTACCTCGTCCCTTGACGGTTTTAACCGTAAAGGCAGTTTCTTTGACGAGGTCGACGCGTTCGACGCAGGCTACTTCGGCATCTCTCCCCGTGAAGCCGTCTATATCGATCCGCAGCATCGTCTGCTGCTAGAAACCGTTCAACAGGCGCTAACCGATGCTGGTCTTAAGGCGTCATCCCTGCGCGGTAGCGATACGGCGGTCTTTGTTGGGATCAGCGCCAGCGACTACGCGCTGGCCTGCGGCGATAACGTCTCGGCCTATAGCGGCTTAGGCAACGCGCACAGTATCGCGGCCAACCGAATTTCTTATCTTTATGATTTAAAAGGGCCAAGCGTCGCCGTCGACACGGCCTGTTCTTCCTCGCTGGTGGCGATTGAGGGGGCAATGCAGAGCCTGCGGAGCGGACGTTGCGCCCTGGCCATTGCCGGTGGCGTTAATCTGGCGCTGACGCCGCATTTGCAAAAAGTCTTCACCGAAGCACAGATGCTGGCCCCCGACGGCCGGTGTAAAACCTTTGACGCCCGTGCGGATGGTTATGTCCGCGGCGAAGGGTGTGGCGTCGTGGTGCTCAAGCCGCTGACCCAGGCGCTGGCGGATGGCGATCGGGTTTATGCCACGCTGGTGGCGAGCGCCGTCAATCAGGACGGCCGCAGCAACGGCATTACCGCGCCAAATGGCCCATCGCAGCAGGCGGTCATCCGACAGGCGATGGCGGACGCCGGGGTGGATAGCGATAAGATTGACTATATCGAAGCGCACGGTACGGGAACGGCGCTTGGCGATCTGATTGAATATCAGGCGCTGGAAGCGGTGTTTGCGGATCGGAAAAAAACCGCGCCTGTCCAGGTGGGCTCGATCAAAACCAACGTTGGCCACCTCGAGGCGGCGGCGGGCGTGCTGGGCGTGGTGAAAGCGTCTCTGATGTTGCACTACCGGCAGTTCGTTCCTCACCTCAATTTCCAGCATAAAAACCCGCATATTGCGGCGATTAGCCGTCATGTTGAGGTGAGTGGCGCGCAGCCTGCCTCATGGCATGCCGATGGCGAAGCACGCTACGCGGGCGTAAGCAGCTTTGGCTTCGGCGGTACTAACGGTCACGTGATTTTGCGCAGCGCGCCAGCGGTGGAAAAACGCCAGGAGCCCGCTGCGCCCCACGGCCTGCTTCTGATCGGTTCACATGATGAAGGGGCGTTTGCCCTTCAGCGGGAGGAGGTCAAAAAAGGGTTATCTGCATGCCGGGAGAGCGATATCGCCACCTGGTGTCGGCTGGTGAACACCCGCTACGACGCGGCCCGCTATCGCGGCGTGGCGTATGGCGCGGATCGCACCCAGCTGGCAGAAAGCCTTGCGCAGCTCACGGCCTGCAAGGCGGGTAAAGCCCAGCCCCAGGTCTGGCTCTTCCCGGGGCAGGGCACCCAGCAAATCGGCATGGGTGCAGAGCTGTATCACCATCTGCCGCACTATCGCACCCAGTTTGACGCGCTGGCGACGACCATCCAGCAGCGCTATCAGATTGATATCACGCAGGCGTTGTTTGCCCGAGACGATAGCTGGCAGCGCTGCGCCAGAACGTGTCAGCTCTCCTTATTTGCCTGTAGCTACGCGCTTGCTCAGAGCGTGATGCAGTTCGGCCCGCGTCCAGCAGCCGTGATGGGCCACAGCCTGGGGGAGTACTGCGCGGCGGTTATCGCCGGCTATCTCTCGCTGGACGACGGGCTGGCAATGGTTCATCAGCGCGCGCTGCTGATGTCAGCCCTGACGCAGGAAGGGGCGATGGCGGTCGTCTTCAGCGGCGAAGCCGACGTCCGTCAGATGATTTCGCCCTGGGCGGGCGACATTGATATTGCCGCATTCAATACGCCGACGCTGACCACCATAGCAGGCAGCCAGACGGCGATTGACGCCTGCCTTCAGGCCATTTCTTCTCAGGGTGGTCACGCCAGAAAAATTAAAACCGCCAGCGCATTTCACTCCTCGATGATGGATCCGATCCTCGGTGCCTGGCGCGAGTGGCTGGTCAACAACGTCACCTTCACCCGCGGGACGATCCCGTTTTACAGCAACCTGAACGGCGAGGCGTGCGGCCGAACCGACGCCGACTACTGGACCCGGCAAATTCGCCAGCCCGTGAGTTTCCTTCAGGGCGTGCAAAACGTGCTTGCGCAGGGGGAGTTCACCTTTATCGATCTGAGCGCGGACGGTTCGCTGGGCAAATTTGTGACCGCAACCGACCGCCGTCACCGGGTGCTGGCCGCAGGCGATCGGCGACATGAGTACAAATCACTGCTGACGCTGCTGGGTACGCTGTGGCAGCAAGGGCACGACATCAACTGGAGCGGGATATACCACGCGACCACGCGGGAGGCGCTAGCCCTGCCCGCAATCCAGTTCTGCCGCAAACGTTACTGGCTGGCGGGTGAGACGCCAGCGCAGACCCCATCTGCAAAAGAGGACGCTATGTCAAATCAACACCATTTAGCCGCTGAAATAAAAGCGATAATTGCCGGTTTTCTTGAGGTGGATCCCGCCGCGCTTGACGACTCTCTGCCCTTCCTGGAGATGGGGGCGGACTCGCTGGTGCTGCTGGATGCCATCAATACCATTAAAGACCGCTACGGCGTGGCCATCCCGGTGCGGGCGCTGTTTGAAGAGCTCAATACGCTGGATGCGGTGATCGGTTATGTGGTGGAGCACGCGCAGCCAGCGGCGGCGGCTCCGCTCAGCCCCCCGGAAACCACCGGCCAGGCGGCACCGCCGGCCGTGGCACAGCAGGGCGCCAGCAGGCCGGTGCCTGATACGGTTCAGGATCTGATTGCCCGCCAGCTGGAGCTTATGTCCCAGCAGCTCACGCTGCTCAACGGCACGGCGCAAACTCTTCCGATACCAGCCGCACCCGCGACGCCGGACGTTATCGCGCCTGCGCCTGTCGCGACCCCGGCCGCACCGGTGAAGGCCAGCGCGCACAACAGCTGGTTTAAAAAAGAGACGAAAAAGGTCTCCCTGGGCGCCGAGCGAGACCAGCATCTGGCGCAACTCACGCAGCGGTTTGTCGATAAAACGGGCGGGTCGAAACGCAATGCCCAGCAATACCGCGCCGTGCTGGCGGATAACCGGGCCTCTGCGGGCTTTCGTTTATCCACCAAAGAGATGCTTTACCCCTTAGTGGGGGAACGCTCTCAGGGATCGCGCATCTGGGATGTCGATGGCAACGAGTATATTGATTTTACGATGGGGTTTGGCGCTAACCTGCTGGGCCATGCCCCGGACTGTGTACAGCAGGCGGTAGCCGACCAGCTGGCACAGGGCATGCAGATTGGGCCGCAAAGCGCGCTGGCGGGCGAGGTGGCAACGCTTGTCAGCGAGCTGACCGGCCAGCAGCGCGTGGCATTTTGTAACTCCGGCTCTGAAGCGGTAATGAGCGCCGTGCGCCTGGCGCGCGCCGTGACGGGGAAAAATAAAGTCGCGCTGTTTAGCGGCTCGTATCATGGCGTGTTTGACGGCATTCTTGGGCGACAGCAGGGGGGCGAAACCCCCGAGCGCGCCACGCCGATTGCCGCAGGCACCCCGCCATCGCTGGTGGACGACCTGCTGGTGCTCGACTACGGCAGCGAAGAGAGCCTGGCGCTTATCGCCCGCTATGCCGCCGAGCTGGCGGTGGTGATCGTTGAGCCGGTGCAGAGCCGTTATCCCGATCATCAGCCGCGCGACTATCTGCATGCCCTGCGTGACCTGACGACAGCCCACAACATTGCGCTGATGTTTGACGAAGTGATCACCGGTTTTCGTCTGGCGGCCGGCGGCGCGCAGGCGTATTACGGCGTTCAGGCGGATATCGCCTCCTACGGAAAGATTGTCGGCGGCGGTATGCCGATCGGCGTGATTGCAGGCTCGGCCCGCTTTATGGACAGTATCGACGGCGGATTCTGGCAGTATGGCGATGACTCCTGGCCGCAGGCTGAACTGATCTTCTTTGCCGGTACGTTCTCCAAGCATCCGCTGACCATGGCGGCAAGCAAAGCCGTGCTGGAGTACATCAAAGCCCATCCGGCGCTCTATGACGACATCAACCAAAAAACCGCGCGTCTGACGATGTCGCTCAATACCTGGTTCTCTGCAACCGGTACGCCGATTGAGATCGTCTCTGCCGGCAGCCTGTTCCGTTTCAAATTCAACGGCAACTACGACATCCTCTTCCACCACCTGATGCTGCGCGGCATTTTCATCTGGGAAGGGCGTAACTGTTTTGTCTCTGTTGCACACGCGGACGAGGATATCGATCGGTTTATTGCGGCAGTGAAAGAGAGCGTTAACGCCATGAGCGTGGACGGCTTCTTTGGGGAGGCGGGATTGCGCCCCGACACGCGTTATGCTGCTGCAGACAGCCAGCAGCGTTTTCTGCAGCTGGCCGCGCAGGATGAAAGCGGCCTGTTGGCCGGGACGATCGGCGGCGTCATTGAAACGCCGCGCAATGTAGACAGCGACATCATGCGCGCCGCCTGGCAGCTGCTGTGCGAGCGCCATGACGCGCTGCGTATGCAGTTCACTGACGCGGGCGAACTTCAGGTGGCCCTGGCACCCACCGTCGACGTCTGCGAGGAATACGCTGCGCCTGCCGCCTGTCTCGCTGATTTTGCCGCGCGTCCTTTTGATCTTACCGCCGCGCCGCTGGCTCGCCTGCTGCTGGTCCGCCATGAGGGGAAAACCACGCTCGCCATCTCGGCACATCATTCGGTGGCGGACGGCTGGTCGTTTATGGTGATGCTGCGCGAGCTGCTGCATCTTTACGATGCCCTGGCGTCGGGTAAACGTCCTGAGCTGGCGGCTGCGGCAAGCTATCTGCAGGTCATCCGTGCGCAGAACATCGTCAGCGAGGCGGAGCTATCTGCGCGTCTTGCGGCGCTTCCTGCGCGCCGGGCAACGCCAGACGCTCTTACCGTGCTGGCACCCTCCCGGACGTATCAGGGGCAGCGGCTGGTACAGCGCCTGTCGTATCCGGGCCTGACCGGGCAGCTGCGCAAAGCCTCCGCCGAGCTGCGGGTGACACGATTCGCGATGCTGAATGCGCTCTTTACCCTGACCCTGGAGAAGGCGTTCGGCCACGCTCCGGTACCGGTCGGCGTGCCGGATGCCGGGCGGGATTTCGGGCAGGGCGACGCGCTTGTCGGCCAGTGCGTCAGGCTGTTGCCGCTGTGTATCGACAGCGCTGTTTGCGCGTCGGTGTCCGGGGTCGCCAGGGCAATCCATGACGGTATCCTCGCGCAGCGCGGCGAGCCCGCAATGCCGTCACGCTGCTTCCACGGTCAGGATGCGCCGCTTCCGCTGCTGGCGACCTTTAACGTCGAGCCGCATGCTCCGCTGGCAGAAATGCGGCAGTGGGAGGCCAGCCTGTCGCTGCTCCCGATCGGCGCCGTCGAATTCCCGCTGATGGTTAACATTCTCGAGACGAAAGAGGGGCTGTCCGTCGAGCTGGATTACCAGATGCGCTATTTCACCGAGGAACGTGCCCGCGCGTTGCTGGAGCATTTCCTGAAGGCGATAACCGTGCTGGCCGAGCAGGGAGAAGAGGCTGCCGAAGCATTATTCTCGTCGTCGGAGGCGCTGGCCGCATCATGAAAAAGCTGACGATTATCGTCCTCGCGGGCGCCGTGCTGGCGTTCGCCGTTAACCTGCTGATCGATGCCGGACTGTTTTATCGAGTGCAGGAGAGCGGCGGGGAACAGTGCCAAAAAATAACGGGCATTGAGGGCGCGGAGGATATCGCTCCCTTATCGGACGGCGGGGCGATAGCCAGTAGCCTCAACCGACACGGCAGCGCGCCCGGGGCGCTGTATTACCTCAACGGCGGCGACAAGCCGCAGCGGTTGGCTGGCGACTATCCGGATGCCTTCTTCCCGCACGGCATCGATGTCTGGCAACAGGAGGGCGAGACGTGGGTCTACGTGGTGAACCACCGCCCGCAGGAGGACAGCATTGATGTGTTTCGCTTTAATCGCGCGCAGATGCGTCTCGAGTATCAGCCCGCCCTGTCGCGCGCGGTCGGAAACAACATCAATGATATCAGCGTCATTGATAAAACCCGCTGGCTGCTGACGCGGGACCACCGGTGGAAGGGCTTCGCGGGACGCGTGGAGGACTATCTGCGGCTGCCGCTGTCCAGCGTTCTGCTGGCAGACGAGGCGGGGCTGCATACCCTGATTGATGGCCTGCATTTTGCGAACGGCATTTACTACAGCCGAGCGCGGGGGCGTCTGTACGTGGCGGAAACCACCCGCGGAGCGGTGAGCAGCTGGGCGTGGCAGCCGAGCGAGGCTGCGCCCGTCCTGCTGGGGCGCTTCAGCGGTCTGCATGGCGTCGACAATATCCTGCCGGACGGGCAGGGAATGCTGGTGGCGGCGCACCCGCAGCTTCTGAAGCTGGCCGCCTATCAGAAAGATGCACAGGCGCGTTCACCGTCCATGGTGTGGCGGCTGACAACCGGCGCACAGGGGGAGATCGCTCAGGCCAGTATGCTCTATCAGAGCCACGGCGAGGCGCTGGCGGCGGTCAGCGTCGCCGCGCCAGCGGGCGGAAAGGTGATGATGGGCAGCGTCTTTGACGACGGGCTGCTGCTGTGCGGGGAGCAATAAAATGCTGAAGAGATGGTTTTCCCGACGCGGTCATTTTCAGGGGACGCTTGAGGGACGGGTATTCTCCCTGACGTCCGGCCATACGCTCCTCGAAAGCGCGCTCAACGCCGGTGTTTCCCTGCCGTATAACTGCCAGGTCGGCTCGTGTAAATCCTGTCTTTGCCGGGTAACGAGCGGCAAGGTGCGTTCGCTTGTCGACCTGAGCTATTTGCTCAGCCAGGAGGAGATTGCCGCTGGCCACGTGCTGGCATGCCAGTGTCTGCCGGAATCGGATGTAGCGCTGGCCGCGGCGTTCACGCCCTGGACGTCTGCGCAAATTAAGCAGGCTGTCGCGCTCTCATCAACGGTATGGCGCGTGACGCTGCTGGCGGAGCAGGCGCTGCCCTTTCAGCCAGGACAATACGTTCAGGTCGGTCTCGAAAAGGATAAGGATATCCGGAGCTTCTCCGTCAGCTGGCCGAGCCGCGGGCGAGAGATTGTTCTGGATATCACTCGCCGTGAAGAGGGGCGGCTATCCCCGCTGCTGTGTGATGAGCGGGGGGCTGGCCGGAAGGTGTGGCTCTCAGACTGCCAGGGGCAGTTCGGCCAGCAGGATGACGATAACGGTCCGCTGCTGGCCATCGCCAGTGGATCGGGGCTGGGAACGACGCTGGGTCTGGTCCGCGCCGCGCTGGCGCGTCATCCCCACCGCGAGGTCATGCTGATCCACGCGGTTCGCAGGCGACAGGACACATTCGACCTGCCTGAGCTGCAGCGTCTGCGTCAGCACTATCCCGGTTTTCACTTTCTGCACGCGTTATCCCGGGAGCGCGAGGTTCAGGAGCAGGAGCTGGCAGGCCGTATTACCTGCTGGCTGGACGACTGGCGTGCCCTCTATCCCCGCCGGACGGCGGTAGCCGAATGGCGCGTCGTGATTTGCGGCAATCCAGCGCTGGCGCAGGCGTGCCGGCAAAGGCTGCTTGCCGGAGGGGTGATGAGCCACCTGCTTGAAATGGACTGCTTCTCCCCGCCGGTCGGTGCAAAAAACAGTCATAACAATAAGGAGCCCGTATGTTGAGTTACCTGAGATTTGCCCTTGTCCCCTGCGTTTTTTTACCGCTAACCGCGCTAACCACCCTGCTCGGCGGCGTGTGGATCGTCGTTTCCATGCTCTGCGTGACGCTGAGCTATGTCCTTTTCGATAACGCAACCGCGCACGACACCGCCGATCGCCACTACCGGCTTCCGGCGCTGCTGGAGATCATCCCGTATTTACAGCTCCCGGCCGCGCTGCTGGCGTTGTTCACCCTTATCTGGCAGGCCGCTCCGGGCGATCTGCTCGGGTTTGGCGCATGGCTTTCCGCTCTGACGGGTCACAACGTCATGGCGCTGCATAACCTTGCCCTGCCGGAGCTGCTGCTTGCGGCGGCATCCACCGGCTATACCATGAGCACCAATACCGTGGTGGCCCATGAGCTTATCCACAAAACCCACAGTCTGACGGCGATGGTGGTCGGGCGCTGGCTTCTGGCGCTGGTCGGCGATGCGCAGTTTTCGATTTCACACGTCTATTCGCATCATCCTAACGTGGCGACCCCGGCGGACGGCGCGACGGCGCGTCGTGGAGAGACTGTGTATCGCTTCTTTATCCGTTCTTCTCTGTCGCAGTATGTTGAATCCTGGCAGGTGGAAGCGCAGCGGCTGTCGCAGCAGAACCGGCGCGGCGCCATGCTGGCGAATCGGGTGATGCGCGGAGTGCTGATGAGCCTGCTGATCGTGGCGGTCTGCTTCACGGCGGCGGGCGTCAGGGGCGCGCTGGCGTGTCTGGTGACCATGCTGGTGTCTAAATTCCTGTTTGAAACGGTGAATTACATCCAGCACTACGGTCTGGTCCGCCTTCCCGGAACGCGCGTGGAGCCACGACACAGCTGGGATTGCAATAACCGGGCCTCGTCGGCCGGTCTGTTGAACCTGACGCGCCACTCCGATCATCACACCCATCCGCGTCGTGAATACTGGAATTTGCAGGCGCACAGCTACGCGGTGGGAATAGAAAAAGGATATGTTGCCCATATTTTTTACGCGCTGATACCGCCACTGTGGTTTAAGCGAATGGAAGCAAAACTCGCGTACTGGGACGAACACGTTGCCAGTGACGCAGAGCGTGCCTTGATCCGCCAGTCTGAATCATCCGCGGTTCAGTCCACTGTTCCCTGTGTTTCTGGAGAGTCCCATGAGTGAGCAATTTGATCGACTGATTGAGCAAGCCTACCAGCAGTATCGTGGACCCGCCTACCTGCGCTCTCCGATGTTTTCATGCGTGAAGGCCGGTATCCGCCTGATGGATCGGGTTGTGCCGGGGGTGACCGCCGACTGGCTGGGCAATCGTTTTTTTACGCCGCGCCGGGTGCCGACGCGTGCAAGCGATAAAGAGATAACGGCGCTGGCGAGCCGCATTGAGTCCCTCCCTCTGAGTAATGGTAAACATGCGGTGGTGTACCGCTGGGGCAGCGCGGGACCCACCGTGCTATTAGCCCACGGCTGGGAGTCGAGGGCTTCCCACTTTGGCAGGCTGATCAAGACGCTGGTCGAAAAGGGCTTTCAGGTCATCGGGTTTGACGCTCCCGCGCATGGCGACGCGGCAGGACGCCAGAGTAGCATCGTCGAGTTCATTGAAATCATTGAACAGCTGGCGCAGCAGGAAGGTGGTTTTGACGCGATTGTGGCGCACTCTTTTGGCGGTTTATCCGTCATTAATGCGGTAAAGGTGGGATTGCGGACCCGCGCGCTGGTTATCGTAGGGGCACCGACGCACTTTAGCGGGCTGGTCACCAAATATGCCGCGATCCTGAATCTCCCGGGACGCCAGCAGCAGAGGCTGCGCCGGTATATTGAAGGGTACTTTGGCATTGGCGAGGCGGTATGGCAGCGCTTTAACGCCTATGAGGGGCTGCAGCAGGTCGATCAGCCCGCCCTTGTTATTCACGACAGCAGCGATGACATTGTATTGCGGGTGGAAGCTGAATGCCTGGTCAACGCCTGGCCCGGCGCGAGGCTGGCAGAGACCCACGGTCAGGGGCATAATCCGCTGCGCCGTCCGGGGGAGGGGATCGACATGGTGATGACCTATCTGGCCCCCTTGCTGGCGTCAGGCAATGATCGTGATAACCCTGTCGCCTGAGAGCTGATAATAGCCCTGGATCCGGCTGCCCTGTACGCGTTGGGGGGAAAGCGTCCGGGTCAGCTCCAGGACGATCCTCTGCTGTTCAGGCGCGATGTGGCACACGCGGGCCGCGTCAAAATCGAGGACGCGGCCAACGTCAGGATAGAGCGCTTTATAGAGACTCTCCTTCGCGGAAAAGGTCATCAATAGCGCGCTGGCTTCGTCGAACGGGCTGGCGGCAAGGCACTCCCGCTCCTGCGGTGTGGTAAACAGGTGCGCTGTCCGCTGGATCGTCTCGGGTGCCAAAAACTCAATGTCGACGCCCGGCGTCAGGCCCGACGCCTCTGGGGCAACGACCGCCAGCGCCCATTCCTGAGAATGTGACAGGCTTCCCCGCCAGCCGGAAGGCCACACCGGAGAACGGTCCGGCGCGCTGCCCGGCGTAGCGTCACAGCCCCAGGATTTCAGCACCCGCTGCGCGGCGTAACGTGCCGCAAGATACTCCGCCCTGCGTTTGACCACGGCGCTATCGAGCTGACCGGGAAAGGGGATGCCCCAGTTATCAAAGAGTCCGTCATGGTAATCACGCGCGGTGAATGAGACCAGGCAGTAGCGCAGTGCGGGAAAAGGGTCGACGTTACCCATCTCAACGGAGTGAATAAAAGGGGGCGCTGAATCTGTGTTTATCGCAGTAAACATAGCGGGGTATCGGTATCTGTCGGGGGAACAGAATGCCATATAAGTGCGGGCCGGGTAAGGGAAATCACCCGGCCGCAGGAAAGAACGGTGACACCGTTACAGAATGGCTTTAATGCTCTGCGCCAGCGGCGTAGTCGCGCGCCCAATCAGTTTGCTCAGCGTATGGCTATCGTCAAAAAGTCCCCCTTTGGACGCGCCCACATCGGAGTCCGCCAGCATATCTGCCAGCCCGGCAGGCAGGCCGACGCTTTTCAGCGCGGCGGCAAAATCCGCTTCACTGAGGTTCTGATAGGTTACCGGCTTCCCGCTCTGCTTGCTGAGTTCAGCCGCCAGTTCGCTCAGCGTCCAGCCGTGGTCGCCCGCCAGTTCATAGACCTTGCCTGCATGGCCTTCTTCAGCGATCACTTTGGCTGCCGCCGCGGCATAGTCAGCACGGGTCGCAGCGGCAATTTTGCCGTCGCCTGCCGCACCAATAAACACGCCGTGTTCCAGCGCAGGCGGCGCGCTCGCCAGGTAGTTTTCGGTATACCAGCCATTGCGCAGCAGGGCATAAGGAATGCCGGACGCCGCCAGCGCTTTTTCAGTGGCAACGTGTTCAACGTGCAGACCCAGCGGTGATTTGTCCGCATGCAGCAGGCTGGTGTAGGCGATAAATTTCACGCCTGCCGTTTTGGCGGCGTTAATCACGTTCTGGTGCTGGGTTGCGCGCTGGCCGACTTCGCTGGAAGAGATCAGCAGCAGCTTATCAACGCCGCTCAGCGCGGCGGTGAATGCGGCTTCATCCGTATAGTCCGCCTGACGAACCACAATTCCCTGCTGGCTTAAGGCCTGCGCTTTCGCCGGGTTACGTACGATGGCCACAATCTGGTTGGCCGGTACGGTTTTCAACAGCTGTTCAATAACGAGATGGCCAAGCTGGCCGGTAGCGCCGGTAATCGCGATCATGATGAATCTCCTTCGTGTTTGTCTGGTGTTGTGGCACACTAGCACCATAGCTAACTTTTAGTAAGTACGTACAAAAAGGTAAGTATGAAAACAACGATACCAACGCTCAGCGAACAAATGCGCGATGGCAATCTTTTCGCGGAGCAGTGCCCTTCACGCGAGGTACTCAAACACGTGACCAGCCGCTGGGGTGTTCTGATTCTGCTGGCCCTGCGCCAGGGAACGCATCGCTTTAGCGATCTGCGCCGTAAAATGGGCGGGGTGAGCGAAAAAATGCTGTCCCAGTCACTCCAGGCGCTGGAGCTGGACGGGTTTGTCGATCGCGTGTCGTATCCGGTGGTGCCGCCGCACGTAGAGTATAGCCTGACGCCGCTGGGCGTTGAGGTGAGCGAGAAGGTCGCTGCGCTGGCGGACTGGATTGAGGTGAACACGCCGAAGGTGATGGCGAACAGGGACGATCGTGCAGCGTAAAAGCCGGGTATGTGCGGCCTGATGCCCTCACCCTGACCCTCTCCCACAGGGAGAGGGAACAAACACTAAAAACGGCAACGTGCGTTGCCGTTTTGCTTTTACCTGCTCAAATCCACCTGATAAATCGCGAACCCGATATCATCCGTTGCGACCTGCTTCATCGGATACTGCGCCTTGTCCTTAATGAACGCGGCAGCTTTATCGGACGGTGACGTTTCGAAGCGAATATCCAGTTTCGTATCGCTGTGGATCGGCGCGAGACGCCAGTTGTTATCCACTGCCGGATGGATTTCGCCCGCCTTTTTCGACTCCGCGCTGATCCACGCCGCCAGCACCGAGCGGTTCTCGTCCGGCGAGGCAAAGGCGATGTGGCTATCTCCCGTACCGGCAAACTTACCGCCGTAGGCGCGGTAGTTATTGGTCACCACCAGGAAGGTGGCATTCGGGTCAATCGCCTTGCCGTTGAAGGTCAGGTTTTTGATGCGCTCCGCCTGCGGGTTAATCGCCTGACACTCGCCGTCATATTTCGCCGGCTGGGTGACGTCAATCTGGTAGTTCACGCCGTCGATCACGTCGAAGTTATAGGTACGGAAGCCGTCCCAGTTAATCAGCGACTGCGGCTTACCGCTGTGCGGGTCAATCTGGTTAAACTGTCCGGCAGAGCACTCCAGCCACTCTTTTACCTCCTGGCCCGTCGCTTTTACCACCACCAGCGTGTTCGGGTAGAGGTAGAGATCGGCGGCGTTACGGAAGGTCAGCTGACCCTTTTCGACTTCAACATAGCTTGCCGGGTCATTCTTACGCCCACCCACCTTGAATGGCGCAGCGGCTGACAGGACCGGCAGTTTTGCCAGATCCGGATCGCCCTGCACAAAGTGTTCGGCATAGGCTTTCTGCGCCATGTTGACGACCTGAACGGTCGGGTCGTCCTGAACCAGCGCCAGGAAGCTGTACATGTTGTCGGCGGATTTGCCGATCGGCTTGCTGACAAATTCGCGCGTGGCGTCGTGATCGTGCTTCAGCACGTCGACCAGCTTTTTATCTTCAGCCGCCAGAGATTTTTTAGCCGCAGCGTCGTAAATCGGGCGTGCCTCTGCTTTTGACTGCGTCACCTTCCAGCTGCCGCTGTCGTTATTCAGCACCAGATCCACCACGCCCAGGTGGTCGCCCCACATGCCCGGCATCACCGACGGCACGCCGTTGAGCGTCCCTTTCTCAATGTCCGCGCCTTTGATGCTGGCGAAATCTTTGCCCGGGAAGACCGCGTGGGCGTGGCCGAACAGGATCGCGTCGACGCCCGGGACTTCACTCAGGTAGTAAACGGAGTTTTCTGCCATGGCCTGGTACGGATCGGCGGAGAGACCCGAGTGGGCGACAACGACCACCAGATCGGCTCCTTTTTCGCGCATTTCCGGCACGTATTTGCGCGCGGTTTCGGTGATGTCGTTAACGGTCACTTTACCGTCGAGGTTGGCCTTATCCCACGTCATGATCTGCGGTGGAACAAAACCGATATAGCCGATTTTCAGCGTCTGTTTTTTGCCGTCCTTGTCGACGACGTTTGTCTCTTTAATCAGGTAAGGGGTAAAGAGCGGCTTTTGGGTCTTAACGTCGATGATATTGGCGTTAACGTACGGGAATTTCGCACCGGCCAGCGCGTCATGCAGGTATTTCAGACCGTAGTTGAATTCATGGTTGCCGAGGTTGCCGACGGTATAGTCCAGGGTGTTCATCGCCTTATATACCGGATGAACCTCGCCTTTTTTCAGGCCCCTGGTCGCCATGTAATCCCCGAGCGGACTGCCCTGAATGAGATCGCCATTGTCGACCAGCACGCTGTTTTTCACTTCGCCACGCGCCGCATCGATCAAACTTGCCGTGCGTACCAGTCCGAATTTTTCCGTTGGGGTATCTTTGTAGTAATCGAAGTCCATCATGTTGCTGTGCAGATCGGTCGTTTCCAGAATACGCAGATCTACCGTCGCCGCCTGTACGCTTGCTGCAATCAGCGTCGCCAGAAGCGTTGCACTAAACTTAATCATCAGAGGAGTCCTTTTTTCGATGCAGACCACAAAAGAGTATGTATCTATAGCGTGTTGCTTACAGAAATGTGAATCCTGACAGAAAAAAGTAACCTGAAACCGGAATTGCTTCACAGATAGCGGAATTGTTCACATTACGATATAACTAAAACAAAGAGTTAACCTCACTGCGTTAACAAAGAGGTGGAAAATGCTAGATAAAATTTGTCAGCTCGCACGGGATGCGGGAGATGCCATCATGCAGGTGTATGACGGTAGTAAACCTATGGAGGTGGTCAGCAAAGCCGACGACTCTCCGGTCACGGCGGCGGATATTGCGGCGCATAAGGTGATCCTGAAAGGGTTACAGGCCTTAACGCCGGACATCCCCGTTCTGTCAGAAGAAGCGCCGCAAAGCTGGGATGAACGCCAGCACTGGCAGCGCTACTGGCTGGTCGATCCGCTCGACGGGACAAAAGAGTTCATCAAGCGCAACGGTGAATTCACCGTCAATATCGCCCTGATTGAGAAGGGCAAAGCGGTGCTGGGCGTGGTCTACGCGCCGGTAATGAAGGTGATGTACAGCGCCGCCGAAGGGAAGGCGTGGAAGGAAGAGTGCGGCGTGCGCAAGCAGATCCAGGTGCGCGATGCGCGTCCACCGCTGGTGGTGATTAGCCGCTCGCACGGCGACAGCGAGCTGCAGGAGTACCTGCAGCAGCTGGGTGAACACCAGACCACGTCGATTGGCTCATCGCTGAAATTCTGCCTGGTGGCAGAAGGCCATGCGCAGCTATATCCTCGCTTTGGGCCAACCAACGTCTGGGATACCGCGGCAGGTCATGCCGTTGCCGCGGCCGCCGGGGCGCACGTTCATGACTGGCAGGGCAAGCCGCTGGACTATACCCCGCGCGAATCCTTCCTCAACCCCGGCTTCCGCGTCTCTATTTATTGAGCCAGCAGCTTATGCAGCAGGTCGACAACCTGCTGCACCTCTTCCTGGGTTAACGCGCCGTCTTTCGCCCACTGTACGCGGCCCTCTTTATCCAGCACGACAATCGCGGAGCTCTCTTCCTCAAGCTGCCAGGCCTTACGGGTTACGCCGTTGCTGTCGACGATAAACTGCGACCACGGATAGAGCTTTTTATTGCTCTCAAGGCTTGAGCGCACAAACATCCCGGAGCCTGGAATAGCGTCGTCGGTATTCACGATCGTGGTGGTCTGGTAGCGGTCGTGAGGGAATTTTGCGGCCTTGATCGCTTCCACCAGATTGGCATTTTTCTCTTTTGCGGATGTACGACCGGCAATATGTTGTACAACTCTCACTTTGCCCGCGAGCTGCGCGCTATTCCAGGGTTTGTAGCTAAACTTATCATTGTCGAGAATCAATTCTCCCCGGTCAGCAATGCCGACTGGCGGTACACGTTGTCCTTTTTCAATGCTGTGAGCGGAAGCCCACAGGGGCAGCAGCAGGCAGGCTGCTGCAAGGATATTACGTAGGGTCATGGCGTTTCCTTATTGTTTGCAGGTGATCCGACCACTTGGTCTTGCGCTTTTAATCATAAGTGCGATCAATGGGGTTTTCCCGCAATCCCGATGCCAGTTTGCGGGTGAACGCACATATCCATGAAAAAACGACGGCTTATACTGCTCTCAGTCACGCTTTGCAAAGATTATTCTGAATAATTGTAATCAAACGGTAAATAAACTTATGCATACTGGGTTACATCGTTGTTCTGGTCTATAGTCATTGGGCATTAAAATTTGCGCTCAGGACAGTCGGGCCGATTGTGGCACCGCAAGAGCGTATGATTCGCAGGAGATACAAGAATGAAAATTTTCCAACGCTACAACCCGCTTCAGGTGGCGAAGTACGTGAAGATCCTGTTCCGTGGACGGTTGTATATCAAGGATGTTGGCGCTTTTGAGTTTGATAAGGGCAAGATCCTTGTCCCAAAAGTGAAGGACAAACAGCACCTGTCTGTGATGTCCGAAGTCAACCGTCAGGTTATGCGTCTGCAAACTGAGATGGCTTAACCAACGTGCTATGCAGTAGTAGTAGATAAAAAGACGGCTCCCAATGGGAGCCGTTGATGTATGTGGGGCAGGGAGTTTACGCCGAAACCTTCTCTTCCGCGTCCGGCAGTCTCGGCACCAGTACGGTCGGTTTGTTGTCGATGCGCGTCACCAGCAGCTGGTCGATGCGGTAGTTATCAATATCCACCACCTCAAACTTGTAGCCGGAGAACTTCACCGAGTCGGTACGTTTCGGGATTTTACGCAGCATAAACATCATAAAGCCGCCGATGGTCTCGTAGTTGCCGGACTGCGGGAACTCGTCGATATCCAGCACGCGCATCACGTCTTCAATCGGTGTGCCGCCATCAATCAGCCATGAATTTTCGTCACGCTGAACAATCTGCTCTTCCAGCCCCTGGCCAACCAGGTCGCCCATCAGCGTGGTCATCACGTCGTTCAGGGTGATAATACCCACCACCAGCGCGTATTCGTTCATGATAACCGCGAAGTCTTCCCCGGCGGTTTTGAAACTTTCCAGCGCTTCTGAGAGCGTCAGGGTGTCCGGCACAATCAGGGTATTGCGGATCTGCACGCCGCTGTTGAGCGCCAGGCTCTGGTTTGCCAGCACGCGGTTCAGCAGGTCTTTGGAGTCGACGTAACCGATGATGTGGTCGATATCCTCATTACAGACCAGGAACTTGGAGTGCGGATGCTGCGCCACTTTGTTCTTCAGGCTCTGCTCATCTTCATGTAAATCGAACCAGATAATGTTCTCACGGCCGGTCATGGAAGACGGCACGGTACGGGATTCCAGTTCGAATACGTTCTCAATCAGCTCGTGTTCCTGCTTGCGCAGCACCCCGGCCAGCGCGCCGGCTTCCACGACCGCATAAATGTCGTCAGAGGTGATGTCGTCTTTACGCACCATCGGCAGCTTAAAGATGCGGAAAATGACGTTCGCCAGGCCGTTGAAGAACCACACCAGCGGACGAAACACGTACAGACAGAAGCGCATCGGGTTGATGATACGCAAAGCCACAGCTTCTGGCGCAATCATACCGATGCGTTTCGGGGTCAGGTCTGCAAAGAGAATGAACAGGCCGGTTACCAGCGAGAAGGAGAGGATAAAGCTCAGCTGTTCGGCCAGCTCAACGGACATGTACTTAACAAAGAGGCTATAAAACGCCGGGGAAAACGCCGCATCGCCCACGATACCGCCAAGAATGGCGACCGCGTTAAGGCCAATCTGCACCACGGTGAAGAACATGCCGGGGTTTTCCTGCATTTTCAGGATGCGGGTAGCATTGATGTTGCCTTCATCGGCAAGCAGCTTCAGTTTGATTTTACGGGACGCGGCCAGCGAGATCTCAGATATCGAGAAAAATGCACTGACGGCAATCAGACAAAGTATTACTAAAATACTGTTTAACATAGTTTATCCGGCTTATCGCCAGATCCTCAGAAGGGGAGTTGATACCATTTGTGTGAAAACACATTGAACGTCAGCTCGTAGCGTTGAGCCGATTATTTCAGCGGGTAGTATAGCGTAAAGAGATGTAAATCTGCCAGAGGTCACATTTTGGCATAAAAAAGACCGGACAGCGTGGCGCTGTCCGGTACAGGGCGCTATTTCGCGGCGGATAAGCGGGCGTTCCCCTCCGCGCGTCGTGAGGCGCTTCCTCCCCACACCTGGTCATACTCATAACCCGTTAACTGCTTAATCACCACGCGGGTCCTGGCGTCGCAGTCGCGGTAATCACCGCCCAGCTTGCGGCGTGCAATTTCCTTCAGAAGCAGCTTGTGCGTCTCGCGGGTGAGCTTGAACCTGTAGGTGGTGAAGAAGCTGACCGCCAGCAGCGCTGCCGTCGCGAAGATCATCAGGCCGATAATCGCCCCCAGCGCGCTTTCAGGCTGTGCGCCGCTGCCCTTCACAAAGCCGGACTCCTGCAGCACCAGGCCAATGATCATGATGGCAATCGCCACGGTGCTCTTACGGGTCAGGACCATCACGCCGGCAAAAATGCCTTCGCGGCGCTGCTGCGTCACCATCTCATCGATATCCGGAATGAAGCTGTAAATGTTCCACGGAATATAATAGAGGCCCGCGCGGGCGGCGCCTAACAGGATAAAGACCGCCGAGAACAGCAGCGTCGGCACCTGCGTTTTGGTCAGGTAGACCGTAAACAGGAACGCCAGCACCAGGAGGATACAGCCGTACGCGAGCCGCAGGGCGGCAGACGGCGTCATATTCAGACGGTTCAATAGCAGCATAAATCCATAGGTACCCGGTACTGAGGCAAAGGCGGCAATACTCAGCCAGCCGGAAACCGCCGAGGCATCCTGGCTCAGGCAATACACGACGTAATAGGTAAAGACCGAGCCGAATACGTCCATCGCCGTGAACGAAAAGATGTAAATAATGATATGCAGGCGAAACGCGCGAATGCGGAAGGAGGAAAAGAGATCCAGCACCAGATATTTCAGGTGATTGAGTATCCCGCTGCTGCGCTGGTTGTCCACCTTAAAATCGGACTCTTGATGCACATCCTTTGCTTCCCAGGTGGTGTACCAGGTAATAAATACCGCGATGCAGAACACGCAGGAAAATATCAGCCCGGTAAGGGTATAGGTAAACGGATTATCTTTCCCCGTGAACTGCATAATCACGCCGGGAACGGAAACCGCAAGAAAACCGCCCAGCTGAGAGCAGATCATACGCACGCCGGAGAGGCGGCTACGCTCTTCATAGCGGTTTGTCATCTCCGCCGCCAGCGTCTCCCAGGGCACCAGCACCATTGCCGACAGCAGCTCAATAGAGAGATAGGTCCCCAGGTAATACCAGTAGCCCATGTCCGTCAGCCACAGCAGGGCATACAAAAACATGAGCGGCGAACTGAGTAATAAAAAGAAGCGGCGACGGCCAAATTTACACCCGAGCCAGGTATCGCCGAAATTATCGGTGATATAGCCCATAATCGGGCTTAATAACGCATCAATCACGCGGGCAATGGCGAATATAGAGCCTGCTTCAATAACCGAGAGCCCGCAATAGGTGGTGTAAAAAAAGAGCAGCCAGGTGCCGATAATGGCGAAAGCCCCTCCGCCAAACAGATCGGTTACGCCGTAGCCAAGCGCCACGCCGTAACCTACTCTACGTTCAGTAGGTTTGACCATAATAATATCCAGTGTAGGGTAATGATTAACCTGTTTTTCAGGTCGTATTTTTATTCAAATCTGGACGACACATTACGTTCTACTTATTGAGTTCTATCCATTGTCTTAACTGAGATGAGCGATAAATAGCCTCCACTAGGGTGAGTGATTTTCCGGCTTCGCGGATATCGGTGTAATTCCCGTTTCCGGGATGAGAAATGGCATGATAAAAACGGCGGATCGCCTGCTCATGCCCCAGCCCCCAGTAGCTTTTGACCGAGCCGTCAGGGGAGTTATCGCTGGCTAGCCTGAGGCGCTTGCCGGGAGTGATGCGCCAGAGCACGTTGTCACTGAGCAGCAGCGAGCCCCGTTCGCAGTGGATTTCGAGCCAGAGGGGGGAGTCCGCGGTATTGCAGTTGCTGGCATAAAACAGGCCGCGCGCGCCGTTGGCAAAATGCAGCGTCGCCATCGCGCTGTCTTCTCCCTCGGTCACGTCCGCCAACTGGCCGCGATCCACCACGCCTTTCACCCGCGTCGCGCCGCCGGCGAACCACTGCATCAGGTCGAGGGTATGGATGGCCTGGTTGATCAGCAGGCTGCCGCCTTCCGTTGCCAGCCGCCCGCGCCACGGGCTTTCGGTGTAGTACGCGCCCGAGCGTGACCACGTCAGCACCGCTTTGATGCTGAGCATTTTCCCCAGCTCGCCGTCGTCCAACGCCTGGAGAATACCCAGGCTGGTGGGGTTAAGCCGGTTCTGGTAGCACACGCCCAGCAGCCCCGGCGCCTGCTCTGCGGCGCGGGTGATTTCCTCGAGCTCGCTGCCGTTCATCCCCACCGGTTTTTCGCAGAAAACATGCTTCCCGGCGGCGAGCGCCGCCAGGATCATGGTTTTATGCTCGAAATGCGGGGTGCAGATATGGACCACGTCGATGGCCTCATCCAGCAGCATTTCCCGGTAATCCTGATAAAAGCGACACTCATAGCCCATCGCCAGCTTCAGCCCTTTGACGGTATCGATGTCTACCATCGCGCGCAGCGCAACGTTGGGCATCTGGCGCAACGCGTTCACGTGGCAGCCGTGAATTGCTCCGGCACCGATAACCGCCGTGTTCAGGATCGTCATTATCGCCTCCCGTTATTCCGTCGCGTTCGCCAGCATCTGAGCCTTCACGCAGAGCTCCGCCGCTTTGAAGGCGTGCGCCTGCGTCATGGCGTTTTCGGTACGGTGCAGACAGTCGAGGATCAGTTCGCCAAAGAACGGGAACCCGACCTGCCCGGCGACCGGATAACGGAATTCCCCCTCCTTATTGACGAGATAAACCACGTCCTGTTCGCCGCGGGTGAGATCGACATATTTGCGGATTTCGATATAGCCCTCGGTGCCGAGCAGCGTCAGGCGGCCGTCGCCCCAGGTTGAGAGCCCGTCCGGGGTGAACCAGTCGCAGCGGAAATAGCCGCTGGCGCCGTTTTCGCCTCTGAGCGTCGCGTCGCCGAAATCTTCAAATGCCGGATGCTGCGGATGGTTGAAATTGCGTGCCTGGCTGGCGACCACGCATGCCTCGCTGTTGCCCGTGTAAAACAGAAATTGCTCGATCTGGTGGCTGCCGATATCGCACAGAATGCCGCCGAAGTAGCGACGATCGTAGAACCAGTCCGGGCGGCCCGTGCCTTCCCGGTGCGGGCCGGTTCCCAGGGTTTGCACCACGCGACCGATCGCCCCCTGCTGCACCAGCTGTCCGGCAAACACCGCGCTCTCGACGTGCAGGCGTTCGCTGTAGTACACCGCGTATTTCCGCCCGGTTTTTTCCACCATCGCTTTGGCATCGGCCAGCTGTTCAAGGGTGGTGAGCGGCGCTTTATCGGTGAAGTAGTCCTTGCCTGCGGCCATGGCTTTTAGCCCCAGCGCGCAGCGCTCGGAGGGGATGGCCGCACCCGCAACCAGCCGCACCTCGTCGTCGTTGAGGATCGCCTCCAGCGACTCCGCCACTTTTGCCTGCGGGTACTGCTGGATAAATTTATCCACTTTGGCCGGATCGGGGTCGTACACCCATTTCAGGGTGGCCCCGGCTTCTATCAGGCCGTTACTCATCCCGTAGATATGGCCGTGGTCGAGCGCGGCGGCGGCGAAGATGAATTCACCCTCGCGGACAACCGGCTGCGGTTTGCCCACCGGGGCGTAGTTCATTCCGTCATTCTTGTTCATGGTGTCACTCCTTAATCCAGATCTTTGCCAAGGGGAATCGCACCCACTTCGCTGAAGTTGGCGACGCTTGCGGATTTTTCATAAAAACGGGGGGCGAGGGCGTTGGTCCCGCCGGTGCGGTAAAACGGGTCATCGCGCTGAATCGGCAGCGAGACCACGCTGCGGGTAATGGCGGATTTATAGATCGCGGTAATCAGCTCAAGCGAGCGTTTGCCCTGCAGGCCATCCACTAACGGTGCCGTGCCGTGCTCGATGGCATAAAGCAGGTCATCGATCTGCCCGGTGTGCAGCGTCCACTCGAGCTTCGGCGTCTCCTGAAAAACGGCGTTAAGCTGCGCTTCTCGCTGCTGGTCGTGGGTTTCCTGCGGGAAGCCGTTATCGGCGCTGACGCTGGCAAAGGCCTGCCACGGCGCGGAGATGCGCGCCTTATCGCCCTGAATAATAATTTTCTGATCTTCGCCGTGGTGCACGACCGAGGCGGTAAGCTGCGTGAGCGCGCCGCTGGGGTATTTGAAGATCGCGGCGCTGAGGTCTTCAACTTCGGCGTTATCGTGCGCCACGTTGGTCATCATCGCCACTACCTCGGACGGGAAGCCGAGCATCCACTGAATGGCGTCGATGTGGTGAACCGCGTGGTTTAGGGTGCAGCCGCCTCCCTCTTTTTCCCAGGTGCCGCGCCACCACAGGTCGTAGTAGCAGTGTCCGCGCCACCAGAACGAATCCACCTGCGCGTGGCAGACTTTTCCCGCGAGGCCGGAGTCGAGCGCGGCTTTCAGACGCCAGAAGGCATCGGTAAAGCGGTTCTGCGCAATGATGGCGAGCGTTTTGCCGCTGGCCTTTTGTGCGGCGATCATCGCGTCGCACTCCTCCAGCGAGGCGGCCATCGGTTTTTCGCACAGTACGTGACACCCCGCGTTTAGGGCATCAATGCCGATCTCTGCGTGGACGTAGGGCGGCGTGCAGACGTCGACGATGTCGATATCCGGCTCTGAGGCCAGCATCTGCTGGTGGCTGTCATACACGCGGGCTTCCGTCAGGCCGTAGCGCGTTTTTTTCTCGTGGGCTTTTTCCGGGTAGATATCCACCAGCGCGACGATCCGGCAGCGCTGGCCAAACTGCAAATAGCCCTGAATATGGTTATGCGAGATATTCCCTGTTCCCACAATAGCGACATTTAGCATCGATTCTTCTCCGGAGTTACCAGGTGCCGGAGGCATCCAGCGTGACGCTGGCTGTCTCTTTAGCCACTGAGGTGCTGATGCGCTGTTGAAGCAGGCGCAGATACTGTTTCTCGTTGAGCGGCAGCTCGACCCAGTCGTCCGTCCAGGTGGAGAGGTGCATGGCGTTGGAGAGCGTCAACCCGCGGATCCCTTCCAGACCCGGCGCAATGAGCGGCTCGCCGCGCAGGATGGCGGCACAGAAGTTGGCGGTAATGACGTGGTGTTCGCTGCACTCCGGGGCGACGGGAAGCGTGACTTCCCAGCATTCGGGTTCACCAAAACCGTTTTGCCAGCGGGCGTTGAAGGCGGTTTCTGATTCACGCAGCCGCCAGTAGCGCAGCTTGCCCTCTTCGACGACCACCTTGCCGCGATCGCCGACGATTTCCAGCCGGTTGGTGCCCGGCGTTTCCGCCACGGTGGTGATAAACACGCCCGTCGCACCGCTGGCGTACTCGGCGTAGGCGGTGACCTCGTCTTCCACTTCGATTTGACGATGCTTGCCGAACTGGCAGAACGCGCGCAGGCGGACCGGCATGCCGACCAGCCACTGCCAGAGATCGAGCTGATGCGGGTCCTGGTTGAGCAGTACGCCGCCGCCTTCTCCTTTCCAGGTGGCGCGCCAGCCGCCGGAGTTGTAGTAGCTCTGCGAGCGATACCAGTTGGTGATGATCCAGTTGGAGCGGCGGATCTCACCCAGCTCGCCGCTGTCGATAAGATCTTTCACCTTCTGGTAGAGCGGATTCGGGCGCTGGTTGTACATGATGCCGAACACCACGTCGCACGCCTGGGCGCAGGCGTTCATCTCCTGCACCTGCGCCGTATACACGCCCGCTGGTTTTTCACACAGGGTATGGATGCCGCTGCGCATCGCCAGCATCGACAGGCGCGGATGCTCGTAGTGCGGCGTGGCGACAATCACCGCGTCGATAAGCCCGCTCTGGAGCATCTCCTGCGCGTCGCTGAATAAGGGGAGGGTGCCGACCAGCTGGCGGATAGCGGGGTGCTTTTCCGGTGCATTATCGCAAACCGCCGCCAGGCAGGCGTCGCTGACCGTACCCGCCAGTAAATAACGCGCATGGACCGTACCGATATTCCCTATTCCAATAATGCCAAAACGTACCTTTTCCATGTCACACCTTAATTTCAGTTGAAATGAGTGATGACCGGAAAATAGGAAAGGGGAGCCGCAGCGACAATGTGTTTTTGTGAGAATACTCGCAAGGTGATTAAGTAATCTCCAGGCTTTCTGAAATTCCGTTTTAAAATCAACGGACTGTTTCTGCAAATATTTGCAAAAACTGAATGAGAGCGAGGTCACACTATGCCGGGCAGGTTGAAAATGGAGGAAATTGCGGCCCTGACGGGCTATTCCGTCAGCACGGTTTCGCGGGTATTAAGCGGCAAGTCTTATACCAGCGATAAAGCCAGAGAGGCGATCGTTCGCACCGCGCGAGAATTAGGGGTGCTGGAGTCAATGGCGAGCGGAAGACTACTAATTAACGGTATCGCTGTTTTTGCGCCGGAAAGAACCTTTCAGGGACGCGGGGATATTTTTTATCTGGAAGTGACGAAAGGGATCGCTGAAGCCTGCTCGCGGCACAACGTGTGGGTCAGCTGCTGTGGTTTAGAAGAACAGCACGCCGATGTGAAAGTTTTTATGGAAAAGGCCAGTCATAAGAATATCAACGCGATAATTATTATCGGGACTGATGATTCCACCATATTTAAACTGGCGAGCACGCTGAATAAGCCCTGCGTTTTGATTAATTCCGTCGATCGGGATCGGGTGCTGGATGCCGTGTCGCCCGATCACCGGGCGATTGGTTTCACCGCCATGCAGTACCTTTTTGAGCAGGGACATCGCCGTGTGCTTACGCTCACCTGCCTGCGGCGGGATACGCTTTATGCGCGTCTGGACGGCATCAAAGAGGCGTACCGTCATTTTCACGTGGCCTTTGACCCGCAGCGCGATTTGCTCGTGACGGAGTGGTTTACCGCTGAAGAGGCCGAGCAGGCGCTGGATGCGTGGCTGTTGAATCATGACCGTTCCCAGTGGCCGGAGGTCATTTTCCCGAACAGTACCAGCATGGTGGAAGGCGTGGTCAGAGCGTTAACGCGCCACGGGCTGCGCATTCCGGAAGACATTTCGCTAATTACGACCGATTTTGCATGGAATTTAGCGCACCGTCTGGAAAAACCGGTCACGGGCGTCACGGTGCCCTGCCGCGAGCTGGGGATTGAGGCCGTTCACCTGCTGCAAACGCGGCTTAACCGACCGCAGGCGCCGGTCTTTAACCTGCTGTTGCAGGGCAAAGTGATGGATTACGGTTCGGTCAGTAACGCCACGCGCCACGCGGCTCGCGTGGCGCTGGATCAATAATCAGGCCAGCTGTGGCGGCAGGCAGACGCCGATGCCTCCGATTCCGCAGTAGCCGTACGGGTTTTTATGCAGATACTGCTGGTGGTCGTCCTCGGCATAGTAGAACGGTTTCGCGCTGGTGATTTCCGTCGTTACCTCGCGCGTATCGCCCGCTTCACGCATGGCCTGCTGGAAGCGCTCAAGGCTGGCGCGCGCGGCGGCATCCTGCTCAGGCGTAAGCGGATAAATGGCCGAGCGGTACTGGGTGCCGTGGTCGTTGCCCTGACGCATGCCCTGCGCCGGGTCATGGTTTTCCCAGAAGACCTGCAGGAGCTGCTCGTAGCTAATCACCGCAGGGTCATAGACCACGCGTACCGCTTCCGCATGTCCGGTTTCGCCGGAGCAGACCTCGCGATAGGTAGGATTCGGCGTGTAACCGCCCGTGTAGCCAGCCGCCGTGCTGTAAACGCCGGGCAGCTGCCAGAAGAGGCGCTCAACGCCCCAGAAACAGCCCATGGCGAACAGGGCGATTTCCATTCCCTCCGGCACGTTGGTCATGGAATGGTTATTGACGGCGTGTAAGGTCGCCACAGGCATAGGGGTGTTGCGTCCCGGTAATGCATCGGTTTGTGAAACCAGATGCTTTTTGTCGAATAAACTCACGATGGGGCCTCCCGGGGTGCGATGTTTCAGTTAAGGTTGTCACGAAGCGTTTAATTGAACACAATAAATGCGCTGAATGAGTCTAGATTTAATCATAAGAAATATTTGGGTGTTACACCCATTTTCAACCCGCGATTCGGGTTTTTGGCCAACAGGCCGTGTTTTGCCGCGGAGCGGCACTTCATTTGCTTCCAGGGTGGAAACAGGGATATTCAGGAGAAAACGTGACAAAAATCCGCCAGTTATGTTTGGTCAGTGTGTTGCTGACAAGCGGGATTGCCAGCGCGGCGAATGTCCGTTTGCAGGTTGAGGGGTTATCCGGGGCGCTGGAAAAAAACGTGCGTGCGCAGCTATCGACCATCCAGAGTGATGAGGTGACGCCGGACCGGCGTTTTCGCGCGCGCGTTGATGACGCCATCCGTGAAGGGCTGAAAGCGCTGGGGTATTACGAACCCACCATTGATTTCGATCTCCGCCCGCCGCCAAAAAAGGGGCGCCAGGTCCTTATTGCCCGCGTTTCGCCGGGTGAGCCGGTACTGATTGGCGGTACGAACGTCATCCTGCGCGGCGGGGCGCGTACCGACCGGGATTACCTGGATCTGCTCAGCACGCGGCCGAAAGTCGGTACCGTGCTTAACCACGGCGACTACGACCATTTCAAAAAAGAGCTGACGAGCGTTTCCCTGCGCAAGGGCTACTTCGACAGCCAGTTCAATAAAAGCCAGCTGGGCATTGCGCTGGATCGACGTCAGGCCTTCTGGGATATCGACTACGACAGCGGGGAACGCTATCGCTTTGGCGATGTGACGTTTGAAGGTTCGCAGATTCGTGAAGAGTATCTGCAGAACCTCGTGCCGTTCAAAAAAGGGGATTACTACCAGTCGAGGGACCTGGCGGAACTGAACCGTCGCCTTTCCGCTACCGGCTGGTTTAACTCCGTGGTTGTCGCGCCGGAATTTGATAAGTCTCGCAAAACCAAGGTGTTGCCGCTGCATGGCGTTGTCTCGCCGCGCACCGAGAACACCATTGAGACCGGTGTTGGCTACTCGACGGATGTTGGACCACGCGTGAAAACCTCGTGGAAAAAGCCGTGGATGAACTCGTACGGCCACAGCCTGACCACCAGCCTGAGCCTCTCTGCGCCCGAGCAGCAGCTGGATTTCAGCTACAAAATGCCGCTGCTGAAAAATCCGCTTGAGCAATATTACCTTGTGCAGGGCGGTTTTAAGCGCACCGACTTGAACGACACCAAGCAGGACTCTACGACGCTTGCGGTCTCCCGCTTCTGGGATCTCTCCAGCGGCTGGCAGCGCGCCATTAACCTGCGCTGGAGCCTGGACCACTTTACCCAGGCCAACGTCACCAACACCACCATGCTGCTTTATCCGGGCGTGATGATCAGCCGCACCCGCTCGCGTGGGGGCCTGATGCCGACCTGGGGCGACTCGCAGCGCTACTCCATCGACTATTCCAACTCCGCCTGGGGCTCCGACGTGGACTTCTCCGTCCTGCAGGCGCAAAACGTCTGGATCCGCACGCTGTATGACAAACACCGCTTTGTGATGCGCGGCAATCTCGGCTGGATTGAAACGGGAGACTTCGAGCGCGTTCCGCCGGATCTGCGTTTCTTCGCCGGGGGCGACCGCAGCATTCGTGGGTATAAGTACAAATCGATCTCGCCTGAGAACGAAAAGGGCCAGCTAACCGGTGCGTCAAAACTGGCGACGGGATCGCTGGAGTATCAGTACAACGTCAGCGGAAAGTGGTGGGGTGCCATGTTTGTTGACGGCGGTGAAGCGGTGAACGATATCCGCCGCAGCGACTTTAAAACCGGCGCGGGCGTGGGCGTACGCTGGCAGTCACCCGTCGGGCCCATCAAGCTCGATTTCGCCGTGCCTGTCGGCGACAAAGAAGAACACGGATTACAGTTTTACATCGGTCTGGGGCCTGAATTATGAGTTTATGGAAGAAAATAAGCCTCGGGGTGCTGATTTTTATCGTGCTGCTGCTCGGTACGGTGGCGTTTCTGGTAGGAACGACGACCGGGCTGCATCTGCTGTTTAACGCTGCGAACCGCTGGGTGCCGGGGCTGGAGATTGGTCAGGTGACGGGCGGCTGGCGCGATCTGCGTCTGAAGAATATCCGCTACGAGCAGCCGGGCGTGGCGGTCAACGCCGGGGAGTTCCATCTCGCGGTGAAGCTGGGCTGTCTGCGTGACAGCAGGCTCTGCGTCAACGATCTGTCGCTTAAAGACGTCAACGTGGCGATAGACTCGAAAAAAATGCCGAAGTCTGCGCCGGTCGAGGAGGAGGACAGCGGCCCGCTGAATCTCTCCACGCCGTACCCGATCGCGCTCTATCGGGTGGCGCTTGATAACGTCAATATCAAAATCGACGACACCACCGTGTCCGTGATGGATTTCACCTCCGGCCTGCGCTGGCAGGAGAAAAACCTCACCCTGACGCCGACGTCCCTGCAGGGCTTGCTGATCGCGCTGCCGAAGGTGGCCGACGTGGCGCAGGAAGAGATCGTCGAGCCGAAGATCCAGAACCCGCAGCCGGAAGAAAAGCCGCTGGGCGAAACGCTGAAAGATCTCTTCTCGAAGCCTGTCCTGCCGGAAATGACAGACGTTCACCTGCCGCTGAACCTCAACATTGAGGAGTTCAAAGGCGAGCAGCTGCGCCTGACCGGCGATACCGATCTGACGGTCTACACCATGCTGCTGAAGGTCAGCAGCATTGACGGCAACATGAAGCTCGACGCGCTGGACATCGACACCAACCAGGGCTCGGTGAATGCGTCGGGGAATGCGCTGCTGCGCGACAGCTGGCCGGTGGATATTACGCTGAACAGCGCGCTTAACATCGATCCGCTGAAAGGCGAAAAGGTGAAGGTCAAAGTGGGCGGGGCGCTGCGCGAGAAGCTGGACGTCGGGGTCAATCTCTCCGGCCCGGTGGACATGGTCCTGCGCGCACAAGCGCAGCTGGCGGAAGCCGGGCTGCCGCTCAATCTTGAGGTTGTCAGCAAGCAGCTTTCCTGGCCGTTCACCGGCGAAAAGCAGTTCCAGGCCGATGACCTGAAGCTGAAGCTGAGCGGCAAGATGACCGACTACACGCTCTCGTTCCGCACCGCGGTGAAGGGGCAGGGCGTACCGCCCGCGAACATCACGCTGGATGCGAAGGGCAACGAGCAGCAGGTCAACCTCGACAAGCTGACCGTCGCGGCGCTGGAGGGCAAAACCGAGCTGACCGCGCTGCTCGACTGGCAGCAGGCGATCAGCTGGCGCGGCGAGCTGAAGCTGACGGGCATTAACACCGCCAAAGAGGTGCCGGACTGGCCGTCGAAACTGGATGGCCTGATCAAAACCCGCGGCAGCCTGTACGGCGGTACGTGGCAGATGGACGTGCCGGAAATTAAGCTCACCGGCAACGTGAAGCAGAACAAGGTTAACGTTGAAGGCTCGGTGAAAGGCAACAGCTATCTCCAGTGGGTTATCCCGGGGCTGCACGTGGCGCTGGGCCGCAACACGGCGGATATCAAAGGCGAGCTGGGGGTAAAAGATCTCAATCTGGACGCCACCATCGACGCGCCGAATCTGGATAACGCCCTGCCGGGGCTTGGCGGCACCGCGAAAGGGCTCGTGAAAGTGCGCGGTACGGTGGAGGCGCCGCAGCTGCTGGCGGACATTACCGCCAATAACCTGCGCTGGCAGGAGCTGAGCGTGGCCCGCGTTCGCGTGGAAGGGGATGTGAAATCCACCGATCAGATCGGCGGTAACCTGAACCTGCGCGTGGAGCGCATTTCTCAGCCGGACGTGAACATTAATCTGGTCACCCTAGATGCCAAAGGGAACGAGAAGCAGCACGATCTCCAGCTGCGCGTGCAGGGTGAGCCGGTCTCCGGTCAGCTGCACCTGACCGGCAGCTTTGACCGCAAGGACGAACGCTGGAAAGGAACGCTGGACAACACCCGCTTCAATACGCCTGTTGGGCCGCTGGCGCTGTCGCGCTCCATCGCGCTGGACTACCGCAACGCCGAGCAGAAGATCAGCATTGGGCCACACTGCTGGACCAACCCGAATGCGGAGCTGTGCGTACCGCAGACCATTGATGCGGGTGCGGAAGGACGCGCGCAGATCAACCTCAACCGCTTCGATCTGGCGATGCTGAAGCCGTTTATGCCGGACACGACCCAGGCCAGCGGCGTCTTCAGCGGGAAGGCCGATGTGGCCTGGGACACCACCAAAGAGGGGCTGCCGCAGGGCAGCGTCACGCTGTCCGGGCGTAACGTGAAGGTGACGCAGGAGGTCAACGACGCGCCGCTGCCGGTGGCGTTCGACACCCTAAACCTGAGTGCTGACCTGCATAACAACCGTGCGGAGCTGGGGTGGCTTATCCGTCTGACCAACAACGGCCAGATGGACGGACAGATACAGATTACCGATCCGCAGGGACGGCGTAATCTGGGCGGCAACGTCAACATTCGTAACTTCAACCTGGCGATGGTGAACCCGATTTTCGCGCGCGGAGAAAAAGCCGAGGGCATGGTGAATGCCAACCTGCGCCTGGCCGGCAACGTGCAAAGCCCGCAGCTGTTCGGCCAGCTGCGCCTCAGCGGTGTGGATATCGACGGTAACTTCATGCCGTTCGATATGCAGCCCAGCCAGATTGCGATGAACTTCAACGGTATGAGCTCGACGCTGAGCGGCTCGGTGCTCACCCAGCAGGGGCAAATCAACCTGAGCGGCGACGCGGACTGGAGCCAGATCGATAACTGGCGCGCCCGCATCGCGGCGAAGGGGAGCCGGGTACGCATCACCGTACCGCCAATGGTGCGCCTGGACGTCTCGCCAGACGTGGTCTTTGAAGCCACGCCAAGCCTCTTCACGCTTGACGGACGCGTCGACGTACCCTGGGCGCGCATCGTGGTTCACGACGTGCCGGAAAGTGCGGTCGGCGTCTCAAGTGATGAAGTTATGCTCAATGAAAATCTGAAACCTGTCGAACAGAAGAGCGCTGGCATACCGATTAATAGTAACCTTATCGTGCACGTGGGGAATAACGTGCGGTTGGATGCGTTTGGGCTGAAGGCGAGGCTCACGGGCGACCTGAAGGTGGCGCAGGATAAACAAGGGCTTGGCCTGAACGGGCAGATCACTATTCCTGAAGGGCGTTTCCACGCCTATGGTCAGGATCTGATTGTTCGCAAAGGCGAGCTGCTGTTCTCCGGTCCACCGGATCAGCCCCTGTTGAACATCGAAGCGATTCGTAACCCGGAAGCGACGGAAAACGACGTCATTGCAGGCGTTCGCGTCACCGGTTCTGCTGATGAACCGAAGGCGGAGATCTTCTCTGACCCGGCGATGTCGCAGCAGGAAGCTCTCTCTTATCTGCTGCGTGGACAAGGTCTGGACAGCGGACAAAGCGACAGCGCGGCGATGACCTCGATGTTAGTGGGTCTGGGGGTTGCACAAAGTGGGCAGGTTGTGGGTAAAATCGGCGAGACGTTCGGCGTAAGCAATCTGGCGCTGGACACCCAGGGCGTGGGTGACTCCTCGCAGGTGGTGGTCAGCGGCTATGTACTGCCGGGTCTGCAGGTAAAATATGGTGTGGGGATCTTTGACTCACTGGCAACACTCACGTTACGCTATCGCCTGATGCCTAAGCTATATCTGGAAGCAGTGTCCGGCGTAGACCAGGCACTTGATCTGCTCTATCAGTTTGAGTTTTAGCAATGCGAATATTTGTCTACGGCAGTTTACGAACCAAGCAAGGCAACAGTCACTGGATGACCAATGCCCTGCTGCTGGGGAATTACAATATCGAGAACTACCAGTTGTACAGCCTGGGCCACTATCCAGGCGCGGTTCCGGGCGAAGGAACAGTACAGGGTGAAGTCTATCGTATTGATAACGCGACGCTTGCCGAACTTGATGCCTTGCGCACCAGGGGCGGTGAATACGCACGCCAGTTGATCCAGACGCCGTACGGAAGTGCGTGGATGTATGTCTACCAGCGTCCGGTCGAAGGGTTAACGCGGATTGTAAGCGGTAACTGGTTAGACAGAGACCAGTACTGAAAAAAAACAACGCCACCGTGAGGTGGCGTTGTTTTTTTGCGCCTCTTGCCGGGTGGCGCTGCGCTCCAGCCACAAAAAAGCCCCGACTCGCGGGGCATTTTTTGATCGGCAGTAAGAATTACTTCTTAGCAGCGCGTTCGAAAGAGGCGATGATTTCTGCTTTCGCCGCTTCTGCGTTGTCCCAGCCGTCAACTTTAACCCACTTGCCTTTTTCGAGGTCTTTGTAGTGCTCGAAGAAGTGAGTGATCTGCGCTTTCAGCAGCTCTGGCAGGTCGTTCACATCTTTGATGTGATCGTATTCTTTGCTCAGCTTGGTGTGCGGTACCGCAACTAGCTTCGCATCTTCACCGGATTCGTCGGTCATTTTCAGCACGCCAACTGGACGGCAGCGAATGACGGAGCCTGGCTCCAGTGGGTATGGCGTTGGGACCAGCACGTCAACCGGGTCACCGTCCAGAGACAGGGTGTGGTTGATGTAACCGTAGTTGCACGGATAGAACATCGCGGTAGACATGAAACGGTCTACGAACAGGGCGCCGCTCTCTTTGTCCACTTCGTATTTGATCGGATCTGCGTTAGCCGGGATTTCGATAACTACGTAGATATCTTCTGGCAGTTCTTTACCCGCTGGGACGTTGAGTAAGCTCATGTCGGTGTCCTTTAAAATGGATGGTAAACAAGTGGCAGGTATTATAGCCAACTCGCGCTGAATGTCTCCGCCTGTTTTCGCTTTCTCTCCCCGCTTTCCCCACTTTTCAGACCGATTCCATGACAGGAAAATCCATAAACTCAGCCGCTTTTTTCATGGCGAAATGAAAGCGATTACAAACTTGTGATTAACGTTTTATTCACTTTTCTGAAGTGTGATGTAACGCAATTCGTTACATATTTCATGGGCTATAGTCATTCCGCAGAACATCTTTTAACCAACAATAACTCACCCTACGAGGACGTTCATATGTGGAAGCGCTTACTCCTGGTCACAGCAGTTTCGGCAGCCATGTCGTCTATGGCGATGGCCGCTCCCTTAACCGTAGGTTTTTCGCAAGTCGGCTCTGAATCTGGCTGGCGAGCGGCAGAAACCAACGTGGCGAAAAGCGAGGCTCAGAAACGCGGCATTACCCTGAAAATCGCCGATGGTCAGCAAAAACAAGAGAATCAGATCAAAGCCGTGCGCTCCTTTATCGCCCAGGGCGTGGATGCCATCTTTATTGCACCCGTCGTGGCGACCGGCTGGGAACCCGTCCTGAAGGAAGCGAAAGACGCTGAGATCCCGGTCTTCCTGCTCGACCGTTCCATCGACGTCAAAGACAAATCCCTCTATATGACTACCGTCACCGCCAACAACGTGCTTGAAGGGCAATTGATTGGCGACTGGCTGGTGAAGCAGGTCGACGGCAAGCCGTGTAACGTCGTTGAGCTGCAGGGCACCGTCGGCGCGAGCGTGGCCATCGACCGTAAAAAAGGCTTTGCTGAAGCCATCGCTAAAGCGCCAAACATCAAGATTATCCGCTCTCAGTCCGGCGACTTTACGCGCAGTAAAGGTAAAGAGGTTATGGAGAGCTTCATTAAGGCTGAAAACAACGGCAAGAACATCTGCATGGTTTACGCCCACAACGATGACATGGTGATCGGTGCGATTCAGGCGATTAAAGAAGCGGGCCTGAAGCCGGGCAAAGATATCCTCACCGGCTCTATCGACGGCGTGCCGGACATCTATAAAGCGATGATCGACGGCGAAGCCAACGCCAGCGTGGAGCTGACGCCAAACATGGCGGGCCCGGCATTCGACGCGCTGGAGAAATTCAAGAAAGACGGCACGATGCCTGAGAAGGTGACGGTCACCAAGTCCACGCTCTACCTGCCTGACACGGCGAAAGAAGAGTTAGAGAAGAAGAAAAATATGGGCTACTGATCCAGTGAAATTGCCGGGTGGCGCTGCGCTTACCCGGCCTACGGGAACGTGCCGGGGACGTAAATATGAAAACTGAACAACACCAGGAAATCCTCCGCACAGAGGGCTTGAGTAAATTCTTTCCCGGCGTAAAGGCGCTGGATAGCGTTGATTTCAGCCTCCGGCGCGGCGAGATTATGGCGCTGCTGGGCGAGAACGGCGCGGGAAAATCGACGCTGATTAAATCCCTCACCGGCGTTTATCACGCCGATCGCGGCACCATCTGGCTGGAAGGCAACGCCATTTCGCCAAAAAATACCGCCCATGCCCAACAGCTGGGGATCGGGACGGTGTACCAGGAAGTGAACCTGCTGCCGAATATGTCGGTGGCGGATAACCTGTTTATTGGCCGCGAGCCACGACGCTTTGGCCTGCTGCGCCGCAAAGAGATGGAAGCGCGGGCGACAAAGCTGATGGAGTCGTACGGCTTCTCCCTCGACGTCCGCGAGCCGCTGAACCGCTTTTCCGTGGCGATGCAGCAGATCGTCGCCATTTGTCGCGCGATCGATCTCTCGGCAAAGGTGTTGATCCTCGACGAACCCACCGCCAGCCTCGATACCCAGGAAGTGGAGATGCTCTTTACCCTGATGCGCCAGCTGCGCGATCAGGGCGTCAGCCTGATCTTCGTTACGCACTTCCTCGATCAGGTGTATGAGGTGAGCGATCGCATTACGGTGCTGCGCAACGGCAGCTTTGTCGGCTGCCGCGAAACCCGCGAGCTGCCGCAGATCGAGCTGGTCAAAATGATGCTCGGCCGCGAGCTGGAAACCAACGCCCTTCAGCGCGCAGGGCGCACGCTGCTGAGCGAGAAGCCGGTCGCTGCGTTCAGCGATTACGGCAGGAAAGGGGTGATTTCGCCGTTTAACCTGGAAGTCCGCCCGGGCGAAATTGTCGGCCTGGCGGGCCTGCTTGGCTCAGGCCGAACCGAAACCGCCGAGGTGATCTTCGGGATCAAGCCGGCCGACAGCGGCAGCGCGCTGATCAAGGGCAAACCGCAAACCCTGCGATCGCCGCATCAGGCGTCGTGTCTGGGCGTCGGCTTCTGCCCGGAAGACCGGAAAACGGACGGCATCATTGCCGCCGCCTCGGTGCGGGAAAATATCATTCTGGCGCTGCAGGCGCAGCGCGGCTGGTTAAGGCCTATCCCACGAAAAGAGCAAAACGCCATAGCCGAGCGCTTTATCCGTCAGTTGGGTATTCGTACCCCGAGTGCGGAGCAGCCTATTGAGTTTCTTTCCGGCGGTAACCAGCAGAAGGTTCTCCTCTCGCGCTGGCTGCTGACCAAACCGCAGTTCCTGATCCTCGACGAGCCGACGCACGGCATTGACGTGGGTGCGCACGCTGAAATTATTCGTCTGATCGAAACGCTGTGCGCGGACGGTCTGGCGCTGCTGGTTATCTCGTCCGAGCTGGAAGAGCTGGTGGGCTATGCCGATCGCGTCATCATCATGCGCGATCGCAAACAGGTGGCAGAGATCCCGCTGGATAAGCTGTCCGTTCCGGCAATCATGAATGCCATCGCGGCATAAGGAGTGAATCGTGATGCCCCGTTCACTTTCGCAAACCGGTGAGTCAAAGCGCCGCTTTAGCTGGCCGACCGGCACGCCGCAAATCGCGGCGCTGCTGGTGGTACTGCTGGTGGATAGCCTGGTCGCGCCGCATTTCTTCCAGATTATCGTGCAGGATGGCCGCCTGTTTGGCAGCCCGATAGACATTTTAAACCGCGCCGCGCCCGTGGCGCTGCTGGCCATCGGGATGACGCTGGTCATCGCCACCGGCGGGATTGACCTCTCCGTCGGCGCGGTGATGGCTATCGCCGGGGCTACGGCCGCCTCCATGACCGTGGCCGGACACAGCCTGCCGGTGGTACTGCTGGCGGCCTTAGGCACCGGCGTGCTGGCTGGATTATGGAACGGCATTCTGGTGGCGGTGCTGAAAATTCAGCCCTTTGTCGCCACCCTTATCCTAATGGTGGCCGGGCGCGGCGTGGCGCAGCTGATTACCTCCGGACAGATTGTCACCTTTAACTCCCCGAGCCTGGCGTGGCTCGGTAGCGGCAACCTTCTGTTCTTCCCGACGCCGGTAATTATTGCCCTGGCCACGCTCGTCGTCTTTTGGCTCTTCACCCGCAAAACGGCGCTGGGCATGTTCATTGAGGCCGTCGGGATCAACATCCGCGCCGCGCGCAACGCCGGGGTCAACACCCGGCTGATGGTGATGCTGACCTACGTGCTGAGCGGCGTGTGCGCCGCCATTGCCGGGGTCATCGTCGCGGCGGATATTCGCGGGGCCGATGCCAACAACGCGGGACTGTGGCTGGAGCTGGACGCGATCCTCGCGGTGGTGATCGGCGGCGGGTCGCTAATGGGCGGGCGCTTTAACCTGCTGCTCTCGGTGATAGGCGCGCTGATCATTCAGGGCATGAACACCGGGATCCTGCTTTCGGGATTCCAGCCGGAGCTTAACCAGGTGGTGAAGGCGGTGGTCGTGCTCTGCGTGCTGATCGTCCAGTCGCCGCGCTTTGTCAGCATCATTAAGGGGATCCGTGGCCATGATAAAACGTAATTTACCGCTCATGATCACGCTGGGCGTATTTGTGCTGGGGTACCTCTACTGTCTGACGCAGTTCCCCGGTTTTGCCTCGACGCGCGTGATTTGCAATATCCTGACCGATAACGCCTTTTTAGGCATCATCGCCGTCGGGATGACCTTTGTGATCCTCTCCGGCGGGATCGATCTCTCCGTCGGGTCGGTGATCGCGTTTACGGGCGTGTTCCTCGCGAAGGCGATCGGCTTCTGGGGGATCTCTCCGCTGGTGGCGTTTCCGCTGGTGCTGGCGATGGGCTGCGCGTTTGGCGCCTTTATGGGGCTGCTGATCGACGCGCTGAAAATCCCGGCGTTTATCATTACCCTCGCGGGGATGTTCTTCCTCCGTGGGGTGAGCTATCTGGTGTCGGAAGAGTCGATTCCGATTAACCATCCGGTGTACGACACGCTCTCCAGCCTGGCGTGGAAAATTCCCGGCGGCGGCCGCCTGAGCGCGATGGGGCTGCTGATGCTGGGCGTGGTAGTGATTGGCATCTTCCTCGCACATCGTACCCGGTTTGGCAATCAGGTTTACGCCATCGGCGGTAACGCCACGTCGGCAAACCTGATGGGGATCTCAACCCGCAGCACCACCATCCGCATCTATATGCTCTCGACCGGCCTGGCGACGCTGGCAGGTATTGTCTTCTCGGTGTATACCCAGGCGGGCTATGCCCTTGCAGGCGTGGGCGTTGAGCTGGATGCGATTGCTTCTGTGGTTATCGGCGGCACGCTGCTCAGCGGCGGGGTGGGCACGGTGCTGGGGACGCTGTTCGGCGTGGCCATCCAGGGGCTGATACAAACCTATATCAACTTTGACGGCACGCTCAGCTCCTGGTGGACGAAGATCGCCATCGGCATTCTGCTGTTTATTTTTATTGCCCTGCAGCGGGGGCTGACGGTGCTCTGGGAGAACCGTCAAAGCTCGCCTGTTACTCGCGTAAACACATCGGTAACAGAGCGATAACACGCTGAATTTGCTTAAAGTCTAAACATTTTCCGGTAGCGGCCGATACTCTTTTTTTATGCCCAGAAATATCTCGCTACCGGAAATAATATCATGCTTAAAACGCTATCGATTCGTACCGGCTTGCTCTCTTTACTGGCCGTTATGACCCTTCTGCTGCTGATTGTCAGCGGTATCGGCATTTATGCCCTCACACAGAGTTCTTCTTCACTGCAGCGAATTAATCACCTTCAGGGTGAGCAGATGGTGCAGCTTAATTCAGGCTATACGCTGATCCTGCGCGCGCGCAATGAGGCGGGCCAGGCCGTCCGCATGATGGAAATCGGCATGCTGGACGATGCGGCCAAAGCGGTAAAAAACATCAATCAGGAAGTTGCCCTGGCCCAGAAAACGCTGAAAGGCGTGATCGACGGCGGCGTGGCTGACGAGCAGGGACAACAGCTGCTCGATAAAGTGGCGGCCAGCCTGGCGACGTATAGCCAGCAGGGGATCAACCCGATGCTGAAAACCCTGAATGATCAGAGTGCGGACGGGTACTACGATCTTCTGGAGAAGACGCTGATACCGGTGGCGAAGCAGTTTGATAACGATATGCAGGCGTTTCAGAAATGGAGCGAAGCGCGTGGTCAGGCGGAAGTGAGTGCCGTGCAGGCGAGTAAAACCCGCGTACTGATCCTGATTATCGTCGCCGCGCTGCTGACGGCGGGCATTATCGTGCTCGCCTGGCTGGTGCTGCGCCATATGCTGCTCAAGCCGCTCTCGGCCTCCATTGCTCAGCTGGAGAACGTGGCCGCGGGTGATTTAACCCATACGCTGAATGCCCCCGCGAGCCAGGAGTTTAACCGCCTCAACGCGGTGATAGAGGAGATGCGCCAGTCGCTGATGAACTCGGTTATGCGGGTACGCGACGCCAGCGCGCAAATTGACACCGGCAGCCGCGAGCTGACGCTGGGAAACCGCGATCTTGCCGAGCGCACGGAATCCACCGCCACGTCGCTTGAGCAGACGGCGGCCAGCATGGAACAGATCACCGCCACGGTGAAGCTCAACGCCGATAACGCCGAGCAGGCGCACCAGCTGGCGAAGTCGGTGTCCGACACGGCCGATCACGGCAGCGAGATGGTCTGCTACGTAATTGAAAAAATGCGCGATATCTCCGGCAGCTCGGCGCGCATCGCCGACATCCTGAGCGTGATCGACGGTATTGCCTTCCAGACCAATATCCTGGCGCTTAACGCCTCCGTGGAAGCGGCGCGCGCGGGCGAGCAGGGGCGCGGGTTTGCCGTCGTCGCGGGCGAAGTGCGAAACCTCGCCAGCCGCAGCGCCGACGCGGCGAAAGAGATCCGAACGCTTATCAGTGATTCGCAGACCCACGTTACCGAGGGCAGCGAGCTGGCCCAGCAGGCTGGCGAAACGATGGACGAGATCGCAACAGAAGTGCTGCGCATGACCAAACTGATGCGTGAGATTGCGACCGCGTCTCAGGAGCAGAGCCGCGGCATTGAGCAGGTGAATATTGCGGTGAACCAGATGGACGAAACCGCGCAGCAGAATGCGGCGCTGGTGCAGCAATCCTCCGCCGCGACCCGCTCCCTTGAGGAGCAGTCGCGTCAGCTGATGGAAGCCATGTCATCATTCAAAGTGACGACTCAGACCGCTGCATAATATTACCCAGCCCCGGTACGCTCTGTGCCGGGGTTTTATTTATTCCGGAATTAACTGCCGCAATATTATCATGAATATCACCCATTAATATTTCCAGCGAGCTGGTTAAGGCTAACGCCTTTTCCGTCGGTTCAAGATATAAACCTTTGCGGAAAAATAACGGCTCATCAAAGAGTTGATTAAAGCGCTTTAATGCCAGGCTTACCGCGGGGCGGGACATCTCCAGACGCAAAGAGGCCTTTGCCATGCTGCCGCAGCGGACGATCTCAATAAATACAGGGATAAGATTTAAATCAATGCCGGTATTAGCACGGGAATAATTTTTCATTGCGATTCTGCTCCACGAAATATCTGTCAAACTGTTATGGAAATAATGCAGGAGCAGTGGTGAATATTAAAGCATGTTTTTTATAAACACTTATACGGTAAAATATATAAATGACCAGGGGAGCCAGAACGGCTCCCCTGAAGAGAGGTATTACGCGTCCGGGTACTCACGGATAAAACGTTCAACGTCTTCAACCATGTGGTTGTTGCCGACGAAGAATGAACGGCGCTGGTGAAGGCTTTCCGGCACGATATCCAGAATACGCTCTTTACCGTCGCTCGCCTTGCCGCCCGCCTGTTCGGCGAGGAACGCCATCGGGTTGCACTCGTACAGCAGGCGCAGCTTCCCGTCCGGGTGGCTGGCGGTGCTTGGGTAGAGGTAGATACCGCCTTTCAGCAGGTTACGGTGGAAATCCGCGACCAGAGAGCCAATATAGCGGGACGTGTACGGGCGCTGGGTCGCTTTATCTTCTTCCTGGCAGAATTTAATGTACTTCTTCACGCCGTTCGGGAAGCGGATGTAGTTGCCTTCGTTGATGGAGTAGGTGTTGCCCTTCTGCGGGAAGCGCATGCGTTCCTGGCTCAGACAGAAAACGCCCAGTGACGGATCGTACGTAAAGGCGTGAACCCCGCACCCGGTGGTATACACCAGCATGGTGGAAGAGCCATAAACGACGTAACCGGCAGCAACCTGATTAATGCCCGGCTGCAGGAAATCTTCTTCGGTCACCGGCGTGCCAACAGGCGTGACGCGGCGGTAGATGGAGAAAATGGTACCGACAGAAACGTTAACGTCGATGTTTGAGGAACCGTCGAGCGGATCCATCAGAACAACGTATTTAGCGTGTTCACACCCTTCGAAAACAACAATTTCATCTTCTTCTTCAGAGGCGATACCCGCAACGATGTCGCGCGCGCGCAGTGCAGCTTTCAATTTTTCATTTGCGAACAGATCGAGCTTCTGTTGAACCTCGCCCTGAACGTTCTCGGCACCGCTGGCACCCAGGATATCGACCAGACCGGCCTTGTTGATATCACGGTGGATGATCTTAGCGCCCAGCTTTATTGCCGACAGCAAAGCAGTGAGTTCACCGGTAGCATGAGAGAACTCGTGCTGCTTTTCGACAATAAATTCACCTAACGTTTTCATAACACTTTCCCTGCATCTTTGTGAGTAGAGCGATTGTATGTTCACTAAAACGACTAAAGCCCAACAATCTTAACAAACATTCAAATATTAGCGCAGAGGTGAATCGCGCCAGCAACATACGGATTTACCTGAAATGCGTTTCACAGCCGCTAACATGTGAGTAAAATGTGCGCCACATTGAAGAAGGATAGTGACGTATGCGCATTCATATATTGGGGATTTGTGGCACTTTCATGGGCGGACTGGCAATGCTGGCGCGCTCGCTGGGCCATGAAGTGACAGGTTCGGACGCCAATGTGTATCCGCCAATGAGCACACTTCTGGAGAAACAGGGCATCTCTTTAATTCAGGGCTACGATGCCAGCCAGCTGGATCCCGAGCCGGACCTGGTGATCATTGGCAACGCCATGACCCGCGGCAATCCGTGCGTCGAGGCGGTACTGGAACGCAATATTCCGTTCATGTCCGGCCCGCAGTGGCTGCATGACTTCGTCCTGCGCGACCGCTGGGTGGTTGCCGTTGCCGGTACCCATGGCAAAACCACCACCGCGGGCATGGCGACCTGGATCCTCGAAGCCTGCGGCTACAAGCCGGGCTTCGTGATTGGCGGCGTACCGGGTAATTTCGACGTTTCTGCACGTCTGGGCGACAGCCCGTTCTTTGTGATCGAAGCCGACGAGTACGACTGCGCGTTCTTCGACAAGCGTTCTAAGTTCGTGCATTACTGCCCGCGCACGCTGATCCTCAACAACCTTGAGTTCGACCACGCGGATATTTTTGACGATCTGAAAGCGATTCAGAAACAGTTCCACCACCTGGTGCGCATCGTGCCGGGCCAGGGACGCATCATCCTGCCGGAGAACGACATCAACCTGAAGCAGACCCTGGCGATGGGCTGCTGGAGCGAGCAGGAGCTGGTGGGCGAGCAGGGCCACTGGCAGGCGAAGAAACTCAACGCCGATGCCTCCGAGTGGGAAGTGCTGCTCGACGGTGAAAAAGTGGGTGAGGTGAAGTGGGGCCTGGTGGGCGAGCACAACATGCACAACGGCCTGATGGCCATTGCTGCGGCGCGTCACGTGGGCGTTCTGCCTGCGGATGCGGCTAATGCGCTGGGCTCGTTTATCAATGCCCGTCGCCGTCTGGAACTGCGCGGTGAAGCCCACGGCGTTACCGTATATGACGATTTTGCGCACCACCCAACGGCCATTCTGGCCACGCTTGCCGCCCTGCGTGGCAAGGTCGGCGGCACTGCCCGCATCCTGGCCGTGCTGGAACCGCGCTCGAACACCATGAAGATGGGCATCTGCAAAGATGACCTCGCGCCGTCGTTAGGACGCGCCGATGAAGTCTTCCTGCTGCAGCCGCAGCATATTCCGTGGCAGGTGGCGGAAGTGGCCGACGCCTGCATTCAGCCTGCGCACTGGAGCGCGGATGTGGATGTCCTGGCGGATATGGTGGTGAAAGCCGCTCAGCCCGGTGACCACATTCTGGTGATGAGCAACGGCGGTTTTGGTGGGATCCATCAGAAGCTGCTGGACGGTCTGGCGAAGAAAGCGGAAGCGGCAGCCGCAGAGTAAAAAAAAGCCCGGTGGCGCTTGCGCTTACCGGGCCTACTTTCCCGTGTTTTCTCCCTCGCCCCTCAGGGGAGAGGGCCGGGGTGAGGGGAAGAGATTACTCTTCGTTCTCAGACAGCTCGCGCAGATACTGGAAAATCAGGCGCGCAGACTTCGGCGGCTTATTCCCTTCTTTCTCTTTCTTCGCGTTGCGGATCAAGGAACGCAGCTGCTGGCGGTCAGCATCCGGCCACAGGTTCAGCACTTCCGGTACGGCATCATCACCCTGTTCAATCAGGCGATCGCGGATCTGCTCAAGCTTGTGGAAAAACGCAACCTGCTGGTTGTGGCGGTTTTTCAGCTTGTCCAGCGCCTGACGGATCGGATCGACGTCGCGCTGACGCAGCATTTTCCCGATAAGCTGAAGCTGGCGACGACGGCCTTCTTTTTTGATTTTCTGTGCCAGTTCAATGGCATCACGCAGATCCTGGTCGAGCGGGATCTTGTCCAGCGCGTTTTTACCCAGTTCTACCATTTCTGCGCCAAGCTGTTTTAACTCTTCGGCGTCACGTTTAATTTCACTTTTACTGACCCAGATGATCTCATCATCTTCGTCTTCGATGTCATCACCGGGAACGTCGTCGAGCCAGTCTTCGGGCTGCTTAGTCATGTCAGGCTCCTTAAAAAAAGAGGCTAATGTTACCAGTTAAGACGCGCACTGAAAAACGGTTCTCTGTTAGACTTCAGATAACTCTCTCTTACAGTATGGCATTTGCGATGAAAGTAACCTCACAAGTTGAAGCGCAGCGTAAGATTCTTGAAGAAGCCGTCTCCACCGCGCTGATGCTTGCTTCAGAAAAATCAGATGGCGCCGAAGTGGCGGTCAGCAAAACCACCGGCATCAGCGTGAGTACCCGCTATGGTGAAGTGGAGAACGTAGAATTCAACAGCGATGGCGCGCTTGGGATCACGGTGTATCACCAGAATCGCAAAGGCAGCGCGTCATCCACCGATCTCAGCCCGGATGCCATTGCCCGTACGGTGCAGGCGGCGCTGGATATCGCCCGCTATACCTCCCCGGATCCTTACGCAGGCGTGGCGGATAAAGATCTGCTGGCGTTTGATGCGCCGGATCTCGATCTTTTCCACCCAGCGGAGGTGACCCCGGACGAAGCGATCGAACTGGCCGCGCGCGCCGAGCATGCTTCCCTGCAGGCTGATAAGCGCATCACCAATACCGAAGGCGGCAGCTTCAACAGCCATTACGGCATCAAAGTCTTCGGCAACAGCCACGGGATGCTGCAGGGCTACTGCTCCACCCGTCATTCGCTCTCCAGCTGCGTCATCGCCGAAGAGAACGGTGACATGGAGCGCGACTACGCCTACACCATTGGCCGCGCGCTGGGGGATTTACAGTCTCCAGAGTGGGTGGGTAAAGAGTGTGCCGAACGCACGCTGTCTCGCCTGTCGCCGCGTAAACTCTCCACCATGAAGGCCCCGGTCATTTTTGCTAACGAAGTGGCGACCGGTCTGTTTGGTCATCTGGTGGGCGCGATCGCGGGCGGCTCGGTTTACCGTAAATCTACCTTCCTGCTCGACTCGCTGGGCAAGCAAATCCTGCCTGAATGGCTGACCATCGAAGAGCATCCGCACCTGCTGAAAGGGCTGGCCTCCACGCCGTTCGACAGCGAAGGCGTACGCACAGAACGTCGCGATATCATCAAAGACGGTATTCTGACCCAGTGGCTGCTGACCAACTACTCCGCGCGCAAGCTGGGGCTGAAAAGCACCGGACACGCGGGCGGCATCCACAACTGGCGCATTGCCGGCCAGGGCCTGAACTTTGAGCAGATGCTGAAAGAGATGGGCACCGGCCTGGTCGTAACGGAACTGATGGGCCAGGGCGTAAGCGGCATCACCGGCGACTATTCTCGCGGCGCGGCGGGCTTCTGGGTAGAAAACGGCGAAATCCAGTATCCGGTAAGCGAGATTACGATTGCCGGCAACCTGAAGGACATGTGGCGCAATATCGTTACGGTCGGTAACGATATTGAAACACGTAGCAATATACAGTGTGGTTCTGTACTTCTGCCGGAAATGAAAATCGCCGGCCAGTAATACCCGTAAAGGCGTTTTAATAATAAAAAAGGAAGTGAGCAATGCGTAAACACCTGTTAGCGATCGTCGCGGCTTCAACGCTGGTTCTTGGATCTTCTGCGTTTGCTGCCGATCTTGAAGACGACATGGGCATCCTCGGTCAAAACCTGAAGGTGGTGCAGAAGACGGACAATGCGGCTGAAATGAAAGACGCGCTGACCAAAATGCGTGAAGCGGCGCTGGACGCGCAAAAAGCGACGCCTCCGAAGCTGGAAAGCAAAGCGGAAGACAGCGCAGAGATGAAAGACTATCGCCACGGCTTTGACGTGCTGGTCGGCCAGATCGACGGCGCGCTGAAGCTGGCTAATGAAGGCAAAGTGAAGGAAGCCCAGGCGGCGGCCGAGCAGTTTGCGACGACCCGCAACACGTATCACCAGAAATACCGTTAACCGATCGCGCATCTGACAAACAATCAGCGGGAGCCAGTGGCTCCCGTTTTTTTTACGCGGTAATAAGTAAACCCTATCGCCATCACATTTTTGCGTCATCACGCCTGAACGTTTTCGCTTCCCCGGCGCGCGTTTCGCCGCTGGAATACGTGATATTCATCACGCAAATACCGTTATTAATCCAGATTCACCGCATTTATGTGGCACAGATCACTGCCGCGGCTCGCCTTTCCACTTCGAAGTGGAAAACAACTCGCTACAAACAATTCCTCCCCAACGTTAGTTTTATTCCAGAGCCATTAACGGGGTAAGACCAGTGATTAACGGAGCGGTAATGAACGACGTTGGGGAACAGGCGGAGCAAACAGAACAGCTCGCGAACACCATGCTGCAGCAGGTTTATGCCCTGCTGGCCCGGAACAACATCATCCCCAATGCGGTACAGGAGCAGATGCTCACCTCCCACGTGCGCGCAATGGCGCACCGGTCCGTGACCGGCGAGCCGCTGCCGGAGGTTGAAGCAGAGCTGTTTGACGAAATTTCACCGGATTCAATGCGGCTCGCCCGTGAAGTGGTCGCGCAGTTTGGCAATCTTCCTGATGAAGAAGCCTGGCTGCTCTCCGTTCACTTTGAAGTCGCGAAAGACAACCTTTAAGGAGCAACACATGGAACAGATTACAGTCGTGATTGGCGATCGCCTGGGTAAAGGTCAGAAAGTGGCTGCCGGTGTGGAAAAAGCGGGTGGACGCGCGGTGGTTGTGCCGGGCATGGCGGCGGATATGAAGCTGGGCGACATGATGAAAGCGGAAAACGCCACCTTTGGCATCTCCTTCTGCGGCAGCGGCGGCGCGGGTGCCATCACGGCCCAAACCAAATATGGCTACAAAGCCAAATACGGCATGCGTTCCGTGGAAGAGGGCGTGACCGCCATCAACGAAGGCTGCAACGTGCTGGGCTTTGGCTTTATGGATAAAGAAGAGCTGGGCGAGCGTCTGGTACAGGCGTGGCAGAAGAAATACGGCGCATAAGCATGAAAGAACAGTTCACAACCACGGTGAGAGTGAAGGGGAAAGGCGACGCCAAAGCGCGCGCCTTTGCCGACGCGCTCAACCACGTTCAGGCCGCGGTGATGAAAGCCTCACCGCATATCTTACTGCGTATTGAGCCACAGGATGTGCAGGTCGTTCAGGCGCAAGAAGCGGTGCGTAAAGAAGCGTTTCTGTTCTTCTTTCTGCGCCGGGAAAGACGCACCTACAGCGTGGAGCTGGATGTGACCGTCAACGTGACCGCTATCAATCTTGACCAGGTGGATTTCGTCACGCAACGCTGATTATTCATAAAAGGGCAGACTGATGTTCTTAATTATATTAATAAAATCGCTCATCATTGGCGGCCTGGTTGGCGTCGGTGTCGGAGCCGGGGCTGCACGCATGTTTCATGCGCCTACCACTCAGGGTATGGGCGCGTTTCGTACGTTGGGGGAACTGAACTCCTGTGAAGGGGATCCGGCATCCCACTTCTCCTTTGGGTTAGGTTTCTTCTTTAACGCCTGGGCCTCTTCCGTGGCCGCAGGTGCCTTCACACAGGACGTTGACCACCGCATCATCCCGAACTGGGGTGCTGCTGCTCTGATGATCAAAAACCGTAACGTCGGCGAAACGCTGCACGATCCCCGCAAAATGGCGATTGCCTGCGGCGCGATCGGCATGATCGTCGTGACCTTCCTGAACCTGACCGCCTCCTCCGTTCCGGCTGCGCTTCAGGTCACCGCCGTCAAGGTGCTGGTGCCTGCGGCTAACCTGCTGGTGAACACCGTCATGCCGGTGATCTTCTGGCTAGCGGCCATAGACGCGGGTAAAAAATCGGGCTTCTGGGCCACCATCTTTGGCGGCGCGGCGCAGCTGATCATGGGCAACGCCGTACCGGGCCTGGTGCTGGGGATCCTGATCGGTAAAGGCGTGGAAGAGAGCGGCTGGAACCACGTCACCAAAGTGATGATGGCGGCGATCGTCCTGCTCTTCGTGCTGAGCGGCTTCTTCCGCGGCTTCGACATGAAGATGATCGAATCCTTCCATCTGACCGTGCCGAACTGGCTCGACATGATCCACAACTCGCTCAGCGGTAAATAACAGGAGCCTCTAAATGGAACAGAATAAAGGTTTTTGGTATGCCGACTGGTCGTTCCCGATCTTCGTTGGCCTGCTCTCCTCCGGCGTCTTCGCCGGGACGCACATGTACTACCTCTACGGCATCGGCGCGTTTAACGAAGTGGCCTTCGTGGCGATGCTGAAAGCGGGGATGGATACCGGCGTCTACGGCGCGGTGGCGGCGTTCGGCGCAAGCTTCCTGTTCGCCCGCATTATCGAAGGGTCGCTGGTCGGTATTCTCGATATCGGCGGCGCCATCCAGACCGGCGTGGGCCTCGGCGTTCCGGCGCTGCTGCTGGGCGCGGGCATCATGTTCCCGGTGACCAACTTCATTGCCGCGCTGATTACCGGCCTGGTGATTGGTCTGGCGATTGGCTACGTCATTATCCTGGCGCGTAAGTTCACCATCAACCAGAGCAACTCCACCTACGGTGCAGACGTGATGATGGGCGCGGGTAACGCCTCCGGCCGCTTCCTCGGGCCGTTGATTATCCTCAGCGCCATGACCGCCTCCATTCCTATCGGCGTCGGCTCCCTGCTGGGTGCACTGGTGTTCTACATCTGGCAGAAGCCGATCACCGGTGGCGCCATTCTCGGCGCAATGCTGTTGGGCTGGCTGTTCCCGGTCGCCCTTTAATATCTGCGGGCGCTCAGGCGCCCGCCTTATCAGGAGATCCTCATGTTTGATTTACTCCTGCGCCGCGCGCGCCTTGCCGACGATACCCTGACCGATATCGCCATCCAGGACGGGAAGATTGCGGCGCTGGGCGACATTGACGCTCCCGCCAGCAAAACGGTTGAGCTGAACGGCAACGTATTCGTTAGCGCAGGCTGGATTGACTCCCACGTCCACTGCTACCCGAACTCCCCGATTTACCACGACGAGCCGGACAGCGTCGGCATCGCCACCGGCGTGACCTCCGTGGTGGATGCGGGCAGCACCGGGGCCGACGACGTGGACGATTTCTATGAAATCACCCGTAAAGCGACAACCGACGTCTTTGCCCTGCTGAACATCTCCCGCGTGGGGCTGATTGCCCAGAACGAGCTGGCCAATATGGCCAACATCGACGCCGACGCGGTGAAGCAGGCGGTGAAACGTCACCCCGACTTTATCGTCGGCCTGAAAGCGCGCATGAGCAGCAGCGTGGTCGGTGAAAACGGCATTACGCCGCTGGAGCGCGCGAAAGCCATCCAGAAAGAGAACGGCGACCTGCCGCTGATGGTGCACATCGGCAACAACCCGCCGAACCTCGACGAAATTGCCGAACTGCTTAGCTCGGGCGACATCATCACCCACTGCTATAACGGCAAGCCCAACCGCATTCTGACGCCCTCCGGCGAGCTGCGCGCCTCCATCACGTCTGCGCTGAAGCGCGGCGTGCGTCTGGACGTCGGCCACGGCACGGCGAGCTTCAGCTTTGAGGTGGCGAAACGCGCCATCGCGATGGGCATTCTGCCGCACACCATCAGCTCGGATATCTACTGCCGCAACCGCATCAACGGCCCGGTGGGCTCGCTGGCAAGCGTGATGTCGAAGTTTCTCGCCATCGGCATGTCGCTGCCGCAGGTGATTGACTGCGTGACCGCGAACGCCGCCGACGGACTGCGCCTGGCGCGTAAGGGCCGCATTCAGCCGGGTCTCGACGCCGACCTGACGCTGTTTACGCTTAAGCGCCAGCCGACGGTGCTGACGGATGCCGAAAACGACAGCCTGCAGGCTGAACACATTCTGGTGCCGCTTGCCGCGATCCGCGCGGGCAAGGGCTACATGACCGAACAAGGGAGCACGGAACATGCCTTCGATTTATGAGAAGTACAACTTAAAGCAGGTTATCAACACCTCCGGCCGCATGACGGCGCTGGGCGTCTCCACGCCGCGCCCGGAAGTGGTGCAGGCGGCGATGGACGGCATGAATCACTATTTCGAGATGAAGGATCTGGTCAACAAAACCGGGGAATACATCGCGAAGCTGCTGGATGTGGAAGGCGCGACGGTGGTCTCCTGCGCGTCGGCGGGCATTGCCCAGTCCGTGGCGGCGGTGCTGGTGAAAGACAGCGACTGGCTGCTGGAAAACCTGCACGTGACCCCGATTGAGAACAACGAGATCGTCCTGCCAAAAGGCCACAACGTTAACTTCGGCGCGCCGGTGGGCACCATGGTGGCGCTGGGCGGCGGTAAGCTGGTGGAAGCGGGCTACGCCAACGAATGCTCCGCCGATCAGCTGGCGGCGGCGATCACCCCGCGCACGGCGGCGATCCTCTACATCAAATCTCACCACTGCGTGCAGAAAAGCATGCTCAGCGTTGAGCAGGCGGCGGTGGTCGCGCGCAAGCACGATCTCCCGCTGATCGTCGATGCGGCGGCGGAAGAAGATCTGCACGCGTACTACCGATCCGGTGCCGATCTGGTTATCTACAGCGGCGCGAAGGCGATTGAAGGGCCAACCAGCGGGCTGGTGATCGGCAAAACCCAGTACGTTGAGTGGGTGAAGCGTCAGACCGCGGGCATTGGCCGCGCGATGAAGGTGGGCAAAGAGGGCATTCTTGGCCTGACCTGCGCCATCGAACATTACCTGACGGCGACCAAAGAGAGCGGGGCCGAGATGGTGGCGAAGATGACGCCGTTTATCGAGGCGCTCAACACCCTGAACGGCGTCACCGCGCGCGTGGTCTGGGACAGCGCCGGTCGCGATATCGCGCGCACCGAGATTAAGTTCGACGAAGCCGCAACGGGCGTCGGCACGGGCGATCTGGTGGCGAAGCTCAAACAGGGTGAATACGCCATTTACTTCCGTGGCTACAAGGCCAACGAAGGGATTATCGAGGCGGACGTGCGCAGCGTGAACGCAGACCAGCTGAACATCGTGTACCGCCGCATTAGCGAAGTATTAGGACAGGAGAAAAAAGCATGAAACTGACCCCCAACTTTTACCGTGACCGCGTCTGCCTGAACGTGCTGGCAGGATCGAAAGCCAACGCCAGCGCCATTTACGAGGCGGCGGAAGGTCACGTGCTGGTGGGCGTGCTCTCCAAAAATTACCCGGACGTGGCGAGCGCCGTTGCCGATATGCGTGAATATGCCGCGCTGATTGATAACGCGCTCTCCGTCGGCCTCGGCGCGGGGGATCCAAACCAGTCGGCGATGGTGAGTGAAATCTCCCGTCAGGTGCAGCCGCAGCACGTCAACCAGGTCTTTACCGGCGTGGCCACCAGCCGTGCGCTGCTGGGGCAGAATGAGTCTGTGGTCAACGGCCTGGTCTCTCCGACCGGCACCGTCGGGATGGTCAAAATCTCCACCGGCCCGCTGAGCAGCACCGCCCCGGACGGCATCGTACCGGTTGAAACCGCGATTGCCCTGCTGAAGGATTTCGGCGGCAGCTCCATCAAATACTTCCCGATGGGCGGCCTGAAGTGCCGAGACGAGTACAAAGCGGTGGCGGAAGCCTGCGCCCGTCACGACTTCTGGCTGGAGCCGACCGGAGGTATCGATCTGGAAAACTATGAGGAGATCCTGCAGATCGCCCTCGACGCGGGCGTAAGCAAAATCATCCCGCATATCTATAGCTCGATAATCGACAAGGCCAGCGGCGATACGCGCCCGGAAGATGTGCGTACGCTGCTTGCGATGACGAAGACGCTGGTTAAGTAGAACCTGCCCCTCAACCTAACCCTCTCCCTTTGGGAGAGGGCCGGGGTGAGGGGAAACAAACCGCACACACCTGAAGGAGCCACCATGCACACCCGTACCCTGCTTGTTGCTTCACTCTCAATGTTCGCCACCACCGCCATCGCCCAGACGCAGTACGCCTGGGTGGGCACCTACAACCCCAACGGCGAAGGGCTGTACCGCTTTACCGTTGACCCGCAAAGCGGCGCGCTGGCGAATAAAACGCTGGTGAGCAAGCTGCCGAACGCCGCGCAGCTGGCCGTCTCACGCGACGGCAAAACGCTCTATCTGGCAAGCGAAGTGGAGCAGGGCGTGGTGCAGGCGCTGCACGTGGAGGATAACGGCGCGCTGAGCGAGCTGAATCAGGTGGCCTCCGGCGGTGCGGGGCCGGTGTATCTTTCCCTGACGCCGAACGGTCGCCATCTGCTGGTGGCGAACTACGTCAGCGGATCGATCGCAGTGCTGCCCGTCAACGCAGACGGCAGCCTGGGTGAGGCCACGGACACTCATCAGGATCAAGGCGAACCGGGCGCGGCGAAGCCGGAAGCGGCAGCGGAGGGCAGCTTTGCCATCAGCGATCATAACGGCCCCCACGCGCACATGATCGCCGCCGATCCGAGCGGGAATTACGTATTTTCCACCGATCTTGGGCTGGATCGCCTCTACCAGTACCGTTTTGACGATCGAACAGGGAAGCTGACGCCGAACGATCCGCCGTTTATCAGCGCCTCCTCAAAAGGCGCCGGGCCGCGCCACTTTGTCTTTACGCCAAAAGGCGATGCCCTGTGGCTGATTAACGAAGAGGCGTCTACGCTCACCCATTATACCGTGAGCGCCAACGGCACCTTAAAAGAGGGCAAAACGCTTTCAGCCCTGCCGGAAGGTTACAAAGGCACCAGCTTTGCTGCCGGGCTGGCATTAAGCGCCGACGGTAAACAGCTGTATGTGGCTAACCGTTTGCATAACAGCATCGGGCACTTTACCGTAACAGCGGAGGGCACGCTGACGCATCAGGACGACGTGTGGACGCGGGGAGACTATCCGCGCACCCTGACGCTTGATAAGCAGGGGCGCTGGCTGTACGTCATGAACCAGCGCAGCGACAACATCACCCGTTTCCGCGTCGGTCAGGACGGCAAGCTCAGCTTCGAACCGGACTACACACCGGTCGGCAGCCCATCCCAGATGGTCATTTCACCTTAAGCCGTAAGAGGACAAACCCGTGCGATTTCCGAACCAACGTTTAGCGCAACTGTTCGATCTGTTGCAAAACGAGACGCTGCCGCAGGACGAGCTGGCGCAGCGGCTGTCGGTCTCCACGCGAACCGTCCGTGCCGATATCACCGCCCTGAACGCGCTGCTGGCAGGCCACGGCGCGCAGTTTATATTGAGCCGGGGCAACGGCTATCAGCTTAAAATTGATGATGCCCAGCGCTACCAGCAGCTGCAGGCATCCCACCCGCGCGCGCTGCGTATTCCCCGGACCGGGCCGGAGCGCGTGCATTATCTGGTGGTGCGTTTTCTGACCTCGGCATTTTCTCTTAAGCTCGAGGATCTGGCGGACGAGTGGTTCGTCAGCCGCGCCACGCTGCAAAGCGACATGGCGGAAGTCCGCGAGTGGTTCCACCGCTATAACCTGACGCTGGAAACGCGTCCGCGCCACGGCATGAAGCTGTTTGGCAGCGAGATGTCGACCCGCGCCTGCCTGACCGACCTGCTCTGGGAGCTGGCGCAGCAGGACAGCCTAAACCCGCTGGTGACCGACGTGGCGCTGAATGCGGGCGTGGCGGAGCAGATGGTGCCCGTGCTGCACGAGGCGCTGACGCGTCATCACATCCGTCTGACCGATGAAGGCGAGCTGTTCCTGCGCCTGTACTGCGCGGTGTCGGTGCGGCGCATCAGCGAGGGCTATCCGCTGCCGGAATTCCACGCCGAAGACGTGGAAGAGAACGTGCGCGAGGCGGCGAAGGATATCGCCGTCACTATCCAGCAGCTGGCGGGCAAAGCGCTTTCACCTTCGGAGGAGAGCTGGCTCTGCGTGCACATTGCGGCGCGGCAGATCCAGGAGATTGCCCCGAGCGCCATTAACGCTGATGACGACGAAGCGCTGGTCAACTACATCCTGCGCTACATCAACACCCACTATAACTACAATCTGCTCAGCGACGAGCAGCTGCACGCGGACCTGCTCACGCACATCAAAACCATGATCACCCGCGTGCGGTATCAAATCATGATCCCCAATCCGCTGCTGGATAACATCAAGCAGCACTACCCGATGGCGTGGGATATGACCCTCGCGGCAGTATCGAGCTGGGGCAAATACACGCCGTATGTGATCAGCGAAAACGAGATTGGCTTCCTGGTGCTGCATATCGGCGTCGGGCTGGAGCGCCACTACAACATTGGCTACCAGCGCCAGCCGCGCGTGCTGCTGGTGTGCGACGCCGGTAATGCCATGGTCCGCATGATTGAGGCCGTGCTGCAGCGTAAATACCCGCAAATTGAGGTCACGCGCACGCTCACCCTGCGCGAGTACGAGCTGGCGGAAACGATTGGCGAAGACTTTGTGATCGCCACCGCCCGCGTCAGCGAAAAGTCCAAACCGGTGGTGACGATCGCCCCGTTCCCGACCGACTATCAGTTAGAGCAGATCGGCAAGCTGGTGCTGGTGGACCGTACCCGCCCGTGGATGCTGGATAAATACTTCGACGCGGCCCATTTCCGTATTATCGACAAGCCCGTTGACCAGCAAACGCTGTTCCGGGAACTGTGCGCGCAGCTTGAAGGCGAGGGGTTTGTCGGCGCGGAGTTCCTGGATTCCGTCGTCGAGCGTGAAGCCATCGTCAGCACCATGCTCGGCGACGGTATTGCGCTCCCGCACTCCCTCGGCCTGCTGGCGCAGAAAACGGTAGTCTATACCGTGCTCGCCCCGCACGGCGTCCAGTGGGGTGACGAAACCGCGCACGTCATCTTCCTGCTCGCCATCAGCAAAAGCGAATACGAAGAGGCGATGGCGATTTACGATATCTTCGTCACCTTCCTGCGTGAACGGGCGATGTCGCGGCTCTGTAGCTGCGGAGATTTTGCCGAGTTTAAGGCGGTGGCGATGGAGAGTTTGAGCCGGTTTTGAGAGGCGTTATCCAGAATTCGATGTAATGCGAATGTAATGCTAAACTGCATTACACATTCGATTTTACCGGAGGCATAATGGCCACGCTGAACGTCCGTCTGGATGACAAACTCAAAAACGAGGCTTATGCCGTGCTGGAAAAACTTAATATCACCCCAACGGAAGCCGTGCGATTACTGTTTCAGTACGTCGCGGAGACGGGACGCATGCCCGTGAAAACGGTCACCATTAGCGACAGTGAAGATGAACTGATACAGGCAGTCCGGGATCGGCTGGCTAATCCGCAAAAGGGAATTAAGGTTAGCCTGGATGACTTATGAACTGGCATTTGATCCGAGGGCGTTAAAGGAGTGGAGCAAGCTGGGGGAGACTGTAAAAGACCAGTTTAAGAAGAAACTTGCGGAGGTGTTGGTGAACCCCAGGGTCGAATCGACCCGCCTGCATGGTCTACCGGATTGCTACAAAATAAAACTCCGATCCCAGGGTTATCGTTTGGTCTATCAGGTTCAGGACAACGTTGTAACGGTATTTGTTATCGCTATCGGTAAGAGAGAGAAAGCAGCCGTTTATCATGATGCAAACAAACGGCTCTAACGATCACCGCAGATGATGCACAACCTGGTTGCTGCTGCCGCGCCAAATCAGCGCCGGGTCTTTTAATTCCTGCACGAATTTGCCGTCGACCAGGACGTTAATCAGATCCACTACTTCCATTTGCTGCGCGTTCAGCTCTTCCAGCCTGTAGCCCGTCCAGACCCAGATATCTTTTCCCGTACATTCTGCCCGAATGCGTTTTACCAGCTTCAGGATATCCGGCACGTTTTGCGGGTGCAGGGGGTCGCCACCGGAAAGTGAGATCCCCTGACGGTGAATGCGCGTGTCGTTCAGGTCGTTGACGATCTTGTCTTCCATCTCAGCGGTAAACGGCATGCCGGAGTTCAGACGCCAGGTGCTTTTGTTGTAGCAGCCGGGGCATTCGTGGACGCAGCCTGAGACGAACAGGGTGCAGCGGGTGCCGGGGCCGTTGACGATGTCGACGGGGTAGTATTGATGGTATCGCATAGAAAATGTCCAGAGAATGTGTGCGCGCTGATGCCCTCACCCCGGCCCTCTCCCACAGGGAGAGGGGGAAGAGTTCCCTCTCCCTTGAGGGAGAGGGGTAGGGTGAGGGGGAGAACCCTGCGCAGAACTTACCCGATCTGCCCATTCCCCAAATGCTTCACGCGGCGCTTCACCTCTTCCTGCTTGCCGGCGTTAAACGGGCGCGCGTCCGGGCTGCCGAGATAGCCGCACACGCGACGGGTCACGGAGACGCGGGCCGCGTCGTGGTTGCCGCATTTAGGGCAGGTGAAGCCTTTGCTCGTACATTCGAACTCACCGGTAAAGCCGCACTCGTAGCACTCGTCGATTGGCGTGTTGGTCCCGTAATACGGCACGTGCTGATAGCTGTAATCCCACACGTCTTCCAGCGCCTTCAGGTTGTGCTGAATGTTCGGGTACTCGCCGTAGCAGATGAACCCGCCGCTGGCGATCGGTGGATAGGCCGCTTCGAAGTCGATCTTGTCGTACGGGTTCACCTTTTTCTCCACGTCGAGGTGGAAGCTGTTGGTGTAATACCCTTTGTCGGTCACGCCTTCCACAATCCCGAACTCGGCGGTGTCCAGACGGCAGAAGCGGTCGCACAGGTTTTCGCTCGGCGTGCTGTAGAGGCTAAACCCGTAGCCGGTTTCCTCTTTCCACTGGTCAACCGCGTCGCGCAGGCGCTGAACGATGGCGATGCCTTTTTCGCGCAGGGCCTCGCTGTCGTACATATGCGTATCGCCCGCCAGGGCGTTGATGGTCTCGTGAATACCGATATAGCCCAGCGAAATGGACGCGCGACCGTTTTTGAAGATCTCCGACACGTCATCGTCCGCCTTCAGGCGCACGCCGCAGGCCCCTTCCATATAGAGGATCGGCGCCACGCGGGCCTTGACTCCTTCAAGGCGCGCAATACGGGTCATCAGCGCCTTACGCGCCAGCTGCAGACGCTCGTCCAGCAGCGTCCAGAATTCAGCTTCATTCCCTTTCGCCTCCAGCGCGATGCGCGGCAGGTTCAGGCTGATGACGCCCAGGTTGTTGCGCCCGTCGTGGATCTGCTCGCCGTTTTCATCTTCGTACACGCCGAGGAAGCTGCGGCAGCCCATAGGCGTTTTAAACGAACCGGTCACTTTGACGACCTGATCGTAGTTAAGGATGTCCGGATACATGCGCTTGCTCGCGCACTCCAGCGCCAGCTGTTTGATGTCGTAGTTCGGATCGCCAAACTTGTGGTTCAGGCCGTCGCGGATGGCGAACACCAGTTTCGGGAATACCGCCGTTTTGCGGTTCTTGCCGAGGCCGGAAATGCGGTTGCGCAGGATGGACTGCTGGATCAGGCGCGATTCCCAGCTGGTGCCCAGACCAAAACCGAAGGTCACAAACGGCGTCTGGCCGTTGGCGGTGTGCAGCGTGTTTACTTCATATTCCAGCGACTGGAAGGCGTCGTAGCACTCTTTCTCGGTGCGGGAGTGCGCGTAGCCGTCAGCGTCCGGGATCTGCCACTCTTCGGCCGTTTTACGATGCTTATTGAAGCTTGCCGTCACGAACGGGGCCAGCACTTCATCAATGCGATTAATGGTGGTGCCGCCATAAATGTGGCTGGCGACCTGGGCGATAATCTGCGCGGTGACGGCGGTGGCCGTGGAGATCGACTTAGGCGGTTCAATCTCGGCGTTACCCATTTTAAAACCGTGGGTCAGCATGCCCTTCAGGTCGATCAGCATGCAGTTGAACATCGGGAAGAACGGCGAATAGTCGAGATCGTGGTAGTGGATCTCGCCGCGCTCGTGCGCAGACACCACGTCGCGCGGCAGAAGGTGCTGACGGGCATAGTGTTTGGCGACGATACCGGCCAGCAGGTCGCGCTGGGTCGGGATCACTTTACTGTCTTTGTTGGCGTTTTCATTGAGCAGGGCGGAGTTGGTCTGCTCCACCAGGCCACGGATCTCCTGGTTCAGACGACCGCGCTTCTCACGCTGCACGTCACGATCGTGACGGTACTCAATGTAGGCGCGCGCCAGCTGCTTGTAAGGACCCGCCATCAGCTGGTTCTCAACCGCGGTCTGGATCTCATTGATATCGACCTGGCTGCGTTCGTTCATCTGGCTGCTAACGACTTCTGCGACGGTGGCGCAGTAATCTGCGTCATCGACTCCCGCTGCTTTAGCTGCACGCAGAATGGCTTCCTGGATGCGCTCTGATTTAAACGGCACTTTACAGCCATCACGTTTCATCACATGCGGTGTCATGATCACTCCATTTTTTGAAAACAGGTTATCCACAAAGGTGGAGAAGTATTCACCGGGCGTATTCCCCGCCGGGCCAAAGACTTCCCGCGTTCCCAGCTCGTGTTATCCACAATTCCGGCCAGCGTAAGCGCCGTCTTGTTGTTGGAATAGTAGACGATAAATACAAGATGTTGGGTCGGCGTGCATTTTAAGTGCTACATATAGTGATTTGCATCAAACATGTTTGCGATTTATTTGATGCAGAACAAAGTAAAAAGACGAGAGTACAAACGGCGGGCGCTTCAGCGATTGTAAAGGCGTGCGAGAAAAATCTGATTAATTATTCAACAAAAACAGTAAAATAAGCCGGGTGCTGGAGGCACCCGGCAGGGAACGTTACTGCTGCAACCACCAGACGGCTTCAAACGGACGGAGCGACGTCGTTTGCGGTGCCGGATAGTTACTCATCAGGACCTGCGGCTGACCGCTAAGAACGTCCGTTTCCCATTCCTGAGGCGTATGACTCAGGTTTGCCGCCACTATCAGCGTCTGCCCCTGCCACTGACGGCGGTAACACCACAGGGAAGGATGTTCCGGCAGGAGGTCTTCATAATCTCCCCACGTCAGCACCGGCAGAGTCTTGCGCAGGCTAATCAGCGACTGGTAGGTGTAGAACACCGAATCCGGGTCGTCCAGCGCCGCGCGGGCGTTCACCGTTTCGTAGTTATCGCAGACGCCAATCCACGGCTCGCCCTCGGTAAAGCCCGCATTGTGCGAGGCGTCCCACTGCATTGGGGTTCGTCCGTTATCACGGGACTTACTCGCCAGAATCGCCAGCAGTTCATCCGGCTCGCGGCCGCTGGCCCGTAGTTCCGCGAACATGTTCAGGCTTTCCACGTCGCGATAGTCGGTGATGCGGCTGAAGTGCGGGTTGGTCATCCCCAGCTCTTCGCCCTGATAGATATACGGCGTGCCCTGCATGCCGTGCAGCACCATGCCGAGCATCTTCGCGGCATGAACGCGGTATTCCCCTTCGTCACCAAAGCGCGACACGATGCGCGGCTGATCGTGGTTACACCAGAACAGCGCGTTCCAGGCTTTGTTGTGCATCCCCTGCTGCCAGTGGCGGAAGAGGGTTTTTAGCGCCACGAAGTCCGGCTTCGCCTTCGTCCACTTTTCGCCGCCGGGGTAGTCTACCTTCAGGTGGTGGAAGTTAAAGGTCATCGACAGCTCGCTTCCGTCGAGCGACGCGTACTGCTGGCAGTTCTCCAGCGAGGTCGAGGACATCTCGCCCACCGTCATCAGGTTGCGCGGGGTGAAGACGTCGCGGCTCATCTCCTGCAGATATTCGTGAACGCGCGGCCCGTCCGTGTAGAAGCGGCGGCCGTCTCCGATGTTGTCGTCCGGGAAATCCTGGTCTTTTGAAATCAGGTTAATCACGTCCAGACGCAGGCCGTCCACGCCGCGATCGGCCCAGAATTCGCACACTTTTTTCAGCTCGGCGCGCACCGCCGGGTTTTCCCAGTTGAGATCCGCCTGCTCCGGGGCGAACAGGTGCAGATAGTACTGCTCGCTCTCGGCGTGCCAGCGCCAGGCGTTGCCGCCAAACTTGGATCGCCAGTTGTTGGGCAGCTGTTCCGGGGTGCCGTCGCGCCAGATGTAGAACTGGCGGTACGGGCTCGCTTTGTTCAGCGACTCGCGGAACCAGGCGTGCTGCGTGGAGGTGTGGTTAAACACCATGTCCAGCACGATGCGGATGCCGCGCTCGTGCGCCTGGGCAACCAGCTCGTCGAAATCATCCAGCGTGCCGTAAGCCGGGTCGATGGCGGTGTAATTCGCCACGTCGTAGCCGTTATCCACCTGCGGGGAGATATAAAACGGCGTCAGCCAGATGGCGTCGATGCCGAGGGTTTTCAGGTAGTCCAGGCGCTGCGTCACGCCGCGTAAATCGCCGGTGCCGCTGCCGGTAGTGTCCTGGAAGCTCTTTGGGTAAATCTGATAGATGACGCCGTTCTGCCACCATTGAGGGAGAGTATTCATAGTGCGTTCCTGCAAATGCGAAGGGGCGCAACTGCGCCCCGAAAGAGAGAATTAAACAATCTGCAGCGAGCCCTGACGGAACTTGCGCTGGTAAACCACGGTGGTGAGCGCCATTGGGACGATTATCGCGATGGCCATCGCCAGCGCAAACACCTGCCAGTAAGCGGGCTGGATGGAGAGGATGCCCGGCAGGCCGCCGACACCAATCCCGTTCGCCATCACGCCGTTCAGGCCGCACACCAGGCCCGCCAGACCGGAACCGATCATCGCGCAGAGCATCGGGAAGCGGTATTTCAGGTTGATACCGTACATCGCCGGTTCGGTGACGCCGAGGTAGGCGGAGATGGCTGCCGGAACGGAGATCTCACGCTCGTTGTGCTTACGGCTGACGATGATGATGCCGGTCACCGCAGAGGCCTGCGCAATGTTAGACAGGGCGATAATCGGCCAGACAGGCGTGCCGCCGAGGCTTTGAATCATCTGCATGTCGATAGCCAGTGTGGTCTGGTGCACGCCGGTGATCACCAGCGGGGCGTACAGGAAGCCAAACAGCGCGGCACCAATCGGCGCGAAGCTGCCGGTCATCAGGTGACGCACCGCGAAGGCCACGCCGTCGCCGATCATGCGGCCAAACGGACCGATAAAGGCGTGCGCCAGGAACACCGCCAGAATCAGCGAGCAGACCGGCACCACCACCAGATAGAGGTAATCCGGCACGATGCGCTTCAGGCGCGTTTCAATAAAGCCCAGCGCCAGACCGGCCAGCAATGCCGGAATGACCTGCGCCTGATAGCCCACTTTGGCGATGGTAAACAGGCCGAAGTTCCACACCTCAGGCACCTGTTGCCCAAGTAAGTAAGCGTTCATTAACTGTGGAGAGACCAGCGTGACGCCCAGCACGATACCGAGAATCGGCGTGCCGCCCATTTTGCGCACCGCGGACCAGCAGATCCCGACCGGCAGATAGAAGAAGATGGCTTCGCCAATCAGCCACAGGAAGTCGTAGATGCTTTGCAGCGCCGGGTACATCTGCGCCAGCGTTTTGCCGTCGCTCATCGGCACATCGCCGATGACGTTACGGAAGCCTAAGATTAAGCCCCCGCTGATCAGCGCGGGCAGCAGCGGGAAGAAAATCTCCGCGAAGTGGGAAATCAGCTGCTCGTGCCACTTCATGTTCTGGCGCGCGGCCTTCTTCGCCTGCTCTTTATCGGCGGAGGAGTGCCCGGTGGTTGCCAGCAGAGCCTGATAGTAATCGCCCACTTCGGTACCAATAACGACCTGGAACTGCCCGGCGTTGGTGAAGCAGCCTTTAACCATGGAAAGTTCTTCAATGGCCTTCGGGTTGGCTTTGGCCGGATCGTTCAGCACGAAGCGCAGGCGGGTAATGCAATGGCTGACGGTGGCGATGTTCTCGCGGCCGCCGACCAGGACGATCAGCCGATCGATATCTGCTTGTTTGACTTTACTCATCATGAAACCTCATGACAGATGGTGAGGGGGTGTAATGACCTGAGCGCAAGCCTACTCCTTCAGCGTGACGGCGAAAATGGGAACGTTCCCGAAATCGGGCGAAGATCACAATAATCTGTTTTAGGGGGGTTACGAAAGGTGAGCGGGAATAACGATCTGACGCGGGTCAGCGCGCCCGTTGATCTGCTCGATCAGCTGCGTGGCGGCCTGTCTGCCGGACTCGGCGTAGCCCGGATCGACGGTGATGATCTCCGGGTGCAGGAACTTCATCAGCGGCGTGCTGCCGACGCTCGCCACCTGCAGGTTATCGATGCGCTGCTCCTGCAGATATTTGCTGGCACCCAGCGCAAGGGTATCGGTGGCGCACACCAGCGCGGTGGTCTGGGGCGTCAGAACGCTGGCGACCTGCTCGTAGCCCTGCTTCATGCCCAGCCCCGGCAGGGAGGCCACGGCGGAGAGATTGTGGCTTTTGCAAAAGGCCAGGTAGGCCTCGTGACGGCGCTTGCCGGTGGTGACGTCCGCGTGCGGTACCCCGAGGAAGCTGATGTGGCGATGGCCTTCGTCAAACAGGCGCTGCATCAGGGTGATAATCGCGCCCTCGTCGTCATAGCAGACGGAGGCAAAGCCGTGGGCATCGCGCGCCAGCAGCACCAGCGAAGGCTGCCAGGGTTTCAGCATCTCGTCTTTAATGCCGGTAAAGCCGAACAGCACCACGCCATCAATGTTGCGCCGCTGGAGCATACCCAGATGCTCTTCAACCAGCTGTGGAGAGAACTGACTCTCCATCATGATCGGATCATACCCCTGCTCATAAAAGGCGGGCAGCATGGTCTGCACGGCGAGGTTTTCAGACAGAGAGTCCAGACGCGAGACAATAATGGCGACGACTTTGTCACTCTGCCCGCGCATGGCGCGCGCGGAGCGGGAAGGGGAAAAACCGTGCTGATTCATGACCGCCTCAACGCGCTCGCGGGTGCGTTCGCTGACGCCGCTCTCGTTGTTCAGCACGCGTGAGACGGTCGATTTCCCCACGCCGCTTAAACGTGCGATGTCTTTAATCGTTAGGCGGTTCTGCATGCTGTATTCCCTGTAACAACGACGGTGTAATGAATTGAGCCTAATGCTATAGCGCGATTTCGCTATGGGCAAAGTCTGGTTTACGTTCGGTTTATTTGCAGGGGGGTATAATACCGCCCGAATGGTCACAAAGGGTACGCTTAAATCCTTATACTGCGCGGCGACACCCTACTTTTTACTTACCGGAGGCTTCATGGATCCCGATCCCACACCTCTCCTGAACGGGAGAATGCGTTCTTTCCGGTAAGCCAGCCTGTTGCTGACTCACCGGTGATGTGAGGCAGCAACGCCACAAACGTTCCTGCTTGAAAAATTGAGTGCCTCTCAGGTACGGCCTTGCCACGCCTGAAGGAAATGCTGCGTCCGCATTAGCGGATGTGGAGGAATGACTATGTTTAAAAATATCACCCGGCAGCTGCAGGCCCTGCTGAGCCGCCACCTGCCACACCGTCTTGTTCAGCGCGACCCGCTGCCAAACGCCAAAAACATGGCGGGGGCGGCGATCCCCGCGTCCCTGACCGAACGCTGCCTGAACGTGGCGGCGATGGATGAAAACGAAGTCTGGCGCGCGTTCGGCGGACACCCGGAAGGGCTAAACGCGTCCGAAGTGGAAAAAATCCGCGCCGTGCAAGGCGATAACCAAATTCCGGCGCAGAAGCCGTCTCCGTGGTGGGTGCACCTGTGGCTCTGCTACCGCAACCCGTTCAACCTGCTGCTGACGGTGCTGGGCATCATCTCCTACGCCACTGAAGATCTGTTTGCCGCAGGCGTCATTGCCCTGATGGTCGGCATCTCCACGCTGCTGAACTTCATTCAGGAAGCCCGCTCCACCAAAGCGGCGGACGCCCTGAAGGCGATGGTCAGCAACACCGCGACCGTCTCGCGCGTGATTAACGATCTCGGCGAAAACGCCTGGGTGGAGCTGCCTATCGACCAGCTGGTGCCGGGCGATCTGGTGAAGCTGGCGGCAGGGGACATGATCCCGGCGGATTTACGCATCATCCAGGCGCGCGATCTGTTCGTCGCGCAGGCCTCCCTGACCGGGGAATCCCTGCCCGTTGAAAAGGTGGCGCGCAGCCGCGACCCGCAGCAGATGAACCCGCTCGAGTGCGACACCCTGTGCTTTATGGGCACCACGGTGGTCAGCGGCACCGCGCAGGCGATTGTCACCGCCACCGGGGGCAACACCTGGTTTGGTCAGCTTGCCGGACGCGTCAGCGAGCAGGAGAGCGAGCCGAACGCCTTCCAGAAAGGCATTGGCCGCGTCAGCATGCTGCTGATCCGCTTTATGATGGTGATGACGCCGATCGTGCTGCTGATCAACGGCTACACCAAAGGCGACTGGTGGGAAGCGGCGCTGTTCGCGCTCTCCGTGGCCGTAGGCCTGACGCCGGAAATGCTGCCGATGATCGTCACCTCCACGCTGGCGCGTGGGGCGGTGAAGCTCTCTAAACAGAAAGTGATCGTTAAACACCTCGACGCCATCCAGAACTTTGGCGCGATGGACATTCTCTGCACCGATAAAACCGGCACCCTGACGCAGGATAAAATCGTGCTGGAGAACCACACCGATATCTCCGGCAAAACCAGCGAGCGCGTTCTGCACAGCGCGTGGCTGAACAGCCATTACCAGACCGGGCTGAAAAACCTGCTCGACGTCGCGGTGCTGGAAGGGGTGGATGAAGAGTCCGCCCGCACGCTCTCCGGCCGCTGGCAGAAGGTGGATGAGATCCCGTTCGACTTCGAGCGCCGCCGCATGTCGGTGGTGGTGAGCGAGCAGACGGACGTGCACCAGCTGATCTGCAAAGGCGCGCTGCAGGAGATCCTCAACGTGTCGACGCAGGTTCGCTATAACGGCGACATCGTGCCGCTGGACGACACCATGCTGCGCCGCATCAAGCGCGTCACCGACAACCTGAACCGTCAGGGGCTGCGCGTCGTGGCGGTCGCGAGCAAGTTCCTGCCCGCGCGCGAGGGTGACTATCAGCGTATCGACGAATCCGATCTGATCCTCGAGGGTTACATCGCATTCCTCGATCCGCCGAAAGAGACCACCGCGCCGGCGCTGAAGGCGCTGAAGGCGAGCGGCATTACCGTCAAAATTCTCACCGGCGACAGCGAGCTGGTGGCGGCCAAAGTGTGCCATGAAGTGGGGCTGGACGCGGGCGACGTGGTCGTGGGGAGCGATATTGAACATCTCTCTGACGACGAACTGGCGAAGCTTGCCCAGCGTACCACGCTGTTTGCCCGCCTGACGCCGATGCACAAAGAGCGCATCGTCACCCTGCTCAAGCGCGAAGGGCACGTGGTGGGCTTTATGGGCGACGGCATCAACGACGCGCCCGCGCTGCGCGCGGCGGATATCGGTATCTCCGTGGACGGCGCGGTGGATATCGCCCGCGAAGCGGCGGACATTATCCTGCTGGAAAAGAGCCTGATGGTGCTGGAGGAGGGCGTGATCGAAGGTCGCCGTACCTTTGCCAACATGCTCAAGTACATCAAAATGACCGCCAGCTCCAACTTCGGTAACGTCTTCAGCGTGCTGGTGGCGAGCGCGTTTCTGCCGTTCCTGCCGATGCTGCCGCTGCATCTGCTGATCCAGAACCTGATGTACGACGTGTCTCAGGTGGCGATCCCGTTTGATAACGTAGACGACGAGCAGATCCAGAAGCCGCAGCACTGGAACCCGGCGGATCTGGGGCGCTTTATGCTGTTCTTTGGCCCGATCAGCTCTATCTTTGACATCCTGACCTTCTGCCTGATGTGGTTTGTGTTCCACGCCAACACCCCGGAACATCAGACGCTGTTCCAGTCCGGCTGGTTCGTGGTAGGCCTGCTGTCGCAGACGCTGATTGTGCACATGATCCGTACGCGCCGCATTCCGTTCATCCAGAGCCGTGCCGCGTGGCCGCTGATTGTGATGACGGGGATTGTGATGGCGCTGGGTATCGCGCTGCCATTCTCACCGCTGGCAGGCTACCTGCAGCTCCAGGCGCTGCCGCTGAGCTACTTCCCGTGGCTGGTGGCTATCCTCGCGGGCTACATGGTGCTGACGCAGATGGTGAAAGGATTCTATGCGCGTCGGTACGGGTGGCAGTAAGTTATGTTTGCCGGGTGGCGGCTTCGCCTTACCCGGCCTACTTACGAAACGTAGGCCCGGTAAGCGCAGCGCCACCGGGCAATAGCTTTCCTCCCAAATTCAACAACCTGTGATCTCCGTCGGCGCATTCGCTTGACGACAAATTGAGCGCATGTTAACAGAATGTTTTGCCTTTATTTGGCCCGTCAGATAAGGAACATTCATGTTACGGTACAGTCTCTTAACCGCCGGGCTGATGCTCGGCGCCTCAGCCTTTGCCGCTCCGGCAGGCGATCTCCCCCTGATGCCCTGGCCTGCGAAGGTCGAACGCCCGACGACCCAGGGCGCGCTGGTGCTTAACGATAAAATCTCTGTCAGCGTCAGCGGCGACGATCTGGGCGACGCGGTCAACCGCCTGCGCCAGCGCATTGCCCTGCAAACCGGCTGGACGCTGCAGCCGCAGGCTGAAAAGCCAGACAAACCGACCATCCGCATCGCGATTGCCAAAAAGGTCAAGCCGCAGCCGCTGCCGGACAGCGATGAAAGCTATAGGCTCACGGTGGACGCCAACGGCGTCGATATCTCCGCCAACACCCGCTTCGGCGCGCTGCGCGCCATGGAAACCCTGCTCCAGCTGATGCAGAACGGGGCGGAAAACACCTCGCTGCCGTGGGTCACCATCGAAGATTCGCCGCGCTTCCCGTGGCGCGGGCTGCTGCTCGATTCGGCGCGCCACTTTATCCCACTGCCGGATATCAAGCGCCAGATTGACGGCATGGCCGCGGCGAAGCTCAACGTTCTGCACTGGCACCTGACCGACGATCAGGGCTGGCGCTTCAGCACGAAGCGCTACCCTAAGCTGACGCAGCTTGCCAGCGACGGGCTGTTCTACACCCCTGAACAGATGCGCGAGGTGGTGCGTTACGCCGCCGAGCGCGGTATCCGCGTGGTGCCGGAAATCGACATGCCGGGCCACGCCTCGGCGATTGCCGTGGCCTATCCGGAGCTGATGAGCGCCCCGGGGCCGTACGCTATGGAGCGCCACTGGGGCGTGCTGAAGCCGGTGCTGGATCCGACAAAAGAGGCAACCTACACCTTTGCCGACGCGATGGTCAGCGAACTGGCGGCGATCTTCCCCGATCCGTATCTGCATATCGGCGGCGATGAGGTCGACGACAGCCAGTGGAAAGCGAACGCCGCGATCCAGAATTTCATGCGCGACAACAGGCTGGCAGACAGCCACGCGCTGCAGGCGTATTTCAACCGCAGGCTGGAGATGATCCTCGAGAAACACCACCGGCAAATGGTCGGCTGGGACGAGATCTACCATCCCGACCTGCCGAAAAGCATTCTGATCCAGTCCTGGCAGGGGCAGGACGCGCTGGGGCAGGTGGCGCAGAACGGCTACAAAGGGATTCTCTCGACGGGCTTCTATCTCGACCAGCCCCAGTCCACCGCCTATCACTATCGCAATGAAATTGTCCCGCAGGGGCTGAACGGCGTGGATGTGATTGCCGACACCGACAGCGTCCAGAGCTGGGCCTTCACCATGCCGCGCCTGAAGGGCAAGCCGGTGGAGGGGAGCTTCACGCTGGTGAAAGGGGATGCCGGCTGGCGCGGATTTATTGATTTTGCCGGGAAATCCCGCCGCGCGGTGCAGGATATTGAATGGCGTGACGACAATCAGGTGACCTTCACCGTCGACACCTGGATGGGCGAAACGCGCCCGGTGGTCTCCGTCGATAACGACAGGCTGAGCGGCTATTTCCTGGTGGGGAACACGCGCTACCCAATCAGCGGTACGCGTCTGGACGAGGTGCCGAAAGGTATTCCGCCGGTCGTGCCGGACGTAGCGAATCAGGCCAACCTGCTCGGCGGTGAAGCCGCGCTGTGGGCGGAGAACGTGGTCGCACCGGTGCTGGATATCCGCCTGTGGCCGCGCGCCTTCGCGGTGGCGGAACGCTTATGGTCCGCGAAGGACGTCAACGACGTCGACAACATGTACACCCGCCTGCAGGCGATGGACAGCTGGTCGACGGTGTCGGTCGGGCTGCAGCAGCATACCCAGCAGCAGGTGCAGTTCACGCGCCTCGCCGGGAATGCCGACACGCTGCCGCTGCAGATCCTCGCGCAGGCGGTAGAGCCCGCGCAGTATTACACCCGTCAGCACCTGAAGTTCCAGGCGGGAAACTACCATCAGTTTGAACCGCTCAACCGCTTCGCGGATGCGCTGAACGCCGAAAGCGCCACCGTGCGCCAGATGCACAAATGGGCGGACCGTCTGGTGAGCGATGCGGAAGACACGGAAAGCGCTGACGCGCTGCGCCACGTCTTTAACCGCTGGCAGAGCAACACCAGCGACGCGCTGGCGCTAAGCGAAAACAGCTATCAGCTGAAGGCGATGAAGCCGGTGATTCAGGAGGTGGATAAGCTGGCCTCAATTGGCCTGAGGCTGACGGATCTGGTGGCGCGCCAGGGCACGCTGGATGACAAAGAGATCGCGTCGATTCAGAGCGAGCTGGATAACGCGGCGAAGGTTCAGGACGAGGTGGTGATTGCGGCGGTCTATCCGCTGGAGACGCTGCTGCGCGCGACGCGGAATCAGTAGAAAAAATACCCCTCACCCCAACCCCTCTCCCCAAAGGGGCGAGGGGCTCGATCGGTTCCCTCTCCCTTTGGGAGAGGGTTAGGGTGAGGGAATCAGGCAACTCAGTTCTTCAGAACCCACGCCTCTTTCCAGTGTGCGCCAACGCCTGGCTCATACTGGTTTGCGGTTGGGCTGTACTGAACGCAGAAGCCGCTGTACGGGAAAGGCTTACATTCGTAGGTCTTACCGTCTTTCGGCTGCAGCACCACGGTACCCGCCTTGTAGGAGGCGATATTGTCCGGGAAGGTGAAGTCGTGATGACCGGTGCTGTCCGCGGCGGCATCGCCTTCCAGCATCAGGTTCAGCACGTCCTGGGCGAACATCGTGCCGTCTTTGTTGGTCGCATAGTATTTCAGCATGTGGTGGCCCGGCGTCACGTCATTCAGGGTCATGGTCACGTCCTGGTTGGCGTTGTTCATGTCCTGCTTCAGGTAGCCTTTTTCCGCACCGTGGTGGTTCATCACGTGTGCTTCCACATTCACGTCGCCTTTGGTGTTGACGTGGAAGGTCACGGTCGCGTTGCCATGCTCGATTTTGCTGTACTGCAGATCGGTGACGGCGATGGTCTCATTCACCTGCGCTTTCTGCTCTTCATAAGAGACGGCCACGGACTGCAGCGTGCTGCCGTCTTTCACGAATACGCTGTTTGCGCCGTGAACCGGGCTGATTTCACCCGCTTCATCCTTCACGCCGACGCGCACGTCGCTCTGGGCGGTGTTGATTTTCTGCGCCAGATCGTAAGACCACTGGTTAGCGTCGCCCTGCTCGGCTGAGCCGATGGTCATTTCGGTACGCATAGAGGTCACTTCGCCATTCGCGTCGAAGAAGCGTGCAATCACTTTATCGCCCGCGTTCAGGTTGTTACCCGCGATCTGGCCGCTCAGGGTTTTGCTCCACTGGGAAACAACCGCTGGCGTTTCGTCCGGCGTAACGTTGCCGCCGTTACCGAAATCAACGTCAATGGCCTGATAGAAACTGTTCGAGGTATCTGCAATTTCCCACACGCCGTAAATAACCTGATAGCCCGTACGCTCAGGCACATTACAGTTCATAGACTGCGTGACGGCCGGTGCCTGATTATTACCGTTGATGGTACAGAATGGCGTTAATTCAAACTGGTCGCGGGTCAGAGGTTTATTTGGATCCCAGTTTTGTTTGGTAATGTAATAACGCCAGTTGGTGGTTTTATGCGGCGCAGTATGGTGCCAGACGAACTGATGAGGACCCGCCGTCATCGGGTTTTTGGTCCACGCGTTCAGGCTCTGTTTGTCCAGCTGAGAATATTGAGAAATACCCGCGCTGGCGAGGTGTCCGTCCGCAGGCTCAGCGCCTGACGGGAAGCCGGAGGTTTTCTCTACGCTCTGTGGTTCGTACTGTACGGAGCCGCAGTCAACGTTTTGGCCGAGCTTACACATATAGGCGCGGCTGGCTGGTGATTCAATATATCCGTGAGCAAGTGCGGAAGACGCAACGGTTAACGTCGCGACGGCAAGTGCAATTTTTGAAAGTTTCATTACTCATCCATTATTAGAGAATATTACTAGGCGAGGAGGAGTCTAATAATGGACTGGGCTATGTGTCATTTTATCCAGAGAGTAAAAATAGCCGAAATAATAAAGGCAGCTTACGCTGCCTTCTGTTTATTGAAATAAATTAGCGACGTACGGCAATCGCTTCAATTTCAATTTTTACGTCTTTTGGCAGACGGGCCACTTCAACGCAGGAGCGCGCCGGGAAAGTCGCGTTGTGCTCGGTGAAGAACGCTTCGTAAGTGGCGTTAACGGTCGCGAAGTCGTTCAGATCTTTCACGAAAACGGTAGTTTTCACGATGTCGCCCACTTTCAGGCCCGCAGATTCAACGATTGCCTGCACGTTTTCCAGCGACTGACGCGCCTGTGCCGCTACGTCGGCCGGCACTTCACCGGTTTTTGGGTTCACCGGGATCTGGCCCGAAGTGATGATCATGCTGCCCAGATCAACGCCCTGAACGTATGGGCCGATAGCCGCTGGTGCATTTTCCGTCGCGAGTACTTTGGTCATGATTTCTCCAGAATAACAGCTGATTTAAGAGTCCCGGCCATTATAGGGAGGCCGGGATCCTTTACCAACCTCAATTAGTTGGCCAGCACCACATAATGAGAAAACTCTTTTTCGCAGTATTTGCATTTGAGCGCGATGTCATCGGCGCGTTTTTTCACTGCAAAGCTGGAGGAAACCGGCTCAGCGTGGCTGATACAGTTGCTGTTCGGGCAGACCAGCACGCTTTCGATGCGATCCGGCAGGCTCGGGCGGGATTTGCCCACCACTTCATACTCGTCGATGCGGTTGACGGTGGCGTCCGGCGCGTACAGCGACAGCTGGTTAACCTGCTCGTCGGTCAGGAAGGTGTTCTCGATTTTAATCAGGTCCTTGCGGCCCATCTCGCCGGACGGCAGGTTCAGGCCGATGGTGATGCGCTGGTCGGTTTCGGTCAGTTTGAACAGCGTCAGCAGCTTAAAGCCCACCTGCGCAGGGATGTGGTCAATCACGGTGCCACGCTTGATGGCTTCAACCTGGAGTTTGTTATCGTGTGTCATGGTCGTTTCCCCTTACAGTGCCAATTCGCGATTCAGAACCAGTGCCAGTAACGCCTGGCGGGCGAAGATGCCGTTTCCGGCCTGCTGGAAGTACCAGGCGTGCGGCGTTTTATCCACGTCTGTGGTGATCTCATCGATGCGCGGCAGAGGGTGCAGCACCTTCATGTTGTCGCGCGCGCCCTCGAGGTCGCTGGCGCGCAGCACGAACTGCGCCTTCACGTTGGCGTATTCGGACGGGTCCAGACGCTCTTTCTGCACGCGGGTCATGTAGAGAATATCCACGTGGCTCATCACCTCTTCGATGCTGGCGTGCAGGCTCCACTGAATGCCTTTCTCATCCAGCATGTCGAGAATGTACTGCGGCATCGCCAGCGCGTCCGGTGCGATGAAGAAGAAGCGGTTGCCGTTAAATTTCGCCAGCGCCTGGGTCAGGGAGTGGACGGTGCGGCCGTACTTCAGGTCGCCGACCATGGCGATGTTCAGGTTCTCGAGCTTGCCCTGCGTCTCCTGAATGGTGAACAGATCCAGCAGGGTCTGCGTCGGGTGCTGGTTGGCACCGTCACCGGCGTTCAGTACCGGAATGCCGCCGGAAAACTCGGTCGCCAGGCGCGCCGCGCCCTCCTGCGGGTGACGCATCACAATCGCGTCGACGTAGGTGCTGATCACTGAAATGGTATCCGCCAGGGTCTCGCCTTTTTTACCCAGCGACGTGTTGCTGCTGTCCGAGAAGCCCACCACGTTCGCGCCCAGGCGGTGCATGGAGGTCTCAAAGGAGAGGCGGGTGCGGGTCGAGGCTTCGAAGAAGCAGCTCGCAATCACCTTGTGCTTCAGCAGCTCCGGTTGCGGATTGGCCTTCAGTTTTGCCGCGGTTTCCAGAACCAGTTCCAGCTCTTCGCGGCTGAGGTCGTTTATGGAAATGATGTGTTTTTGATAAAGCGGATTCATGTTTATCTCCTGACGCCGGGCAAAAAAAAGCCCCTCAAATGAGGGGCTCTGGGAATAGGTTTAGCAACGGGAAGAAAAACGGCAGGCCAGCGTCTGATTTCAGACGCGGTAAGACGTTATGTCGTACACGCTTGACCATGCTTCCTCCCGGCAAATTGTCGGGCATTATACGCAGCTCGCTTTTCGGATCAAGCGATTTAATGCACGCTTTACTCAATGCAAACGGTTCTTTATGAATATTAATGCGTTCTGAGTAAATAATTAATTTGCTTATGCACCAGTGCGGTGCGCTTCACGACCCGGGGCGCGACCCAGACGATACTGCTGCCAGCCACCACGCCTAAAATTTCCGGTAGCTGGTGATAATCCAGAATACGCGCCACCGCGCGGCCATATCCGGCGACGGTATGAACAAGGATAAACTCGCTATTATGCTCGACGCTGACCACCATTTCGGACACGGTACGCGCGGCGTCGGGGGCAGGGCGCAGCTGGGGATTCAGCGAATAAATCTTTAGCCCTTTGGCATTTCGAATTTTTATGACACCGAGCAATTTAAGCAGACGTGAAACGGTGGACTGGCTGATGGTCTCAAAACCACGCTCCTGCAAATCCCGGCGGATCTCCTCCTGAGAGAGATAACTCTTTTCTGCGATCAGGCGCTGACAGACCGTCAGCTGAAGCTGTTCTTTTGGAGAGTAATCACCATATTCCGTCATAACTATTTCCCATGTAAGTGGCTGAAACAAAACGCCCGGTGGCGCTACGCTTACCGGGCCTACAACTTCAAAACGTCACAACAACGCCCCCAGGCTTAACGCCGCCATAATCACCACCGTTAATATCCCCAGCAGCGGCGCCACCCATTTCAGATAACGCACGTAGGGCACGCGGGCGATAGCCAGCCCGCCCATCACGACGGCAGAGGTGGGAGTGACCAGGTTAACGATGCCGGAGGCCGACTGGTAAGCCGTGACCACCAGGTCGCGGTTGACGTTAGCGAAATCGGCAAGCGGTGCCATGATCGGCATCGTCAGAACGGCCAGGCCGGACGAAGAAGGCACAAGAAACGACAGCACGACCTCCAGCCAGTACATCACGTTGATGAATGCCACCGTCGACAACCCGCTGACCAGTCCTTCCGCGCTGTGCAAAATGGTGTGGGTAATCATGCCCTTATCCATGATGACTACGATACCGCGCGCGATGCCGATAATCAGCGCGACGCCCAGCAAATCTCGCGCGCCGTTGATAAACGTCGAGGTCAGCTCCTCTTCGCTCATGCGGGCAATCAGGCCGACGATAATCGCGCTGGCGAGAAACACCGCCGAGATCTCCGCCATCCACCAGCCCAGCACCGCCACGCCGTAGATCATCACCGCGAAGGCGAGGGCGAAAATCACCAGAATGATTTTGCGCACCGGGGTAAATTCCAGCGACTGTTCGCCCTTGTCGCCGAGGAAATGGGCGCGGTTCTCTTCCTGCTTGTCCGCCACGATCGACAGCGACGGATCCTGGCGTACCCTGCGGGCGTAGCGCATCACCCACGCCACGCAGATGATCCAGCCGATGACCAGCAGCGCCACGCGCAGGGCAATACCGTTGGTGAAGGGGATCCCGGCGGCGTTGGCGGCGATCACCGTGGCAAAGGGGTTGATGGTGGAGCCGAGCGTGCCGATCCCCGCCCCGAGCAGCACCGTGGAGGCGGCGACAACCGGATCGAACCGGGCGGCCAGCATCACCGGCACCAGCAGGGTGTAGAACGGCAGCGACTCTTCGGCCATGCCGTAAATCGTGCCGCCTGCGGCAAACAGCGCCATCAGGATCGGGATCATCCACTCCTCGCGCCCGCGCAGCCGGGTGGTGACGCGTTCGATCCCGGCGTCAATCGCCCCAGTTTTGGTGACGATCCCGAGAAATCCCCCGATGATCAGGATAAACAGCGCCACGTCGATCGCCCCGGCCTGGCCGGAGACCGGATCGTACAGCCCGGCAATCGGCGCCATCAGGACGGAAACCAGCCCCTGCGGATGCGCCGCCACGTGGGCGTACGTTCCGGCAATCGGGACTTCTTTACCGAGGGTTTCGTTCATCGCCATCTGGTACTGACCGGCGGGGACGACCCAGCTCAGCGCCGCCACAACGGCAATCAGAAAAAAGAGAATGGTGTAAGCGGAGGGAAACTTAAACTTGCCCATGATGTGCTCCTTAACCCGGCGCACCCCTTGGCGCGCCGGGCGGTGATTAGTCGCCGAGTGTCGCCACCATGACCGCTTTAATGGTGTGCATGCGGTTCTCTGCTTCGTCGAAGACGATGGAGTTCGGTGATTCGAAGACCTCTTCCGTCACCTCCAGCCCCTTCAGGCCGTACGCCATCTCGATCTCGCGGCCCACTTTGGTGTGCTCGTTGTGGAACGCCGGCAGGCAGTGCATGAACTTGACGTTCGGGTTGCCGGTGGCCTTCATCACGTCCGCGTTGATTTGATAAGGCTTCATCAGGCTGACGCGCTCGGCCCAGGCCTCCTTCGGCTCGCCCATGGAGACCCACACGTCGGTGTAGAGGAAATCGGTGCCCCGCACGCCTTCTTCCACGTCGTCGGTGAGGGTGATGCGCGCGCCCGTCTCTTTCGCGATGGCGCGGCACTGCTCAACCAGCCCGGCTTCCGGCCAGAAGGATTTCGGCGCGACGAGGCGGATATCCATCCCCATCTTGGCCGCCCCGACCATCAGCGAGTTGCCCATGTTGTTACGCGCGTCGCCGAGATAGGCAAAGCTCAGCTCCGGCAGGGTTTTGCCCGGCGCGTGCTCCAGCATGGTCATTAGGTCGGCGAGGATTTGCGTGGGGTGGAACTCGTCGGTCAGGCCGTTCCACACCGGCACGCCCGCGTATTCGCCCAGCTCTTCGACGATGGCCTGGCCGTAGCCGCGGTATTCGATGCCGTCATACATACGGCCTAATACGCGGGCGGTGTCTTTCATCGACTCTTTATGGCCGATCTGCGATCCGCTTGGGCCGAGGTAGGTGACCTGCGCGCCCTGGTCAAACGCGCCCACTTCGAATGCGCAGCGGGTGCGGGTGGAGGTTTTTTCAAAGATCAGGGCGATGTTTTTCCCGACCAGGGTTTGCTTTTCGCGTCCGGCTTTTTTGGCGGCCTTCAGCTCGATGGCGAGGTCGATCAGGTACTGGATCTCCGCCGGGGTGTAGTCCAGCAGTTTCAGGAAGTTGCGGTTTTTCAGGTTGATGGTCATGTGGGAAATCCTTTTTAAAATTTAGCTGTCTGATGCCCTCACCCCGGCCCTCTCCCACGGGGAGAGGGAGAAGTGGGTGAGGGGAAAGGGTGCTCAGTTACGAATCAACGTGCCTTTCTCGCCCGCCAGGATCTCCGCACCGTCGGCCAGCGCGCCGATCCCGGCAATGCCGTTGCAGGCTTCAACAAACTCGCGGCAGGCGGCCACTTTCGGCCCCATCGATCCGGCGTCGAACTGCATGCCTCTGAGCAGCTCCGGCGTTACCTGCGCCAGCGGGCGCTGGGTCGGCTTGCCCCAGTCGAGGTACACCGCGTCGGCATCGGTCAGGATCAGCAGGGCGTCGGCCTCGATCTGCCTCGCCAGCAGGGCGGCGGAGAGGTCTTTGTCGATCACCGCCTCAATCCCGCGATAGCCGTTGGCGTTCTCCACTACCGGCACGCCGCCGCCGCCGTTGCAGATCACCAGGTGGTCACGCTGAATCAGCGCGGTGATGGCGTCGCTCTCAACGATGCGCTTCGGCTGCGGCGACGGCACCACGCGGCGGACGTAGCTCCCGTCGGCCTTGAACACCCAGCCTTTTTCCGCGGCCAGCGCTTTCGCCTGGGCTTCGCTGTACACTGGGCCGATGTACTTGGTCGGGTTGCGGAAGGCCGGGTCGGCGGGGTCCACTTCCACCTGCGTGAGCAGGACGCTCACCTCGCGCTGCGGCAGATTGTTTTTCAGCGCCTGCTGGAGCATGTAGCCGATCATTCCCTGGCTTTCGGCGCCGAGAACGTCCAGCGGGTAGGGCGTCACTTTGTCGTAGGCGCTGTTCTGCAGCGCCAGCAGCCCGACCTGCGGGCCGTTGCCGTGCACCAGCACCACGCGCCACTGTGCCGTCAGCCCGGCGATAGTGCGGGCGGCCTGCTCGATGTTCTGGCGCTGGATCTCCGCTTCCAGCGGCTCGCCGCGCTTGAGCAGCGCGTTGCCGCCCAGGGCCACAACCAGAGTGGGTTTTCGTTCCATGATGGCTCCTTTAAATTCCGTCGCGTTCAAGCGGGCAGCTCATGCAGCGCGCGCCGCCGCGGCCGCGTCCGAGTTCGTCGCCCGGGATGGGCAACACGGTGATGCCCGCTTTGTCGTACTTCTCGTTGGTCCAGACGTTGCGCTCGTAGCCAATCACCACGCCCGGGCGGAGGGTCAGCACGTTGTTGGCGTCGTTCCACTGCTCGCGTTCGGCTTCAAAAGCGTCGCCGCCGGTGGTGATCAGGCGCACCTGGCTAATGCCGAGCGCTTTCTCGATGGCGTGCAGCAGGTCGGTTTCCTGCGTGCGCAGCAGGCCGCCGCGTCCGTCCGGGGTGAGCGTCCAGCACTGGGCGTCCTTGCGCACCACTTCCGGGTAGACGGAGAAGGTGTCAACGTCGATGTGGGTCATCACGGTGTCGAGGTGCATGCAGGAGCGGTGTTTTGGCAGCTCAACGGCGATCACGCGCTCGGCCTGGCGGTGTTTGAACAGGCTGTTGGCGAGGAACTCCACGCCCTGCGGCGTCGTGCGCTCGGACATGCCGATCAGTACCGCCCCGCGGCCAATCACCAATACGTCGCCGCCTTCTAAGGTGGCGTGGTCGTAATTAATATTCTCGTCGCCGAAATACTTAATAAAATCGCCGTCGGCAAACGCCGGGTGCCAGCGATATATTGCCCGCAGGTTATTGGTTTCACGCTGACGGGCCGGTTTCGCCATGGGGTTAATAGAGACGCCGTTATAAATCCAGCACGAGGTGTCGCGGGTAAATAAATGGTTAGGCAGCGGCTTCATAATAAAATCATTCGCCGTGTGGGTATCCACCACCATATTTTTAATGGCCGCCGGAATTTCGCCGTAGGTTAATCCGCCGCTCAGCCTGCGCGCCAGTTCACGGTGCGGCATATCCGCCAGCCAGCCGCGCACGTCGCCGGCAAAGGTTGGGCCGAGGCGGTAGTCGGAGATTTGCGTATCCAGCAGCCAGGCTTTCGCTTCTGCAATATCAAGGGTTTGTGTCAGAAGGTCGGTCAACAGCAGGACTTCCACACCCTGCTCGCGCAGCGTGTTGGCGAAGATGTCATGCTCCTCACCCGCCCGCTCAACCGAGAGCACGTCATCAAAAAGCAGCTCCTGACAGTTTGATGGCGTTAAACGTTTCAGACTTAAATTTGGGCGGTGCAGCATAACGCTACGCAATTGACCAATTTCAGAACCGACGTAATGCTTTTCCATAATTATTCCTTTAACTGTTTTTCAGAATAAAAAGGGCATGCGCCATGTGATGTATTTAATTGCATGGCGGCTAAGCTCAAATGATTTCGTGATTAATACTAGGCAGTTAAATAATCCGTATTGTGATATTGCTCACGCGAAACCGGATATTAAGGGGTTTGTTTTCATTTGCATGATTCGCATCAGATAATGATTAATTTCATATTATTGAGGGATGAATAGCTAAGCAGGATCCGGTGGCATTATTTGAGGTTGTTATTATTTTGTAGATTTTAATCTTTTGAAATAAGTTGTTATGTGGCTGATTTTAAATGATAAATATTATGTATGAGAATGGCTATGCAATTAATGCAATTAACTATTTTTGACTTAAGAAAAATCAATAAATAATTATGGATTTTTAGAGCAAATTATCAAAACAGTAAAGTGTGAGGTGGCAACGAGTTTTGCTAATTAGAGAGCATGATCAAGAGGTTAGAACAGCCGTGCGATAAGCGCTGATCGAGGTTATGCATAACCCCTGCATAATTGCCTGGGCAGGGTTAACAGCAAATTAACACCTTTCCCGATAAACATGCGCTCGCTCAAACCTCGTCCAAAAAGGGCTGGTATGGCAGCCGGGATTCTCGTATAAAAGATAAAAATGAAACATTGTTTTATATTGAGGGTTAAAACATGATTATTGGCAACATCCACCATCTGCAGTCCTGGCTGCCTGACGATCTGCGCCAGGCCATTGAGCACGTTAAAGCCCACGTCACCGACGCCACGCCGCTCGGGAAACACGACATTAACGGCAACAGCCTGTTTTATCTGGTCTCTGAAGACACGACCCAGCCGTTCGCCGAGCGCCGCGCCGAGTACCACGCGCGCTATCTGGATATTCAGATCGTGATGAAGGGGCAGGAAGGGATGACGTTTAGCACCCTGCCGCACGGCGTGCCGGACACCGACTGGCTGGCGGACAAAGACATCGCGTTCCTGCCGGAAGGCGAGCAGGAGAAAACCGTGGTGCTGAGCGAAGGGGATTTTGTAGTGTTCTGGCCGGGTGAAGTGCACAAGCCGCTGTGCGCGGTGGGGACGCCTGCGAAGGTCAGGAAAGTGGTCGTTAAAATGTTGGTGGAGTAATTTTCCCTCACCCCGGCCCTCTCCCAGGGGGAGAGGGTGTAAAAGTCCCCTCTCCCTGTGGGAGAGGGTTAGGGTGAGGGCACCAGCGCGCAGAGGAGTCCATCACTCCCCAAGCGTCGCCACCATCACCGCCTTAATCGTATGCATCCGGTTTTCCGCCTGGTCGAACACGATGCTCGCCGCCGACTCAAACACCTCGTCCGTCACTTCCATCCCGCCGTGCAGATCGAACTCTTTCGCCATCTGCTTGCCGAGCGTGGTCTGGTCGTCATGGAACGCCGGCAGACAGTGCAGGAACTTCACGTTCGGGTTGCCGGTCAGCGCCATCATCTGCGCGTTCACCTGATACCCGCGCAGCAGGGCAATCCGCTCCGCCCACTTCTCTTTGGCTTCGCCCATCGACACCCAGACGTCGGTATAGATAAAGTCCGCGCCCTTCACGCCCGCCGCCACGTCTTCCGTCAGCGTGATCTTCCCGCCGTGCTTCTCCGCCAGCGCGCTGCACTCCGCCACCAGGCTCTCTTCCGGCCAGCAGGCTTTAGGGGCCACCAGGCGCAGATCCAGCCCGGTCAGCGCTGCCGCTTCCAGCATCGAGTTGCCCATGTTGTTGCGCGCGTCGCCCGCGTAGACCAGCGTCATCTCGTTAAACGCCTTGCCAGGCAGGTGCTCCTGCATGGTCAGCAGGTCCGCCAGCAGCTGCGTTGGGTGGAACTCGTTGGTCAGTCCGTTCCACACCGGCACGCCCGCATATTGCGCCAGCGTTTCGACCACTTCCTGGCCGTGGCCGCGATACTGAATACCGTCGTACATCCGCCCGAGAACCCGTGCGGTGTCCTTAATTGACTCTTTATGCCCAATCTGGCTGCCGCTCGGCCCTAAATAGGTAACGCGCGCGCCCTGGTCAAATGCGGCAACTTCGAAAGAGCAACGTGTACGGGTCGAGTCTTTTTCGAAGATGAGCGCGATGTTTTTACCGGTAAGCTTCTGTACTTCCTTGCCATTTTTTTTATCGGCTTTGAGCTGTGCGGCAAGGGTCAGCAGAGAGGTGAACTGTGCAGGGGTAAAGTCGAGCAGTTTCAGAAAGTGTTTCTTGTATAAATCGGACATTTTATCCTCGCATGGCGAACGCCACTTATTGAATTAAAATTCACTTTATATGTGTAATTATTCATTTGCAACCCCGTTTCACAATTCTTTCTTACAAAGGTGGAGGCAAACCCGTCCGTGTGTGAAAATAGAAGTATCTGCCGCACTTTAAAGAGGATTGAGCCATGGCAAACCCGGAACACCTGGAAGAGCAACGCGAAGAGACGCGTCTGATTATTGAAGAACTGCTGGAAGACGGTAGCGATCCGGACGCGCTGTACACCATCGAGCACCATTTCTCTGCGGATGATTTCGATGCGCTGGAAAAACTGGCCGTGGAAGCCTTCAAGCTGGGTTACGAAGTGACCGAGCCGGAAGAGCTGGAAGTGGAAGAGGGCGACACCGTCATCTGCTGCGACATCCTGAGCGAAGGCGCGCTGAAGGCGGAGCTTATCGACGCGCAGGTAGAACAGCTGATGAACCTGGCCGAGAAGTTTGAAGTGGAATACGACGGCTGGGGAACCTACTTCGAAGATCCGAACGGTGAAGACGGCGAAGAAGGCGACGACGAAGATTACGTCGACGAAGACGACGACGGCGTGCGTCACTAAGCGTTTCAGGCGGTGGCGCGCGCCACCGCTTTTTCAAGGCAGAACCATGGATTACCCGCAGATACTTGCCCCCGTACTCAACTTCCTCCAGTGCCCGACCCCGCAAGCATGGATTGATAAAGCCCGCGACCCGGTGAACCTGCCGCTGCTGCTCACCGACCACATGGTGTGCGAGCTCAAGGCCGCCCAGACCGCGCTGCTGCTGGTGCGTAAATACGTCGCCGACGAAAGCGGTGCCGACGCGCTGCTCGACTGGCTCAAGCCCTACGAACAGTTCACCTTCCGCGACGGCCCGGAGCCGGACTTCATCGCCCTGCACAGGCAGATTGGCAAAAGCGTGATGCCCAAAACCGACGACCCGTGGGGCCAGGCGCTCATCGACAGCATGGTGCTGCTGATTAAAGAGGAGCTGCACCACTTCTGGCAGGTGCGCGAGGCGATGCTGGCCCGCGACATTCCGTACGTCAAAATCACCGCCAGCCGCTACGCCAAAGGGATGCTGAAGGAAGTGCGCACCCACGAGCCGCTGACGCTGATCGACAAGCTCATCTGCGGCGCCTACATCGAAGCCCGCTCCTGCGAACGCTTCGCCGCGCTGGCCCCGTTCCTCGACGACGACCTGCAGAAGTTTTATCTCTCGCTGCTGCGCTCGGAAGCGCGCCACTATCAGGACTACCTGACGCTGGCCCAGCAGGTGAGCGACGACGATATCTCATCGCGCATAAAGCATTTTGGCGAAATTGAAGCCACACTTATCTCGACACCGGACAACGAGTTTCGCTTCCACAGCGGCGTGCCGGTGTAAACCGGCACAACGCAAGGATAAGGATGCGAGATGAATAAAACGTGGACCCGTACCGTGATGGTTGTTGTGGTCGCCGCCGCCGTGGCGTTCTGGGTGTTCTTCGACAGGCAGCGCGCTCCGGAACGGCAGATGGATTCCGCTCTTAACGCGATGCCTGCCTGGCAGGTGATTAAGGAGCAGGAGCCCGCGCTGCATCAGCGCATCCTCGACCAGATGGCCGCCCTGCAAAAAGCGGGCGAGCCGGAGCAGCAGATTATCGACACCATCCAGCCGCAGATCCTGCATCTGCAGATGTCGCGTCTGCAGAACGCCCCGGACGCCAACGTGGTGAACTACATGACCATCAACATGGAGCAGACCGCCGCCATCCAGAAGGTGAGCGACGACGCCTGCTTCCGCTTCCTCTACCCGACGGTGAAGGGCGGCGTGAACCCGATGCGCATGCTGGATAAAGACCTGATGGCGCGGCGCATGCAGGCCGACGCCGACATGATGCGCGCGGCCTACGGCAAAAACCGCCACACCGTGACCCCGGCCGAACGCGAGGCGGCTGTCGAGGACGTGCGGCCGATTATGAAGGCACTTGCCGATAAGTATGGCGAGGACATCCAGCTGCTGCAGATGCCGGAGAAGGCGGCGGGCAAAGAGAAGCTCTCCTGCGATATGGTGCAGGAGATGTGGGCGAAGGTGCTGGCGCTGCCGGAGCAGAAGGCGGCGGGAGTGATTCGGCTGGCGGTGTCAGAGCTGGACTGACGGTAGCGCTGGTTTTTTGGGCACTTAGCGCGGGTTTCGCGCGTCGTCGCTTGCATGGCGGCGCGCGACAGGTATAATCCACAACGTTTCCGCATCCCCTTCAGTGCCGAAGTGGCGAAATCGGTAGACGCAGTTGATTCAAAATCAACCGTAGAAATACGTGCCGGTTCGAGTCCGGCCTTCGGCACCATCGGAACATCAATAGACGTCAACGGACGTCTTTTTTTGTGCCTGAAATCCGCATTACACAAGGCTTTCCGCGATGTTCCTCTCAACTGAAGTCAATCTGAGTCAACCCACATCAAGTCGCTTGTGAGTATAGAAACGAGTATATATGCTGGTTCGATAATGCTTATATACTCACGGCAGCATATGGAAGGAATACCATCATGGCCCTGACTGATACCAAGGTGCGTGCGGCAAAACCCGAAGCAAAGGAATACTCGCTAGTAGATGGCGACGGCATGTTTTTACTAGTACACCCTAACGGCTCCAAATACTGGCGCTTTCGTTTCCGCTTTGGGGGCAAACAACACCTGATGGCTTTTGGTGTTTACCCTGAAACGTCCTTGGCTGATGCTCGTCAAAAGAGGGAGGAGGCCAGGAAGCTTGTTGCTGCCGGTGTTGATCCCCGTGAACATAAGCGTGCAGTAAAAGAAGAACAGGCAAAAGAGGTTATTACTTTCGAGTCTGTTGCCAGAGATTGGCACGCCAGCAATCAAAAGTGGTCTGAGTCACACAGTGCTCGGGTTCTTAAAAGTCTGGAAGATAATTTGTTTGATGCGATTGGTAAGCGAAATATCGCAGATTTAAAAACTCAAGACTTACTTAAACCACTTAAAGCCGTGGAGATGTCTGGACGTCTTGAGGTGGCGGCGCGTCTGCAACAACGAACAACATCAATTATGCGATTTGCTGTGCAAAGCGGTTTAATCGACTATAACCCCGCGCAAGAGCTTGCTGGTGCAATTGCTACCGCTAAACGACAGCATCGTGCTTCGCTGGATTTTGATCGTATTCCGGAACTACTTCATCGAATTGATTCTTACACAGGCAGACCACTAACACGTTTAGCTGTGGAGTTGACGTTGTTGGTCTTTATTCGGTCTAGTGAACTACGATTTGCTCGTTGGTGGGAAGTTGATTTTGAAACTGCGATGTGGACGATTCCAGGGGAACGTAAACCACTTGAAGGTGTTAAGCATTCACACCGAGGATCAAAGATGAGGACTCCTCATCTTGTTCCTTTATCTCATCAAGCACTCGCTATTCTGGAAAAGATCAAAAGCTTGAGTGTAAACCGTGAACTTATCTTCGTTGGTGATCACGACTCGCGCAAGCCGATGAGTGAGAACACCGTGAATAAAGCACTTCGAGTGATGGGCTACGATACGAAAGTTGAAGTATGTGGGCATGGTTTTAGAGCCATGGCTTGCAGTACATTAGTTGAGTCGGGGTTGTGGTCGAGGGATGCGGTAGAGCGACAGATGAGTCATCAGGAGCGTAACTCTGTGCGTGCGGCTTACATTCATAAGGCCGAACATTTAGGGGAGCGCAGATTGATGCTGCAGTGGTGGGCGGATTAACTGGATGCGAACCGAGAATCAGTCATATCTCCATTCGAATACGCAAAACTCAACAATCCATTGAGGTAAAAAAAGCAGTGTAACGATACGCCGCAGCTAATACTGCGGCAGTTATTCATTTTTAGAAGTCTTTTAACTTAATGATTTCATGCACATCTGGAAAATCATTATCCGCAAATTACAATTCTGCGTTCCAGTTTCCGAAATATCGCTTCAATTTCTCGATGGTATGACGCCACCTCGGTGCTGTTGGCCTGCACACCGTGTTTTGATTACCGAAGAAGCCAACTTCGCTCACGGCTTCTTGTTCGCTGCGGGTTTCAAGCCATTTTACCGAGACAAAATATTCTGATTTATCGGGATCATCCGCGTTGTCGCGATACCAATCGCCAAATTTGAGCACGTCCATTGCGAGTTTTTCGCCATCGTCAGTGTTAACAATAAAGCTGCTGGCCGGTTCAACGGCGCTTTGTACCAGCCCCACACCCACATAGCCTGTTTTAGGGATGTTGACCCAAACGCGGTCACCGGGCTGGAGCTGTTTTAAGGTCTGGCTGTACCAACTTCCGCCGCCCGCGCTGATAAATCCGTAGCGACGCGCTTCTTCCCAGACACGGCTTTGCGGATCGCCAAATGAGACGTAAAATTCGCCGTTCCAGGGCTCTTTTGTATTAGCGCTAGTGGCAGTGGCCTGTGCGGCATTAGTTTGCGTTTCGCTTGGGTCGATAAGCCAAGCACGGCTCAGGAACTGCTCCTCACCGTGCTGGAAAACTTTAAAGAACAGTACGTTAATTGAGATGCCATTCTTACTCAGATAGTCCACGATGCGCTCGGTAGACGGGTCCAGCTCCGCTGCCACAATAATAATTTGGTGCGACTGATTGAGCGACTCTTCTTCCAGTTCAGTATTAAAACGTTGCCTGAACGCCTCGCCTAGATTGCCGCCGCCGGAGAATTTTTCATAAATCTGCGACAGACGATCGGCGGTTAAGTCATCGACCCAGGAGGCGTAATCCAGCGCCTGTGCGACCACTTCACGCGGCGTGCGGTCTCGCTTAAGCTCAATCAGGATCAGAGAGGCATCCGGCGCAATCGCCAGCAGGTCGATACGTCCTTTATCGAACGTATATTCCTGATGCCCGATGATCATCCACTGGTCAGAAAGGATAGTAGGGTCGTTTAAAATCATCTTCTCCAACAGTTGCTCGCTGGCGAGTTTGCTGATGGTTAGCGGCTGGGGATTCTCCCCTATCCGCCAGATTGCATGATGAACTGGCATTAGTGCTTCCTATTTAATCCTGAAATTAAAATTATTTTTTTTTGATATATATTCTTACTTTAAAAAAGAAGTAACATATCAATGGGCGTTGTTTTAATGTAGCGGCATTAAAAATTAAGTGCCGAATGATGTTATCTCTAAAATTTATGCATGGCATTTGCTCTCGATGAAATCGAATAGTGGCCTAAATATTTCAAAACTCTCTGCTGGTAATGCCGGTACCATTTGTTTAGCAAATTCAGCTTTGTCACCCACAAACTCTATGATTTCACTACCTGCGATGAAAGGTCGTTTGATGAACCATTTCTCAAGCAAATCCTCTTTATAAAACAATAGTTCTATAGATAAATGAGAGCCTCCGTGCCCACCCCATGCTTGATTTTTTTCGTCAATAACTTGTTTTTTAATTTCAGTATCCTTTGGAACAGGAAGCAACAAGGCGTAATGGTATTCATAATTTAAGTTTTTAGCTAATCCAGAATGTGGGTCCATAACCAAATCCTGACCTTTAAGGCCTTTCCAATCATTATACGCATCGTCGAAATCAAATAAGGCAAACATTTTTCGGTTAGGGAAATTAAGCTTTAATTCATCGCGGGAAAATAAATTTCTCAAGAAAGTACGATCAAAAGCATTTTGAATGCCAAATGGACAACCCCGCCCTGGATTTAATCTTTCCCATGCGATGGTGAGAATTATTTCATCAGTCACACCTTCAGTAAAAAGCACATTACCCGATGATGTTTTGAGAAACTGATTCAATGCTAAGCGGGCTTCGGTTTCTGAAAAAGAAATAACCCCAGCAGATAGATCACGAATAACCTGACCTTTATCTCGCTTGCAAAACTTCATTTTTTGGCTCTCAGAATATATCACTGATATATACTCCTGCTCTAATGAAGCGATAGTTGAAGCACTATGAGTAGTTACTAAAATGTGATTTTTACATAACTTAGCTGTGTTAATTTCTTTAACTTGATTAATAAACTGATGCTGCCATTCTGGATGTAAAAAAGCATCAGGTTCATCAAGCAATGTCACACAGTTTTTATTTTTGAAAAACTCTGATACTGCAAAAATATAAATCGACTGAAATTGCCCATCACTAAAGGAACTAATATCACCTTCAATATCGGACTCCAATCTCAAGGGTACAGTTATATCAGAAAGCATTCCTAAAACTTTTAGGTTGTCAAACTGCTGAAAAAGCTCACACCAGCGTTTTTCAAATTTTTCTTGTAATTTTTTTATGGATATATACAGTATGTAATGGTCTTCACCTTGAAAATATCCTTCATTAACAGATATTTGATCAGTATTATCCCATGTGCATAGCGTTAAAGAATCAAGAAATTCTTTAGTAATGCCGACTGCATTCCAATACCTATCCGTTTCATTGTTAAGCTGAATATTAAAATCTCTTTTACCCTTAGCATAATCTGGGCGATCTAACTTTAATCTAATGACAGGCTCAGTAACTTCTTTAGTGCCAGGTTTTGTCAGACCCAATTTGTCAACTGCAAGTTTTTTTAGAATATAATTTCTAGCCGGATTATCTTGTTGCTGCGCTATTATTAGAGCTAGAAGCAGATTTTTGTAATCTGGCCCAATACCAATAAACTTACGTGAATCGGATAAATCAGCACCTTTAATTTTTCGCTGAAATGATGCCTTATAATTATCAATTAAGTTAGGCACAGTTGTATTGTGTCCGGTATAATATACAAGTATATTGTCGGGAAAAGGCGTGTTACCTATTTTTCGTTGACCCTCCTCATCATTGATAAACAATCGCTCGCCTGTCCATTCAATTTTAGTCACTACCCCATCAATTTCGTAAAAGACACCATACTCAAAACTAATGGTATTGTTATCGGAGCCAAACTGATCGATATGACGAAAAATCTCAATAATCGCTTCAAAAAAATTAGATTTCCCGCTTGCATTTTTCCCTACGAAAACATCAATTCCATTGCTATCATCAAAATCCATCTGGAAGTCATGAATGTTTTTGTATCGCGAAATGTAAATGGATTTTATACGCACCTAAAACTCCTTGTTATTCTATCAATTATGCAATAATGGGTGCATTAATTTTCAAAATGAGAAATAATAGAATCAGTTAAATTCTTTTTAATATTTTCACTTTTTGCAATTAGATCTTTAAGAGTGTCGACAAGCATTAATACACTTTCTGTGGCTGAAATTATCTTCTTTTTTTCATTATAAGGAGGCAATGCAACAGGCAATAGGGAAACTTGATTTCGTGTAACATTTTTCATTGATGCGCTGGTACCACCAGCTACTATTGCGTAATACTCACGTGAAAGCATAGAGTTATTCACAATATTGATATAGTTCACATCTATCAAATCGGGAAATTGGAAACGTATAATTTTATCACTAAGCATTAAATGCTTAGGCACCGTTTGAGGTACAACCACAGAGCGGGCAACCAGCTCGGATGTATTTGCTCTTGATAAAAGGAAATCATTCCCCTTAACTTCATATTCATGTTTAGGTTCCAATTTTACCGGTAGCGCCTTGTTTTCCTCAGCATTGAACTCTCCCCAAGTAACTGCACTTATTTTCAAGACTCCCCAGTCATCGCCATTTCTTGGATGTGACTCGCATTGCGGGCTCCACCCGGCCTCTGAACCAAGTGCCAAATCACCTAAACGACACCATTCCCATCCCATTGGTAGCACGAAAGGTTTTTCCTCATCACTCACTGGCGGCAAAGGTTTTTGCTTTTTAATTTTGCCTTCTTTAACCAGTTGAGCTTTTTCCTGCTCAATACGTTTAAGCAACTCAGACGTAGGTTCGTCGTTAGGATCCTGCGGAACCAGTTTACCCATTACCGCCAGTTGCAGAATCGTTTGCTTAAGCTCATCGATACTCGCTTCAGTGGTAAACAGCGTGTCGAAATGCTGATTGATTCGCGCCCAGTTTTCGGCGAGTTCTTCGGCATTCTGGCTGTCGGTCAGCGTTGTCAGCAGGGTTTCTACCAGCTTCTGATGTGCATCCAGACTAAGTAGGGATTGCTGTTCCAGTTGGTCGCAAAGGGACATCAAGTCATCAATTTTGCCAAGAATTCTAATTTGTTCGTCAACTGGTGGAACAGGAATGAGAAACCGAGCTAAATCATTTGCTGCAAGATTAGGTTGCGCAGTACCGTTGTCATATTTTTTTATGAATTGATATGAAATAGGGCTATCGAAATAAAAATGAACATACTTGTTATTAACCAGCGGATAGACTCGCACTATAACTAACGAAGACGCAATAGCACCAGAGACATTTCCGACTAATGCAGATTTCCCCAGAGAACCTCTTAAGCAAAACAAAATATCACCGGGCAAAAATTTTCCTGAACGTAGAGTTTCAAAATGGCTTTCTTTAATAAAAGTCATTTCTTTTTCATCTATTTTTCCATTCAACAAATGTCCGGCATTAACGAAAGGAATACCAGTCTCAGTAAGAGTGGATTTATTGGGATAATTCTTGCTTCTATCACCATTCTCTAGCAGACATAGATTTTGAATTGAAGACCACTCCCACCCCTCCGGCAACTCAAACGGCTTCTCTTCCTCACTAATTTCCGGCAGCGGCTTCTGCTTTTTAATTTTACCCTGCTTCACCAGCTCTGCTTTCTCAAAAGCAATACGCTTCAGTAACTCAGACGCCGGTTCATCATTCGGGTCCTGCGGCACCAGTTTGCCGCGCACGGCTAGTTCCAGAATCAGATCGCGCAGTTTCTTGATGCCGTAGAGGTCGATTTTGCTATTGCTGCCTCGCACAGCAGTTGAGCGGGTTTGCAGGGCAGAGGACCAGATATCAATATTCTGGGTAATCAGTTTCTCAACGGTCATCATTTCGCCCCCTTGTTACCCGCCAGCGCAGCATCGAGGATATCGCGCAGCTGGTTACGCAGCTCGCTGATTTCCATTTGCTGTGTCTGGTACTGTGCCAGCAGCTCGTCCGGATCATGGCTGACGGTTTCACCCTGGTACGGGTTTTTGATATCGAGGTTGAAGTTGCGGGCAATGATCTCGGCGATGCTGACTTTCCACGCCTGATTGTTCTCTTCACGGCTGGCAAAACCATCGGCTTCGTTACCCCACCAGTCGATTTCGGTCTGGAATTCTTCAAACTTCATCGGCTTGGTTTTGCTGTAGTTCTTCACGCCGTCCGGGTACGGATGCTCGTAGAACCAGATCTCTTTGGTCGGCTGACCTTTGGTGAAGAACAGAATATTGGTTTTGATGCCGGTGTACGGGTTAAACACCCCGTTCGGTAACCGCACGATGGTGTGCAGGTTACACTCTTCGGTGAGCATCTTTTTGATTTTGGTTTTCACGCCTTCGCCAAACAGCGTGCCGTCCGGCAACACCACTGCCGCACGGCCTTTGTCGGCCAGCACTTCAATAATCAGTTGCAGGAACAGGTCGGCGGTTTCGCGGGTCTGCATCTCTGCCGGGAAGTTTTTCTCAATGCCGTCTTCTTCGGTGCCACCAAACGGCGGGTTGGTGATAATCACATCCAGCTGCTCATCCCACGACGACAACGGTTTGTTGAGGGTATTGTCATGGCGAATTTGGACCGGCACTTCAATGCCGTGCAACAGCATATTGGTGGTACACAGCAAGTGAGGCAGCTGTTTTTTCTCGACGCCGTGGATCTGCTGCTGCAGCGTTTTATGATCTTCGGTAGTGTTGACGTAATGCTCTTTCACATGGTCGAACGCGCAGGCAAGGAAACCGCCTGTACCGCACGCGGGGTCCATGACCGACTCACCCAGTTTCGGATCTATACGGTTGACCATAAAACGCGTCACAGCACGTGGGGTATAGAACTCACCTGCGTTACCGGCACTTTGCAGGTCGCGAAGAATCTGCTCGTAAATATCGCCAAACAGGTGACGTTCGGAGCTGCTGCTGAAGTCGATTTCGTTGAGCTTATTGATCACCTGGCGCAGCAACGTACCGTTTTTCATGTAGTTATAGGCATCACTGAATGCCTGTTTCACCACAAAGCCACGCGGGTTCTTATCGATCGGTGCGGTGAGGTTTTTCAGCGTCGGGAACAGATCGTCGTTCACGAATTCCAGTAACGCATCGCCGGTGATACCTTCGCTGTTTGCCGCCCAGGTACGCCATAAATATCGCTGTGGGATCGGAAGCTGATAGTCATCTTGCTCCAGTTCCAGCTCTTCTTCCTGGGTATCAAAGATCTTCAGGAACAGCAGCCATGATAGCTGCCCCAGACGCTGTGCATCGCCGTCCACACCGGCGTCTTTACGCATAATGTCCTGCAGGGATTTAATGACTGAGCTAATCGACATGTTTTCTTTCCACTCTTAAAAAAGGATGCCACCGGGGGCCAAAGCGCCAGGTGGCAGAATAGGGGGTTTGGTTATCAGGCTGAGCGTGGTGGCAACTGGTAAATTTCGCTTTCCAGTTCGTTCACGGCATCTTCGTAAGCCTGTTTGCTACCAAAGCTACTTTTGATAATTTCCAGCGGGCGACCGAGCGAATCGAACGGTTTCAGTTTCAACACCTGGATGTCCTCGATTTCCTGCACGCCTTCATCTGCGTACTTGTCCAGCAACGTATTTAATACGTTTTGCGCGGCCTCGGAGTATTTAGTGAAATAGTTACGCTTACGAACGTTGTCGGCGCGCTCTTTGCGCGTCAGCGGTGGCTGTCCGTAAACCACATGGCATAATAGATCGAACGGGTCGAGATCTTTGCCCACTTCTTCTGCCAGCACATCCCAAAGCACACCGAGCTGCTCCAGTTCATCAATGATGATCTGTTTGCGGTCCGCAGAGTGCCACTTACGGATGAAGTCATCAAGCGATGCGTAGCCTTTATCTTTGAGCAGCGTTTTGCGGGTGTAATCCTGAAATGATTCAGTGACCAGTTTGCCGTCGGCATCGTAATACTGCACGCGCTTTGCCAGCACTTTTACGCTGACACCGTTGACGTGGAATTTACGGACTTTGTTTTCGTCTTCTTCTTCAAAAGCCCCACTGCCGTTACCTGATGTTGGGTCATAGATGGCAGGTGTTTCAGCGACGCCATTTATCAAATCAGGTAATTCGTGTTCTGGCGTTTCGTCTTCAAGCTGGTCGTCGAAATCAGATTCAGGATCGGTAATATCCTGCGGCGTGGTACGGATCACTTTCTCTGGTACGCCGTCGAAGCGTTCGTCCGCAAATAGCTCGGTCGCTTTTTTGAAGTCGAGAATGGTGAACCACAGTTTGCCGTATTTTTCGTTGATACGCGTGCCACGCCCGATGATCTGCTTAAATTTGGTCATCGACTGAATGTTCTGGTCCAGAACCACCAGTTTGCATGTCTGCGCATCCACACCGGTACTCATCAATTCTGAGGTGGTGGCGATAACCGGGTAGGCTTTCTTCGGGTTGATGAAGTTATCCAGTTGCCCTTTGCCAATATCGTCGTCGCCGGTGATTTTCATCACGTACTTTTCGTTCTTTGCCACCTGCTCCGGATTCAGGTTTACCAGCGCCCGACGCATACGATCGGCGTGATCGATGTCGTTACAGAAAACGATGGTTTTATCCATCGGGTTGGTGCGTTTCAGATAGTCAGTGACGGTTTGTGCCACCAGCCAAGTGCGCTCATCAATGACCATCGTGCGGTCAAAATCTTTCTGGTTATAAATACGGTCTTCAATCAGTTCACCGTTTTTATCAACCTGCCCTTTGGTTGGCCGCCAACCCTGTAAGTCGACATCAATATCCACCCGCACCACTTTGTAAGGGGCAAGGAAACCGTCTTCGATGCCTTCTTTGAGCGAATAGGTGTAAACCGGCTCACCAAAGTAGTCGGTGCTGGAGACTTCTTCGGTTTCTTTCGGCGTTGCGGTCAGGCCAATTTGTGTAGCGCTGCTGAAGTATTCGAGGATTTCACGCCAGGCGCTGTCTTCCGACGCGCTGCCGCGATGGCATTCGTCAATCACAATCAGGTCGAAGAAATCCGGGGCAACTTGTTTAAACGCTTTTTGATGTTCTTCCGGACCCGTAATGGCCTGGTAAAGTGCCAGTTGAATTTCGTAGGCCGGATCAATCGTCCTGCTCGTCACTTTTGACATCGCGCTGCCAAAAGGCTGGAAGTCGTTTGTTTTGGTTTGATCAACCAGGATATTGCGGTCAGCGAGGAACAGGATGCGTTTCTTACTTTTTGCTTTCCATAAGCGCCAGATTATCTGGAAAGCGGTATAGGTTTTCCCGGTTCCGGTTGCCATCACCAGCAATACTCGGTTTTGCCCGGCAGAAACGGCTTCAACGGTTTTATTTATCGCCTGAAGTTGGTAATAACGCGGGGATTTACCTAAGCCATCATCGTAATAATCCTGGCTTATGACGGGCATCTGTTCGGCGGTAAACCCTTTCCAGATACAGTATCTATTCCACAGGTGCTCAGGAGTTGGGAAATCTTCCAGCTTGATTTCAGATTCAAGCTGAAGAGCGTTGCTGGTTTTATCGTGAAAGACAAAGCCATCGCCGTTGGAGGCAAACACAAAAGGCACGTCGAGCAGGCGAGCGTAATCCAGACCCTGCTGCATACCCTTGCCTACCTCATGCTTATTGGCTTTAGCCTCTATGACTGCAAGCGGTAATCCCGGTTTGTGGTAAAGCACAATGTCCGCTGATTTCACTGTCAGGCGTGCAGCCAGCTTGCCGCGTACAACCACTTTACCATCGCGGAGTTTCACTTCCTGGCGGATCTGCGACATCACATCCCAGCCTGCGTCTTTAACCGCTGGCAAGATGTATTTGGTGATGATATCCGTTTCAGTCAGATGAGTTTTGTTTACGCCAGCCATAGCAGAACACTCCACGATATTGGGTTAGCTCTGATTTTACACAAAATAGTGCATCAGGTAATGACCTGAAACGACGTTTTGGGAGGCTATTGGTAAAATCATTGTTCGGCAGGAAAAACTCCGCGGTTTCAGTTCATTTCTTGGATAGCATGATCTGATCCTATGATTAACATATTGTGATGTTGACAGTATCAGACCTGCTTCCAACCGTTGCTATGGTGAAAAGTTTGCAATGTCCTTTGTTAGCTCGAACTAGCCAGGCTTACGGTTCTTAAGAGACGCCATGAAAGAACTGCGTGAGTTCATAATGTTCTGTAAGTGTATGGAAGAATTACTGATGTTGTCGTATTTTAGTCAACATGATGCAGATGGCTAATGGCTTTAAGTAGATATCATTGAAACAAGTAATTTAATGACATATGTAAGCTAAGGGGTTAGATGAAAAAGGTTTCGATTACTCAGGAAGAAATTAATCAAGGCGAGGGTAATTTTCACGATTACATGAGCTACGTGAGAGATCGCTTGTCCGCCAAGTTTGTTGAACCAAGTTATTCACTTTTTGCTGCAGCAGACCTTATTTCTGCAGATGGATACAAAATAGTTTTAGGGTCTAATCCGGATGATGCTGGGCTATCAGTGACAAATTGGTTGGCAAATTTTTATGGAGATAGGCAGCATATTTCCTATTGTTTTCCTCCTATTGCCTATCAAATCAATGGGGTTTTATATTGTGTCAGAATACCTATTGAAAGAATAAAAGAAATTCCTTTACTGGAGGCGGTGGTCGGTCTGACTGAAGAAGCTGTAATGAGAATTACCAGTAGTAAGCTAGAAAAACTTCAGGCTGACTATAACGAATTTTATACGATGTTCTATGACATTAGCCGTTTTGATGTCACTACTATAATTCATTTAGAATCAGCTGCAGATCGGCTACTCGCAGGAGCGGCCCATTATGCGCTTTCTCGATGGGAAAGCCTTCACTTCATCGAACGTGCAATGAAAGAGGTTTTGGAACAGAAAGGTGTAAGATTGTCGGGTAGTGACGGTCATGACATTAGTGGCGCACTTCACCGCGAGTGGATTAAGGCTGGATTTCCTGCTCTCCCAATTGAATTACTTCAGAAGGTGATGTGCACTCCCGCTATTCGCTATCAGAGAACTCCGTATCCCTTTATTGCTTCTGTTACTGCTCACCATGCTTCGATTCGCTTGGCCGCGATTATAGCAAGGGAAATACCTCAAGAACCTAAATTAAAAGATAAAATGATTATTAACAGCTCAGTCTTGTTTCGTGAGGGGGCATTGGCTATCGCTCGCTTATATAAATCTATGGATCCTACATCAGAAACATGGGAGCCCGTAAAACTAATATCTCCCTCTTGATTAAATCAACACAAATCATCATGTTCACTGGAGGATTAAGCTTAGGAACTGTGTTTTGCTTGCTGAGAGGATATCGATTTTGAAAAAGGACTTCGGGAGATTCCTCCATAATTAGTGAAAATGAAACGATCACATACCGTTCCATTGTCGGGTCAAATTGAGCTTCTTAAGCCCATTACAGGACTGTATCAACTGATATTCAATGGGTTAAATGGTCGTAATAAGCTGCTCTCAAGGAGAGTGTGAGTCAGGTAATTTAATTGTTAGGATATAAAGGATGGCTTATGTGATACGGTTCTCGGCAAACGATGGGTGCAATTATGCGCGAACAGGGATTTAACTCGGCTTAGATTTAGCTGGAGCTTGAGCATGTGGATAAAAACGCAATACGTGAGACGTATAACCATACGCAGTATCTGGAGGGATGTAGGGAGATGGTTCTGTTGTATACGGGTTACATTACAGTGTTGATAAAAGTTAGTATAACTCCACATTATATCCCTCTGGATATAGGCATCTAGAGGGATAATAAAATTAATTTTGTTAATGAGCTATTTCTTTTCATTGGATGAAATTAATTCTAAATTCAGCTGCTTACAGTACAGATGGGAATTAACTTTTAAACCGCCTTTGCCTGACCAACTGGCAAGATCTTGGCGGAGCTTGGATAGCCTTGTGCTAGTAATGTAACTTGTCCTAAAACGTTCAAGCTCATCACTAACTAATGTCTGATTTGAATAAAAATTCAGCGATGATGCCAAAAACTGGCATAGACGCTCACCTAGCATGAGTACTTCTTTACCATAGATAGTGCGCAATATTCTGATTAAAGCACTGTTTACATCTGGGGTATGTTCTAGTACTAAATCGAGGCGACCAGTATGTAGATCAGTAAGCCATGAGTCATTTGTAATGATCCTATCATTTTGAATATCGTAAAGAACTGAATCCCATGACATTAGGGTAGTATTCAGCAAGCTCTCCACATCTTTTTGAATGATAAAATGATTTTTAAAAGCCCAAGTCTCCTCAAGACTCCAGATATCAATGTCAACACTGAAGTCTCTAACCCTGAAGCCACCAAATTTATTTTCAGTTATCTGCTGCAAACCATAATCAGAAAGAGCTCTATGAAGATGTCTCTTGGAACCAGCAAAAACCAAGTCAATATCAGAACGAAACTGGTGAGCCGTAAAAAGGCCAATATCACGGATAAGCCCACCAAAAACATACAGATGTGCCTGCTGCGACAGCGCCTTGATTAGCGCCGTCTCGCTTTGCCTACCCCCCCGACCAGATTTGATGTAATACTTTATCCGGCGCTTAAGGAGATTCTCATCTCTGACGACATTCGTACTGGTGGAGTTTTGCGAGTTCATCATGTAATGCTATCAGATAACTGTCAGTCATGCCCGAAATCGCATCAGCGAGCAACTGAGCTTCTTTGTAATGGGCTGGTAAGTCGTTTCTTTGTTCAAAAATACGCCGATAGTTTTCCGAAATGCGACCGTAAACGTAACGACCAAATGGTGTATCCCATTGGGTGCCACCTGTTGCACGACCTTTAATTCCGAGCCAAAGCATATCCATTAGGCCCTTGATATAGTTAGAGCCTTTTAGCTCAAGCTTAAGGACACTACTGTGCTTGTAGCCCCTGGAACTGTCAAATTTCTTCAATACCTTACACAAGTTTCTACCATTGCTTTCTGACACCAAGTCTTTGATTTGGCAATTGTCATTCAAAAATTTGTCGATATTATCTTTAAATGCGATAACAACCGCATCAACAAGCTCTGCGATGGCGTAGACACGAAACTTTTGCATGCTCATATCATTAAGCTCAGCAGGGGAAAGGTCTTGTTGCGCGTAGGTCGTATGATCTTCTTTGCAATTATCCACAACGCGTTTCGCAACAACATCCTCTTTACAAAGCTGATGACACTGAATGAAATCCATAAGGTCGTGAAATGAGGCAAGCCCTTTTTTCACAATATCTTCAGCATCAAGTACTGAGTAGGCGATGTCATCACAAGCTTCCATTAGGTAGGTAAATGGATGACGAACACCTTCGCACAAGCCAGTTTTTTCCCAGACATCATGCACAACATCTTTCTCTGAAAGGAAGAAACCGTGTTTACTCCATAGCTCGGAATTTGCATCCGACGATATGGGGTACTTGATCATTGATGCTAGGGTGGCATAGGTAAGATTTAGCCCATAATTATCATTTAAAATTTGAAGCTTAGTCACCAAACGAAAGGTCTGAGAATTCCCATCAAAACGGCGAAAATCGTCATAAATTTTTTCTTTATACTCTTTAGTCTCTTCAGGCAGGTTTTTTGTAAACCATTCACTCATAGCTTTCTCACCTTGATGCCCAAAAGGTGGATTGCCCATATCATGCACCAAACCAATTGTCGCTAGCAGTGCGGGTACATCGCGCTCTAGGTAGATGTCTTTGCAGATGTCTTTGCAAACATCCTTGAATACCTCATCTTGAAGCTCAAAAGCCAGTCGCATGCCGATTCCTCTCGACAAATTAGACACTTCATGTGAATGAGTAAGGCGTGTTCTAACACTATCATTTTTATCCAAAGGAAAAACTTGTGTTTTATCTGCTAACCGACGAGTAGGTGCAGCGAAGAGGATACGGTCAAAATCACGTTCTATCTGCTGCCTACCTTTGGAAGTATCTTGGGATGAATCCTTATTTTCTTTTTTGGGTTTACGGCGATTGCTGTTTAAGAGGTCATTCCAATGCATGAGAGTTCCTGATGAAGATGTGGTTCACTAAAGTTTCATACATATTAACAATGGAATATTGTAAAAATCATGATTAACTGCACAAAAAAACGAACATAAGCACATGATATTATTAGTTCTGCAATTATTTTTTAGTCTGAATGCCGTGAAATAAAAATCACAATCATTCCGAATTGTGAAACATTTTTTACCATTCTTTTTGACTACCAAAATCCAGCGTTTGAAGAACAATTAAAATTGACATCATCGTCAAAAATGACGATGATTACCTCATGAGATATCCAGGCGGAAAAGGCAAGTGCTACCAACGGCTCATCAACTTGATGCCCGAGCACCAAACGTACATTGAGACGCACTTAGGCGGAGGCGCAGTTATGCGCAACAAACTACCCGCTAAAAAAAGTATTGGTGTAGATCTAGATAGCAAAGTCATTGAACAGTGGCGTAAAACAGAGCCATGCATGTGTGAACTCATTAACGATGATGCACTGTCGTTTCTTAGCTCATTTCCATTTAAGGGAAATGAGTTAGTTTACGTTGATCCACCATACGTTCACAGCACCCGGAAACGCAGCCGAATCTATCGACATGAATACAGTGATGATAACCACCGACAACTGCTTGAAAAGATATTATCACTAACATGTAACGTTATGATTTCTGGATATGAAAACTCTCTTTACAACGAAATGTTAACAAGTTGGCGCTGCGTCAAATTTAACGCAAAAACCCACTCAGGTATTCGAGAAGAAAGCGTGTGGATGAACTATGCTCCACCAGCAAAGCTTCATGATTCACGTTATCTAGGTAACAACTACAGGGAAAGACAAACCGTTGCTCGTCGTCGTGCCCGCTTGTATGACCGGATCGAGCAGATGGAGCAAACAGAGCGTAGTGAATTAATTCAATGGCTGAATACCAAATATGGTCTGGAGACAGTATGACTCAGCGCGGAGCTGTAATTATAGGACCAACTATAATCAACCTCGATTTTCCTGCAGCTGATCAAGCCATACTACCAGGAGTAATGTGGGGAAAGATTGAAGCATTTCCCTCCCCTGCATACTGGGCTTACCAAGTCTTTGCTCGCCGGTTGGAAGTTAATACAGTTAATTACAAACTGGGGCGGACCTTAAAAGAGGAAGTAGGAGCCTGCTTACTTGGTGGACATGGAATACCGGCAGCAATAGGCATTGCCGCATTTAACCTGTTAAAAGCATATGGAGCATTTGAAGCACCATCTCCTTCAGAAGAGCTTCTTTACGAATGGCTTTCTCAGCCGATTGATACAGGTAGTAAATCTGTGCGTTACCGTTTCGCAAAGCAGAAATCCCGTTATCTAGCCGCAGCCTTGAACAAATTAGATATCGAAACACCACCACTTGAATCAGGCCGACAGCTCCGCGACTGGCTAACTACTATTCCGGGTATTGGCTATAAAACAGCTTCATGGGTAGCTCGAAATTGGCTTGGTGCAGATGATGTTGCAATATTAGATATTCACATTCTGCGAGCTGGCCTATTGGCTGGTTTTTTCCCTCAAGACCTAACTGTTGAGCGCGATTATCTGAAGCTTGAACAACTATTCATCCAGTTTAGTGAATCAATGGGGGTGAAAGCCTCAGAGCTGGATGCTCTCATTTGGTACGAAATGCAAGCATCCTCAAGAACAGTTTTTTCTTTGCTTGAATCCTCGAGAGGTCAATCACTTACAAAACTTAAACCACGTTTAACGCGAGCCAAGAACCGCCAAACCGACACCGGCCAAGCAGTCCTCCAGTTTTAAACTGGCGCACCATTCATTGCCTGTAATGCCAAGTGGACAAAAATTACATGCAAACGCTTCTGCTACAAGTGCCATCTGGCCTGTTAAAACACCTGCGTCACGCCATACAAGGCTGTCCGCATATTCGTACTTAGCTGCCGTCTTCCCTGGTTCCGCAATAAGCCTAACAACGATGCCAGATTGAATATCAAGTACTGGTAATAATTCATTGCGTACAACGGCCCTTGTCTGATTTGGTTGTGAAAGCAGCGCCAATGCATGCTTGTCCGGTAAGTAGAGTTGCCACCCATCCATTTCTGGCAAGGAAAGAACAATATGTATAGGATGAATTGCACCAGCGGAAGGTGCTGGCCGTTGGGTTAGAGCGAAGCCTAATTGAGAATGCCCTGCAACCATTTCCCTTGCAACTAACCAGAGCCATTCAGAAAGTATACAGTGATCCAAGGCTCCAAACTCACGTCTTGTTCTACGTGACTCAATCACTGAACGCACCGGCGGCAATAAATTACCTTCTGATGGAGGTGGTAGAAAAAAAAACTCCTCTATCGGCCATTCAATAGGTCGGTATGTGAGAGGTTGTATGCGCGGAAACGGGCTACCTAAGTCTATCCAGTCCATATCCTACTTCATCCAGAACCTGAAAATACTTATTGCACCCACGGCAGTTACCACATGGGATATTTGCTTTGTGACAACTATGCGCCCACGCAAGTCCACCGGGAGTGACGCCAGAACGCCTAACCAATTCAGTTGTGGAAAGTTCTATTGCTGGGGCTTCAACGATCATGTTGCCTTCTTGAAAAGACATCAGCTCACTGATTTTATCCACAAAAGCTAGCGTGCCATCTGAATGAGAGCTATCAGACCTCACTGTCCCTATCCAGAGGTGCGTGACATCAAGCGTAATCGCTTTCATTGCAGCAAGTGAAATCAGCATTTGATTACGATAAGGCCACCAATCACTGCTCGGTGCGTTAGAATTTGCCTCTGCACCCGCCATATCCCCAGACCCTAAAGAGCTACAATCTACTTTAATGACATGATGATCAATTTTCAGGGTGCTACAGGTCGCACTAGCTGCTTTTATTTCAGCTTCTGCAGCGCGTTGGCCATAATCTAAAGTAATGGCTATATCTGGTCGTTTCCACCATGCAATTGCTATAGAGTCCATGCCACCAGAGAGCAATAGAGCTGTCTTCATTTCTGCACCACTGTCCAAAGAGTTTTATAGATTGCAGTAACATAATCCTTGCACAAGATGCACCCTGAGCCAGACATCATTTTTTTGTCTTCATCAGCTTCATTTTCCGCATAGAAGACAACGGGTATATTACATGCTCGAGCGTAACCTATTTCATAGATAGTTCCGGCATCTAAACCATCGCCAATCGCAAAAATGATATTAGCATTTTTTATCCCCTCAAGATCTCTTTCCACAACATCTTCTGCTTTACCATGCCCAACGTCATGATAAGGAGAAAATACTTTAAAGCCTAGATCGCTCAAATTGCGGCGAGCTTGTTCAATTAACCACATCTGTGCCAGAGTAAAGAAAGGGCCCGCGAGATAGACTGAATATTTTTCACCACGTTGAAATTCAGAAGTAGGGCAAATTGCCTTAGGATTAAAATCATCGAGCCCCTGAGATGATGGAAATAAACTGTTCTCACAATAATACGCTGTTGCATGAGAAGCTGCATTAGCTGCATCATGAGCAGATTTTTTATTAATCATCCACTGGTATGCGAAATAAGCAACGAACGCATCTCCTGAACCTATTTTGAATACATTACTGGTCTCATAAGCTGGAACCGTGGATATTTTTCCATTATCACATACCAAGGCTCCAGCAGGCCCTTGCTTAATTATAATTACTTGCGCATGGCCTTGTTCAAACAAATGGATAGCTTGTTCTTCAACAGATAATTTAGGTTGACCGCTCAACGTTGTGGCTTCATAGCGGTTGAGGATAAGTGCCAGATTCTTTGCTGTTGAGCCGTTTTGCGTGAACAATTCGGGTTTCGACACATTTTGAGGATCATAAACGGCGTATTCAGCATCAACAACAGCAGTCCCTTCCAGCATCCCATAACGTAGAACGTTAGTCGCTTTCAATCTGATGTCTGGCATCGATACGGGAGGCACATTATAAATTTTAGGTTCTGACAGGCCATGCTCATAGTGAAACAAAATAGAACGAGCTAGAGGTTGGATGTCGACATTAAAGCCCTCAAAATAGGCTCTCTCACGAAGTACTTGAGCAACGCTGTTATCCGCGTAAGTGTGAAAATTAACTGGTACTTTGAGATGGGCAAGTGCTGAAGCGGCTCGACCGGCAGATCCGAATATATCGTGGTAGCCAGGGTGCAGACAGACTTCATGGTAAGAGCCTCCAACTAATGTCAGAACTCCATTATCTGGTGTATTTGTATTCATTGTGCGTAAACCTTAACCATAACCTGCCCACCATTGATTGAAATTACCTTGGCAACATAGGTAGTACCGAGCTCAATGCATTCACGCATGCGCCGAATTTGAGGGGAGGCAATACCACCTGCAACTTGGTTAGCACCATATATGGCTTCAGTTAAAGATAATCCGTTTTGGTTGCGTTGCTGGATGACCAGTATGTTACCAACTTTGAGTAATGGCACTACAGCTGGGTTTGGCGAGCTAAGCTGTGTAGTTATCGTTAATTTTTCACATGTAAGCTCAAAAGTGTCTTGACCAAACTGACCACCAAAGCTCCCACCGCCTGAACCGGACATAATGACCTCGAGATTATAGCTAGAGATATGTCATTAAAATGTATTATGAAAAAAGATCTATTTGTACAAAAATTGACGATTTTCTGATCATCATCAAACATTGTTTTTGTGTTTAGTACTGCTGCCATAACGGCCCATATACTGCGAAAACAGCTGCTTGATACTATGTCCGGCGATTTTCACGAGTTGACAAAATTAAAGGCAACCGCATGTTTTAGATGAATTTTTTCACGTTTATGGTTAACTAAATCTGGGGGGATATTGTAAAAATCAGGATGCCAGTGAAATTTCAGGGCCATGAAATACTATACGAAGTGAGCACCAACAAGCTTAAGTTGTTCAAGAAGGATATGTCTGGACTGCCAAAAACCGTCTATAACATAGCTAGTTACACTACATATGGAGATGTAAGCATGAGCACCAGAAGAGAGATAAAGGATGGGGCACTATTCGACGTTCTCGACAGAGGGATCGTCTACACCGAGGCGTTGGGCTGGCTTGATATGGGACATGCCCGTGGCAATGACGTGGCAACGCTCAAACGTCAATTCGTTGAGGGAGAGCGTAGCGGTAAGCCATCTTATTCCGTCATGTATCGGCAAGATATGGGCGTCTTAAAATTCAAATCGCGGCTCGGCGTCGGGAAGTTCTCTCACTGGGAAATTAAGCGTGGCCGAAGTACCGAAGACATTAACAGAATCATGCTGGCGATGATGATGAACACCGCATCCAGACTCGAAGGTCTGCAAAGCCTGCGATCATTCTCCTGGTATACGGACAGCGGCTTTAGCGGTGAGGATTTGGTGTCTGACTTGTTCGGGTTCTATCGCGCAATTATTCCTGGCCGGTACGGCTATCGTCTCAAGCCTGTGAGCTATGAATCAGCCGTTCGCCGGTGGGATTACTATGGTGCTATTGGTTCCCATAAAAACCATGGCTTTCGCCCGATTCTCTTTCCTGATCCAAAGGACCAGTGTGTGCTGCACCAGCCGTATACGATTAATCTTCCGCATTTTATGACGTGGCTTCGGCCGTGGGACGATTTCGCATCCGGAGTGGTGAAGGTCATTACAAACGATGGGACATCGCTCTCATTCATGGGGGCTAAACGATGAAAACCCTTTTAAAAGTCCTGAAGTGGTGCGCACTCTCGGTTGCCACCGTCTTTATCCTTGGATGGCTGTTTGTCTGGCTCGTGGCATCGGGTTCTGATGAAACGACGGTTTACACCCAAAATGACTTTTTCCACTACCACACGCTGACTGACAAGGATATTGAAAACGCCCCGCGTGTAACGGATGACTACTATTTCGAGGCGCATCCCGGTGATGGTTATGCCCCTTCAAATAGCATCTTCTTTAAAGGGGCTACTGGTGTAGCACCGTTGCGTGCGTATCTCGAAACGCTGGGATACACGAAGGAAAAGCGTCGCCTGGGGGATAAGGAAATCTGGTCAAAACCCGATCAGGTAAAAGGGGACATTTTCTATTTGTACTTTAATGCCGCTACGGGTGAAGTTGAGCTGACCAAGGTGATGAATTACTGAGTTCGCTTATTCCGTGTCGATTAGCACCGCCTGATGATCAAGCGGCGCTTTTCGTAATACCCCATTCAGCCATGTCTCATCCCTGTCTGGGCGGTTATCCTGAGTTGCCCACAGCGATGCTATCTCTATTCCCGGAACTGCCTTCAGCAACTCCTGCACCCCCTCTTCATCCAGGTCCGTAAACCGTCTTTCACCCTGCACGCGCTCACCGTTGCCATACTTAAAGGAAACATACCAGACACCGCCAGGTTTAAGCGCATCCGCAAGCTTCTGCATCACTGCGGGCAACTCAGAAGAGGGGACATGCAACAAAGAGGCACAGCACCAGATCCCATCGTACTGCGCTTTACCGTCGATCTCTGAAAATGTCATCAGCTGCACGGGTAGCCCGGTATGTTGCTTTGCCAGTTCCACCATGGCGGAAGAGGCATCAAACGCATCCACCAGATAACCCATCTCATGAAAGGCTTTTGCGTCCCGACCAGAACCGCAGCCCGCATCCAGAACCCGGGCACCGTGAGGCAGATGTTGGGTGAAGGCCTCGTAGAGCGAGGTCATATCGACATTGACTGTGCCATCGAAGAAATCCTTCGCGTGGTTTTGATAGTAGTGAAGTGTCATTAAAACGTTGCCTCGCCTTCTGCGTTGGGTTTCCAGGTATGGATAAGTTTATCCAGCGCGGCCTGCCAGTTACGCTGAAGGAAGCTTTTCCGTGCTTCAGGATGTTGCCCTGTCTGTAGAACAATCGTCTCATGTAACGGCAGTTTGCTCTGAATAAAATACTCATTGCGGGCGTGTAACCGCTGCAGGAGCCTGAGCTCGGGAATGCGTGCAGATTTGCCTTCGGCGCCACGGTTACAGCACCGACAGGCCAGCACTAAGTTCCATACGCCATTAATATTGCTCACTTCTTTTCGGGCTGCCCAGGGAATAAAGTGGTCGACGTCCGCCAGTTCTTCATCTCCCGGTACCAGGCTGATAGGTTTGAAGCAGTAAAAACACCGTCCTTTCTGGTAACCATTCAGGCTGTCGCGGCAGCTGGTGATGTCTACGCGACGCGCATTCACCCTCGTGAACAACAGCTGATTATCTTCGTCGAACTCCACGCCCACAAGGTTACGCGAAATCCCCATAGACCAGGCCTGTTCCACCAGGTTCCAGCGAGCATTGGTTTCAAAAGCGAGGTTTTTATACTGCAGGCGTTCTCCCAGTTTAAAGAAGTTATCCGTCAGGCGGATCCCGTTATGGGTTTTGCGCTCATCAAGGAAAAAACGTTTATCGATCTCGCCCTGGTTCACGTAGTGAAAGGCATCAATCACGTTGTTAAAGCCAAGGCGCACCGTCGCTTCAATGAGCTGGGCATGGGTGATTTCGCTTCTGTTGAATTTCAGACAGGTTTCCAAAAACTGACTGCTGCGTGAGGTGATCTGGTTTGGTGCATGCTTCAGGTGCTCGCAAAGATAGCGGCTGAACGGCACGGCAAGCTGGTCGAGTGTAATCAAATCGCTGCCCGTCTTATCCACTTCATACAACGCTGACGCCAGCGCGAACTTGTAAGATGCGACGTTCCTTCCAAAGAGGATCACACCACGCCAGTAGTTCTCAAGCGTCGGATCGGCCTGATAAAATTCCATCGATGAAGTCCTGTTACGGTTGGCTGGGCAGGACGTTACTAAAGCCTGTAACAGGATCACATAACAAAATCAGGGTGATGTAAATCGTTAATCTATAGGTTTGATGAATTTTTGAGAGGTTTGAGAGAGCGATGTAGCGGCAATCAATGCGGCATTAGCGCCAGGTATGCGAACGAACAGATATCTGGAAGAGGGGAGTTGAAGTGATTTTCAGGCCGAAGTGTTGTTGTTTCTCGAATTAAAAAATACCTACCGTTATTTCCTGAATCCCCCTCGCAAATTCTAAATTTACCCCACACCAAACCGCTGTATTTATATTCAGCTCTGTATAATGAGCACCAGAAATTACGCCGAACGGCAAAGGAAGTATCAAGGAATATTTAAAGAGAGAATTCGCGATATGAAGGTGCTGCAACACCCCCATACCGCTAACCACAAACAACTAATCAGGAGTTGAAAATGGCTACAACGAATTTTAAGCCAGAGTTTACTGTTTGCAAAACAGAATCAGACGCTTTCACCGGCATGATTGAAAACCGCGAGCTGGTACGCAAAAACAGCGCCCGCCGTTTACACGGCAACCAGACCAACGCGGCCCCCGTCCATCCCCGCGCGGAAACGCCGCAGGACAGTGCCGCCTGCTGCGAACTCTATGCACGCATAGACATGAAATATCTTCTCCTGGGCGGCGACTGGTTAACTCGCGCGGGCTTTATCAACGGCATGCCCGTAAAAATCCGCGCCATGAAAGACTGCATTGTGATTACGCCACAGCATACAAGAGAATTATGGGGATGCCTGGAAGGTATGAGCGTGGTGAATATAAATAAACTGAAAGTCGCGCAGTGGTTAAAAACGTTTCCGGGAGCGTTGAATGATACGGGAGATATACCTATGGTGAAGCGCGGAAATGGTCTGGCAGAATAAGAATAATATCTAAAATCACCCTTCATTAATCCTGTAAAAGGATAAGTCAATACGGACATGAATACGCATGTCCGTATTTTTTGTTTTTCACGTGAATTATCTATCACCGCTGGTGCACTCAATAAATCGGTTGTAACATTCTCCGCAAAGCGACAGGGAGGACTGCTATGCAGATTTGTAGGATGGACTACAACGATGTCTCCGCCGATGGATGAAAGCTGAAACTACACGTTCATGGCGCTGGGACGTTTCCCGTTTTTCAGGTATAGAACCCGTAACTAATATTACAGAATGCGTCTTTATCAGGAATGCAGCATTACCTGGTGGTAAAGGGTTGATGGCATACGGACGTATTGATGTGACAGGAAGGGCTGATTATGCTTCATGCAAAGTTAAAAAATAATTTCCTGATGGGTCTGTCATGCCTCATTGCTTCCTTCTTTATCGTCCTGTTTCCACTGGGTGGCTTGCTCGATTACTTATCTCAAGCCAGCAATGATTTTTTAAATCGTACCGGTTTGGGGTTTGCTGATGGTGAAGCAGACCCATCATTCCTGTGGGTGCTGGGTGGGATGATGGTCGTCGTTACCGCGCTACTGATGATCATTATCCGAAAGATATGCAACCTGAAGCAGGGATGAAATATTTCATAGCCGCTTTCTAAAACAATTAAGCGGCTTCGTGCCAATCCCACGCACTCCACCGCTAAATCTACTTTAACTAAACACCGGCACCCCCAGCCCAACCTTCACCTCCCTCAACGTCCCTTGCGTCACCCCCTGCGCCCGTTCGGTCCCGCGCTTCAGCATCGCCATCAGCTCGCCCCTGTCACGCATATACATCGCCCTCCGCTCCCGCATCGGCGCAATCAGCTCCTGCAGGCACGCCTCCAGCTCGTTCTTGCACGCCCGGTCACCCAGCCCGCCCGCCTGGTAATGCGCCTTCATCGCCGCCACTTTCTCCTTATCCGGATGAAACGCGTCGAGGTACGTAAACACCACGTTCCCCTCAATCTGCCCCGGGTCGCTCACCTTCAGGTGGTTCGGATCGGTGTACATGGCGCTGACCGCACGGTGGATCGTCTCTTCGCTGGCCGAAAGGTGCAGCGTGTTGCCCAGCGATTTCGACATCTTGGCGCTGCCGTCGATGCCGGGCAGGCGGCTGGTGTCGCTCAGCATCGCCTTACAGTGGCGCAGCACCGGGGCGGGCAGCAGGCTGTTCATCTTGTGCACAATCTCGTTGGTCTGCTCAATCATCGGCAGCTGGTCGTCGCCGACAGGCACGCACTCGGCCTTAAACGCGGTGATGTCCGCCGCCTGACTGATGGGGTAGGCCATAAACCCGACCGGCAGCGAGCGGGCAAAGCCCTTCTGCGCAATCTCGTTTTTCACCGTCGGGTTACGCTCCACGCGGGCGACGGTGACGATGTTCATAAACAGCATCGTCAGCTCGGCGAGGGCGGGCAGGGCGGACTGCAGGCAGATCGTGGTCAGGTTCGGGTCGATGCCAGCGGCGAGGTAGTCGGCCAGCACTTCGGGGATGTTGTCGCGGATTTTCTGCGGGTTGCTGCCGTTGTCGGTCAGCCCCTGCAGGTCGGCAATCAGCACAAACTGGCTGTGCGTCTGCTGGAGCGCCACGCGCTGGCGCAGCGATCCGACGAAGTGGCCGAGGTGCAGCGGGCCGGTTGGGCGGTCGCCGGTGAGGATGGTTTGCTTGTTCATAAAGACTCCTTAATGGGCAGTGGCCGAAAGGGGTCTTAGAAATGTGAAAGCCGCCTTTCGGCGGCTATCTGAAAATGGGGAAAACAACTCCGTGCCGCCTTTAAGAAGGCAGCCACCAGCGGTTTACGGTGAGCACGGCGTGGTTTATGTTCATCTCTTTACCGTACCACGTCCGGCGCGAAAAACAAAAGGGCACGTCATGCTGCAATCACTCAACCACCTGACCCTCGCGGTCAGCGACCTGCAAAAAAGCGTCACCTTCTGGCACGAGCTGCTGGGGCTTGCGCTGCACGCCCGCTGGAATACCGGGGCCTATCTCACCTGCGGCGATCTGTGGGTCTGCCTGTCGTACGACGAGGCGCGCCAGTATGTGCCGCCGCAGGAGAGCGACTACACCCACTACGCGTTTACCCTGGCGGAGGCGGATTTTGAACCGTTCTCGAACAGGCTCGAGCAGGCGGGCGTCACCGTCTGGAAGCAGAACAAAAGCGAGGGGGCGTCGTTCTATTTTCTCGACCCGGACGGGCACAAGCTGGAGCTGCACGTGGGCAGCCTCGCCGCGCGGCTGGCGGCGTGTCGCGAGAAGCCCTACGCGGGCATGGTGTTTACCTCAGACGAGGCTTGAGGCGCGCACCTTCAGCCTGCCCGCCAGCGTCACGTGCGTGGCGGCATCTTCCTCATTGCACAGGTACTCCACCGCCAGCCGTCCCAGCTCGCTGTAGGGCAGTTGGATACTGGTCAGCGGCGGGGTGAGCTGCTCGGAGATCTTCTGGTCGTCGTAGCCCGCCAGCAGCATGTCCTGAGGGATGCGCACGCCGTTAACCGCCAACGCCTGATAGCAGCCAATCGCCAGCCAGTCGCTGGCGCAGAAGATGGCGTCCGGGCGCTCGGCCAGCGCCAGCAGGGACGTGGTGGCGGTAAAGGACTCGCTGAACTGCCAGTTGGTCTGGCGCACCAGGTTGTCGTCGCACGCCAGTCCGGCCTGCTGTAATGCCGCCTGGTAGCCCGCCAGACGCTGGCGCGAAGCCTCCATCCAGCTCTCGCCGGTGATGTGGGCGATGCGCGTGGCCCCGCAGGCGATAAGGTGTTTAGTCACCTGGAAGGCGTTGGCGTAGTCGTCCGGGATAAACGACGGCAGCAGCGGCGAGCCGGGGTCGCGCTGGTTGAGCAGTACCAGCGGAATGCGGGTGCAGTCCTGGAATGCCGTCATGTCCACCAGCGTGGTGACCGGAGACGCGAGAATAATCCCGATGCAGTTGCGCTTCTCCAGCTGGCGGATAATGTTCAGCGCCAGCTCGATGTCGTCGCCGTAGTCGTAGACGGTGAGCAGGGTCTCGTTGCGCCACGCCGCTTCCCGCGCCTGGCTGATGGCGTCGATAAACGGGTCGAAGCTCTGCATGGAGCTGACCAGCAGGGCGATCTCCTCCTGGTTGCGCGGGGCGTGAACGGCGGGGAGGCGGTCGTAGCCGAGCTCGGTGGCAACGCCAATCACCCGCTGGCGGGTGTCGTCGCTGAGCTTGATGTTGCGGGACTGGTTAAGCACCAGCGATACCGTCGCCTGCGACACGCCCGCCGCCCGCGCAATATCGTTCATCGTCACTTTCGTTTTTCGCTTCATCCGTCCTCTCCCTTTCGCGATTTCGCATCATACCCTAACCGCGCGCTTTAGCGCCGTCGATCACGTTTCTCATTCATCGAAGCGTGAACTTTGTGAGAGCCGTCGCTTTTCTAAACGCCGTGATTTGCGCATTTATCCTGCAACTAATATTTATTAGCTAAATATTATCAGTAAGAGGACGCGTAATGAAAGAGCAGTGGAGCAGGGAGCAGGCACAGGCGTGGTACGAGCAAAAAGGCTGGCTGTGCGGGTTTAACTATCTGCCGTCGACGGCGGTGAACTGGACCGATATCTGGCAGGAGGAGACCTTCGATGCCGAAACCATCGAGCGCGAGCTGGGCTGGGCGGCGGAGGCGGGCTACAACACCCTGCGCATCAACCTGCCGTTTATCGTCTGGGAGCACGACCGCGACGGGCTGATGGCGCGCATCGACAGGTTTTTGACGATTGCCGACGGTCGCGGGTTTAGCACCATGCTGACCCTGATGGACGACTGCGGCTTCTCCGGCGACGAGCCGTACCTCGGCCCGCAAAAGCCGCCGGTGCCGGGCAAGCACAACAGCCAGGCGGCGGCGAGCCCGGGGCGCGACAGGGTGTGCGATCCCGACTGCTGGGCAGACATTGAGCGCTATATCCGCGACGTTGTCCGCCAGTTCCGCGAGGATAAGCGCGTGCTGCTGTGGGATCTCTACAACGAGCCGGGCAACCGCGGCATTTTCGCGACCGGCACGCAGGAGGTGCAGTACGACGCGAAGCTGGAGACCTGCGCCCACGCGCTGATGAAGCTGGCGTTCCAGTGGGTGCGTGAAGAAGACCCGACCCAGCCGCTCACCGTCTGCGCGTGGCGTCTGCCGCCGGAAGAGGAGGGCGAGACGTTCTTTCAGCATCCGCTGGACCAGACCGCGCTGGCGCTCTCGGACGTGGTGAGCTTCCACGCCTACACCCACACGGGGCGCATGACGGCGATTATCCAGCAGCTGCAACAGCTCGGTCGCCCGCTGTTCTGCACCGAATGGCTGGCGCGCCACGTGGGCAGCACTCTCGAAGAGCAGCTTCCGCTGATGTACGCGGCGAAGGTCGCGCCGTACCAGTGGGGGCTGGTGCGCGGCAAAACCCAGACGTGGCTGCCGTGGCCGGTGGTAATGAAGGAGTCCACGGACTACTGCCGCCTGTGGTTCCACGACGTGTTCGAGGAGAACGGCATTCCTTTCTCGCGCCGTGAAATCGCATTAATGCAGCAGCTGCGTAAGATCGCCCCGCAGGCGCAGGGCGAATAATATCGACCCGGCGGCCGACCGCCGGGCAACCAGGCAGGCATATAACAATGGCAACGACAATGAAAATACCGTCTCGCGAGTTGTGGTCTTATTTTGGCTATGGTTTAGGTCAGTGTTTTAGCTTTGGTTTAGTGGGTTCGTTTATTAACTATTTTTACACCGACGTGCTGGGGATCTCGGCGCTGGCGGCGAGCACCATCTTCCTGATTGCCCGCGCGTGGGACGCGGTTCACGATCCGCTGTTTGCCAGCATTATGGACACCATTAACAGCCGGTTCGGCAAGTTTCGCCACTTTTTGCTGATCGCGCCTTTGCTGATCACCGGCGTCACGCTGCTGTCGTTCTATAAAATCGAAGCGGACATGACCACCAAAATCCTCTACGCCGGGGTGACCTACATCCTGTGGGGGACGCTGTACGCCATCTCCGATATTCCGTTCTGGTCGATGTCGTCGGTGATGACCAACGACTCCGCCCAGCGCACCCGCGCGGTGACGGCGGCGATGCTCGGGGTCAACGCCGGGATTGCCTGCGCCAACATCTTCTTCCCGAAGCTGGCGGCGTTCTTCGCCCAGTACAGCAACGATAAAGGCTACTTTATGGCGGCGCTGGTGATGATGCTGGTGGGCCTGCCGCTGATGCTCAACGGCTTTATGCAGATCAAAGAGCGCGTGCCGCCGAGCCCGGAAAAGGTGACCATCCGGGATACCTTCCACAACCTGCGCCAGAACAAGCCGCTGTTTATCGTCCTGCTGTCGTTCTTCTTCTGCGTGTTTCATAACGTGGCGGGCGGGCTGTATATCTACTTCTTTATCAACAACCTGGGCGACGGCAGCCTGCAGATGGCGATTGGCGTGATGGGGATCGTGGCGGCGGTGCTGTGCCTGGTCGCGCCGATGCTGACGCGGCGGATGCAGAAGCGGAAGCTGTTTATGATCCTCTGCGGGCTGGATGTGGCGGTGCGCGTGGTGATGTGGTTTGTCGGGTATCAGCAGGTGACGATGCTGTTTATTCTGCTCGGCCTGAGCACGCTGTTCGTGATGATGACCAACATCCTCACCTCGTCGATGATTGCCGACACTATCGAGTACGCGGAGTACCACACGAACAAGCGCTGCGCGGCGATCACCTTCTCCGGGCAGACCTTTACCGGCAAAATGTCGGTGGCGGTGGGCGGCGGGCTAATCGGCGTGTTCCTGACCATGATTGGCTACGTGCCGCAGGCGCAAATCCAGAGCGAAGGCGTGCTGTCGGGGCTGTTCTTCGGGATCTGCCTGCTGCCGGCGATAGGGTCGCTGATTCGCATCGTGTTTATGTCGCGCTTTACCTTTACCGAGGAGAAGCATGCGAAGATTTGTCGGCTGCTGGCGGAGCGGAACGCGTCTGCGAAAGCGCCGGGTGGCGGCTGCGCCTTACCCGGCCTACAGAAAATTACAGCGACTTCACAAACGCCAGCAGATCTTCGTTGAGCTGGTCCTGGTGGGTCAGCGCGAAGCCGTGCGGCGCGTTGTCGTACACCTTCAGCGTGGCGTTTTTGATCATCTCTGCCGCCAGCTTGCCGGTGCTTTCAAACGGCACGATCTGGTCGTTGCTGCCGTGGATCACCAGCGTCGGCACGTCGATTTTCGCCATATCCGGGCGGAAGTCGGTTTCGCCGAACGCGGTCACGCAGTCGATGGTGCCCTTCAGCGACGCCAGCAGGGCGATGTTCAGCGTCTGGGTCAGCGCACCGGCAGAGACGGTCTGTCCGGCGTTGATGCCGTAGAACGGGGTCGCGAAGTCGCTGATAAACTGGGCGCGATCTTTACGCAGTCCGTCGCGAATGCCGTCGAATACGCTCTGATCCACGCCCTGCGGGAAGGAGTCGGATTTGCCGAAGATCGGCGTCACCGCGCCCAGCAGCGCCAGACCGGCCACGCGCGCGCTGCCGTAGTTGTTGATGTAGCGGGTCACGTCGCCGCCGCCCATGGAGAAGCCCACCAGCGTCACGTCGCGCAGATCCAGGGTGGTAATCAGGTCGTTGATGTCGGACGCAAAGGTATCGTAGTCGTAGCCGTTCCACGGCTGATCCGAGCGGCCAAAGCCGCGACGGTCAAAGGCGATGGCGCGGAAGCCGCGCTCGGCCAGATAGTTCAGCTGGCTGTCCCACATGTCGCCGTCCAGCGGCCAGCCGTGGCTGAAGAGAACCGGTTTGCCCGCGCCGCCGTCTTTGTAATAAATCTGCGTGCCGTCTTTTGCCTTAAACGTTGCCATAGTGTGTTCCTGTGCAGGTGATGGTTATGGTTATACCGGCGCGACCAGGTAGCGAATAGCCGGTGATGTTGTGCCCTGATGAAAAGCCAGAACGCGGCTCTGCAGCAGGAGGTCATTCATGGTGTGGCGCTCCTGCTGGCGCAGATGCTCGATCCAGGAGCCCATCAGGAAGGTCTCGATAAACAGGCCGGGGCGCTCAATATCCTCGTATACCGCCCAGCTCATCGCCCCGGCGCGGCGGCGCACCCGGCGCAGCTCGTGGACCGCCTCCAGGAAGGCCTTCGTGTTCTGCGGGTCGATGATGTACTCGTGCGATACCAGCACCGGGCCGCGCTCGTTCGGCAGGTCAATCTCCACGCCGTCCAGCGGCTGGCCGCTGAGGTCGAGGTTCAGGTCCGGATCTTTGCCCAGCTTCCAGCGGAACACGGTGGCGCTAGCCAGCACCATCCCCAGCGTGGCGACCACCAGCGAGGTCGGGGTGCCGAACCGGGAAGCGATCTGCCCCCAGATGGCGCTGCCCGTGGTCATCGAGCCAAAGAATACCGTCAGGTAGACCGCCAGCGCGCGGGCCTTCACCCAGCGGGCGGCGCTGCGCTGCGCGCCGAGGTTCAGCGTTGAAAGCACCGCAATCCACGCGAAGCCGGTGAAGAACTCAAACAGGTTGAGCAGCCAGAAGTGGCGCACGAACGCCAGCGCCAGCATGGTAAGGGCAAAGGTCAGGCTGGCGGCCACCATCAGGCGGTCGGCGTTCAGCCGCTGGCGCAGGCGCGGCAGCAGGATGGCCCCGGCAATCGCCCCCAGGCCAATGCACGCCAGCATCACGCCGTAGCCAGCCGGGCCTAAGCCCAGCTCGCGGCGCGCCACCAGCGGCAGCAGGGCCCAGCCCGCGCTGCCGAAAACGAAGAAGGCCACGGTGCGCACCAGCACGTTGCGCAGCACCGGCGCGGCGTGCACGTAGCGAATCCCGGATCGCACCGCCGAGAAGAAGTGCTCCGGCGGCAGACGCTGAATGGACGGCGCCGGACGCCAGCGCCACAGCACCCACGCCACGCCCACAACGGACAGTGCGTTCAGGGCAAACACCATCCACGGCCCGGCGAGCGACAGCAGAAAACCGCCCAGCGCGGGGCCAATCGCCCGGCTGATGTTCACCCCGAGCGAGTTCAGCGCCACGGCGGCGCCCAGCTCCGGCTTGCTCACCAGATCGGGCACCACGGCCTGGAACGGCGGCGAGCTCATCGCCGCCCCCACGCTCAGCAGAAACGTCGCCACCAGCAGAACGGCGGGGGTGACGTGTCCGGTGAAGGAGAGCACCGTCAGCCCGGCGGCGGCGATGAACACCCACAGCTGGGAGAAGAGCAGGTATTTACGTCGGTCGACGATGTCCGCCATCACCCCGGACGGCAGGGCGAAGAGGAACATCGGCAGGCTGCTGGCCGCCTGTACCAGCGCGATATCCAAAGGATCGGCGCTCAGGGTCAGCATGCTCCAGTTGATGCCGACGTCGCTCATCCATGAGCCGACGTTAGAGACCACCGTGGCGATCCACAGCATGCGGAACACCGGCTGGCTCAGCGGCTGCCAGGGCGAAACCGTCGATGCGGGCGTCGTCTCGACGTATGCGTCGCGAACGTCGTTAACCTGGGTCATGCGAACCTCTCCGTTGCCTTACGCTGCAGCCGCCACTGGCCCGGCCCGGTGAGGGCGAGGGTGGTGAAGATAATCAGCAGCAGCCAGCCAAACTGCCCTTCGGCAATCGACCAGTTCGGGTGGACCGCCAGCATCGCCACCAGCAGCACGGCGATAATCGGCAGGCACGCCAGGCGGGTGTACACGCCCGCAATGATAAACAGCGGGCAAACCACCTCGGCGACAATCGCCGGGATCAGGCTGGCGTAAGGCCCGAAGCCGAACGGATCTTCAATGCGCGTCAGCTCTTCGCTGAAGTGCAGCACCTTCGGCAGGCCGTGCACGTACAGCAGCAGCAGGCTGCCGGTGAGGCGCAGGAAGAACAGCCCCAGGTCGACCCGGGGGGGGGTAAAGGTGTTTTTCATCAGAATGCAAAGCAGCTGCAGCCCAGCGCCCCCCAGAAAGCGTTATCGTCGGACACCGGCATCTCTGACGTGCGGGCGAAATCATGCTGGTGGCTGTGAACCCCGCACGGGCCGCTGCAGTGGTGGATAGGGCTCATGCCGACGCGTGCGGCCTGCGGCGGCGCGCTGCGGTAGTGGCCCGGCACCTTGACCACCGGGGACCACTCGGGCAGAACCGGAATGGCAGGCGGCGCGAGCGGGCCAAAGCTGCCTGCGGCGTAAACGATATCGCCGTTGACCACCGTCAGGACGGACTCGATGCCCTTGATCTCCTCTTCCGGCACGCGGAAGTAGTCTTTGCTCAGCACCGCCAGATCGGCGAGCTGGCCGACCTTGATCTGCCCCTTCTGGTTCTGCTCGCTGGAGAACCACGCGCTGCCCTGGGTCCAGAGCATCAGGGCGGTATCGCGGTCCAGACGGGCGCTGTGGTCGTACATCTGCATCCCGCCGACGGTACGACCGGAGACCAGCCAGTAGAGCGCGGTCCACGGGTTATAGCTCGCCACGCGGGTGGCGTCCGTCCCTAAGCCCACCGGCACGCCGGTCTCGAGCATTTTTGCCACCGGCGGCGTGTGGCGGGTGGCTTCGATGCCGTAGCGCTCGGCGAAGTATTCCCCCTGGAAGGCCATGCGGTGCTGGACGGCAATGCCGCCGCCAAGTTCTTTGATGCGGTCGATGTTGGCCTGGGTGACGGTTTCCGCATGGTCGAAGAACCAGTGCAGGCCGTTGAACGGAATGTCGCGGTTCACCTTCTCGAAGACGTCCAGCATGCGGCTGATGGATTCGTTGTAGGTGGCGTGCAGGCGGAACGGCCAGCGGTGCTCCACCAGATGGCGCACCACGCGCTCCAGCTCGTCCTCCATGCCCGGCGCGAGGTCCGGGCGCGGCTCGAGGAAATCTTCAAAATCGGCGGCGGAGAAGACCAGCATCTCGCCCGCGCCGTTGTGGCGGAAGAAGTCGCTGCCCTGGCCCGGCGTGAGCATGTCGGTCCATTTTTCAAAGTCTTCCAGCTCGTGGCCCGGACGCTGGGTAAACAGGTTGTAGGCGATGCGGATGGTCATCTGCTTTTTCTCGTGCAGCTCGGCAATCACCTCGTAATCTTCCGGGTAGTTCTGGAAGCCGCCGCCCGCGTCGATGGCGCTGGTCAGCCCCAGGCGGTTCAGCTCGCGCATGAACTGACGGGTGGAGTTGACCTGCTGCTCCAGCGGCAGCTTCGGCCCTTTGGCCAGCGTGGCGTAGAGGATCATGGCGTTCGGACGGGCAATCAGCATCCCGGTCGGGTTGCCGTTAGCGTCGCGCTGGATCTCCCCGCCCGGCGGGTTTGGCGTGTCTTTGGTGTAGCCGACCACCTTCAGCGCGGCGCGGTTGAGCAGGGCGCGGTCGTACAGGTGCAGGATGAAGACCGGAGTGTCCGGCGCGGCGTCGTTAATTTCGTCGAGGGTCGGCATGCGGCGCTCGGCAAACTGGAACTCGGTCCAGCCGCCCACCACGCGCACCCACTGGGGCGACGGCGTGCGCAGGGCCTGCTCTTTCAGCATCCGCAGGGCGTCGGCCAGCGACGGCACGCCTTCCCAGCGCAGCTCGAGGTTGTAGTTCAGCCCGCCGCGGATCAGGTGCAGGTGCGAGTCGTTCAGGCCGGGGATGGCGGTGTGGCCTTTTAAGTCGACCACTTTAGTGCCGTCGCAGTGGTGCTGCATCACCTCGGCGACGGTACCCACTTCCAGAAATTTTCCGTCGCGCACGGCAACGGCTTCCGCGACGGGGTTTTCGCGATCGACGGTGTGAAACTGGCCGTTAACCAGAATGAGATCGGCTTTACCGAGGGTAACCATAAACTGCTCCTGACTGAGAGGGGAATGGTCAGGATTATGGGAACCGGTTTCGGCAAAGATCCAGTTATACAATAGGATAGGTATACCAAAGTATAACTATACCTAAGGTTAACTATACGAAGAGATAATTACGCCCAAGGACGGAAAACCGCAGGATGAGGGTGACTTTATCGTCGCGGCGCTCGCGGCGATTTCACCCTTAACCACTGGAAAATGCTATGACCTCTTCAAAGCTCGAAGTGTTAACCCCTGCGAACTGTCAGATCATCTTTATCGATCACCAGCCTCAGATGGCGTTTGGCGTGCAGTCTATTGACCGCCAGGTGCTGAAAAACAACACCGTGGCGCTGGCGAAAGCGGCCAAAGTGTTCAACATCCCGACCATCATCACCACCGTTGAGACCGAAAGCTTCTCCGGTAACACCTATCCGGAGCTGCTGGACGTGTTCCCGGGCCAGGACATCCTGGAGCGTACCTCCATGAACTCCTGGGACGACCAGAAGGTGCGCGACGCGCTGAAGGCTAACGGCAAGAAGAAGGTGGTGGTGGCCGGCCTGTGGACCGAAGTGTGCAATAACAGCTTCGCCCTGTGCGCGATGCTGGAAGGCGACTACGAAATTTATATGGTGGCGGACGCGTCCGGCGGCACCTCCAAAGAAGCCCACGACTACGCGATGCAGCGCATGATCCAGGCGGGCGTGATCCCGGTGACCTGGCAGCAGGTGATGCTGGAGTGGCAGCGCGACTGGGCGCGTAAAGAGACCTACACCGCGGTGATGGATATCGTGCGCGAGCACTCCGGCGCGTACGGCATGGGCGTGGATTACGCCTACACCATGGTGCACAAAGCGCCGTCTCGCCAGAAGAGCGAGCACCGCACCTTAGCGCCGGTCCCGGCTCGCTAAGTTCCGCTGGCGGGCTGGTCCCTCATCCGGCTCGCCGCTGCCTCTTTCTCTGGAGTTCACAATGAGTACTGGGCTGATATCCCTTGCGGCAGGCGTGTTGATTGGCCTGATGTATGCCGTGCTGAAGGTGCGCTCCCCCGCGCCGCCCGCGCTGGCGCTGATTGGCCTGCTCGGGATGCTGGCGGGCGAACAGGCGACGCGCCATCTGTTATCCCGCGACGCCGCGCTGCCTCCTCAGGTGACCGTTCCGCAGGCTAAATCGCAGACGGGAGCGTCGTCATGAAAGCATGGATAATTTCGCTGGTGTGCGGCGTGGTTGCTGGGGTAATTTACGCTCTGCTCAACGTCCATTCCCCGGCGCCGCCGGTTGTCGCCCTGCTTGGCCTGTTTGGCATGCTGGTGGGCGAACAGCTCATCCCGGTGGGACGGCGTTTATTGAGTCGCGAACCGCTTACCCTCGCCTGGTTTCGTCACGAATGCGTACCGAAAATCAGCGGCACGGCGCCTCCTGCGCCCGCGAAGGACGATCGCGACGTTTAATGATTTACCAGAGGAAAGACAGCATGACGCTGCCGTGGCGCATTGCCATCATTGATGACGAACGTTCCGTCCGCAGCGGGCTGAGTAATCTCCTGGAGTCGGAAGGCTATGCCGCCGATACGTTTGATTCGGCAGAGGTATTTCTGAGCCATCCGCTCGCCCTGTCCGGCGCGGCGCTGGTGATCGCCGATATCAAGCTGCGGGGCATGAGCGGCCTGGAGCTGTTTGACAAGCTCCGACTGCTGGCCGTCCCGCCTCCGCCCGTGATCTTTATCTCCGGTCATGCTGATGAAAATATGCAGCGGTACGCTCTTAATCTGGGCGCCGCTGCATTTTTGCGTAAGCCTATTAACATCGATATTCTGCTGGATCATATTCAGCGGGAGCTGGCCCGCCGACAATAAGGATCGCGGATGAACGAACACGAGCAGCCTGCATTCTGGCCCGCCCAGGGGAATCTTCACCAGGGGCGGGTTTTTGTCCTTAAAGAGGATGTGATTTTTACCGTGCTGGCGCAGGAGGGCGGTATCGCCTGGATGCACGCGCGACATCCTCATTCCGGCGGCTCGTTCATTATCGCCACCGCGGTGAGCGACGAAGAGGAAGAGCGGGCCACCCGGCTGCTGAAAAACGAGTTTGCGCTGCGCGACGTGCTGCAGGACAGCTGGGCCATCCGCGCCGTTGCCTCCACCCAGTACCGGGGGCGCTTCGCGCTGGTGTATGCCCCGTTTGCGTTTGAGCTGCTGGCGCGGCGCGCGGGCAGGGCGATCTCGGGGATCGCGCGCTTTCTCGAGATGGCGATCCAGATCTGCGTTCCCCTGCGCCAGATGCATCTGCAAAACCTGATCCACGGCGATATCAAGCCCGGCACGATTTTTGTTCATCACGATGCCACCTGCCGTCTGGGGAGCTTTGGCCTTTCCAGCAGTCTCTCCGAAGCCGTCACCCAGACCCGGCTTGCCGTTTCAGGCGGTACGCCCGCCTATATGTCGCCGGAGCACACCACCCGCACCCAGCGCCCCGTCGACGGCCGCAGCGATCTCTACAGCCTCGGCATGGTGCTGTATGAGCTCCTGACCGGACGCCTGCCGTTTGAGCTGGGGGAGGACGAACAGACCAACTGGGCGCACTACCATATTGCCTCCGCGCCGCTGGCCCCGGACGCGATCCGCCCGGACGTGCCGGGAATGCTGTCGACCATCATCCTCAAGCTGCTGGAAAAGCACCCCGATAACCGCTACCAGACGGTCGACGGGCTGATTGCCGACCTCCGCCGCTGCCAGGCGACGCTGACCTGCGAGGGCGAGATCGTCGCCTTTACCCCCGGCCAGCAGGACCGCACCCCGGCAATCCATCTGGCGGACTCCCTTTTCGCGACGCATCCGCAGGCGAACGACGTCATTGCCGCGTTTGAGCGGGTGGGGCAGAACCTGGTGCCGGAGCTGGTGACGATCGGCGGGCCGTCGGGGATTGGCAAATCCTCAATTATCGCGACGGCGCTCAAAACGCTGCAGCAGCGTACGGTGCTGCTGGCGGTGGGCAAAGTCGACCAGTTTTCGCCGTCGCTGCCCTACGGCGTATTAAGCTCCGCGTTCCGCACCCTGACGCTGCACCTGCTGGGGCTGCCCGCAGAGGACGTGGCGAAGTGGAAAATCCGCCTCTCTCGCGCCCTGGAGGGGCACGAGGCGCTGGCCGTCAGCCTCGTGCCCGAGCTGGGCCTGCTGCTTGAGAGCAAGCCGCGCTTCTCGGCGGATACGTTTTCCATTGATGCCCGGGCGCGCTTCAGCCATATGGTGCTGGCGCTGGTAAAAACCTTTGCCTCGCAGGGCTGCCCGCTGGTGCTGGTGCTCGACGATCTCCAGTGGAGCGACGCCGCCAGCCTGCACACGCTCAAATATCTGCTGATGAACTGCGGCGCTGTTCCGCTGCTGGTGGTCGCGGCCCACCGGGATATCAGCGCCGTGTCCGACGCCGCCCTGCAGGCGCTGCTGGCGAGCCTGCCGGAAGCGGCGCAAAACGCGAGCGAGATTGTCCCGCAGGCGCTTTCCGTGAAAGCGGTGGCGCGCTGGCTGGCGACGGTATTTCGCACCCGCAGCGCGGCGACGACCGATCTCGCCACGCTGATCCACGAGAAGACGGGCGGTAACCCGCTCTTTGTGCACGAGTTTTTCCGCCGCATCGTTGATGACGGCCTGGTGGTGCACAACAAATATCAGGACAAGTGGCACTACGATCTGCAGGCGATCCGCGCCAGGCATTACACCGAAAACGTCGTCACCCTGGTGCTGGAGCAGCTTGAAGAGCTGCCCGACGAGACGCGCCGCCTGCTGGGCAGCATCGCCTGCCTCGGCGGCACGGGCGAGATGGAGATGATCTGCCGCGTGGTTGGCATGTCGATGGCGGAAATGCGCTATGCGCTGCACCCGGCGGTGATGGCCCAGCTCATCGTGCTGACGGAAAAAAAGTACGCCTTCACCCATGACCGGGTGCAGGAGGCGGCCTTTGCGCTGCTCGAACGGCATGAGAAAAGCCATATTCACCTGACGACCGCCAGCCTGCTGGCCGACGCCGCTCGTCAGGCGGCGGGGAACGAGCTGCTGTTCCGCGCCGTTCACCACGTTACGGCCGCGCTGGACAGCATCCAGCCCGCGCCGCAGCGCCAGATGTTCCGCGAGCTGAGCCTGCTGGCCGCGCGACGCGCGAAGCGTTCGGGAGATTACCTTTCGGCGCTCGGCTATATCCAGACCGCCAGAGCGCTGGGCAACGCCGGGACGGTGTCGGACTTTATGCTCGACATCGAAGAGGCGGGCTGCGAGTTTGCGCTGGGCCATCTGGAGCGTACCCGCGAGCTGTGTGACGCCATTCTCGGCTGCCCCGGCGGGCTGACCGAAAAGGCGCTGGCGGCCAACCTGCTGGTGGAGGTGTACATTCGCCAGTCGGACAGCCGCCTGGCGCTGGAGGCGGCGCTCTGCTGGCTGGGGATTTTCGGGATCCAGATTAGCCGCTATCCGGAAGATGCCGACTGCGACGAGGCCTGGGCGCTGTTTTGCAACCGCACGGCCGACGCGCCGCAAAACCTGTTTGCCCAGCCGTCGCGGATGGATAATCCGGAAACCGAAGCGGTGATGAACCTGCTCTACAGCGCCAGCATTTGCGCCAGCTTCATCTGCCCGCGCCTGCACTTTTTGCTGCTTTGCCGCATGATGCACCTGACTCTCGACCACGGCATTACCGGCGCGTCCACCACGGCAATGGCCTGGTTTGGCGTGCTGATTGGCCACCGCTACGCCGAGTACCGCCTCGGGTTCCAGTACGGCACCCTGGCCCGCGAGCTGGTCAATCGGCACGGCTACGACGCGTTCGAAGCCAAAACCCTGCTGCCGCTCGACCAGCTCAGCGTCTGGACCCAGCCGCTGTCGTTTACCATCGAGTGCGCGAAGGCCTGCTTCACCTCGGCGGTGACCCACGGGGATATGACGATGGCCTGCTTTGCGGCCTGCCATCAGGTGATTAACTTCCTCTCGCGGGGCGATCACCTGGACGGGGTGCTGACCAGCATCGATCGCGGCCTGGCGTTCGTGCGTAAAACCCACTTCCAGGACGTGGAAACCATTCTGATGGTCCAGCGCGGCTACGTTGAGTTTCTGCGCACGCCGGTCATCGGCACCTGGACCGCGTCGCAGGTGCTGCCGGAGGCGCTGCTTCCCGCGTCGCCGGAGCAGGCGCCGGAGAAGAACGCCACCATGCTGTTCTGGTACTGGCTCTATCGCGGCATGGCGCACTTTACCTGCGGCGAATATGCCGACGCGCAGGCGGATCTCGAGATGGCGGGCTGGTTCGCGTGGTCTGCGCCGGGGCACATCCATCTGCTGGATTACCATCTCTACAGCGCCCTGGCGCTGTCACGTCAGCTGACGCCGGAGACCTTCTCGGCGAATCACCGCCGCAGCATTCACGCCCACTACGACAAAATCGCTCTGTGGGCGCGCATTAATCCGGGCACGTTCGCGGATAAAGAGGCGCTGATCTACGCCGAAATCGTGCGGCTGGACGGGATGAACAGCATTGCGCTTGAGCAGTATGAGAAGGCCGTACGCCTCTCCCGCGAGGGCGGCTTTAACCCGATTAACGCTCTGGCCCACGAGCTGGCGGGGCGCTTTTCGCTGGCCTGCGGCTACCCGACCGCCTCGGACGCGCACTTCCGCGGCTCGATTGCCGCCTGGGGCCGCGCGGGCGCGCAGGCCAAGGTGCGCCAGCTGGAGCAGGATTTCCCGCACCTGCTGGCCTCCGGGCAGGCCAGCGCCTACGACACGGTGGCCTTCGCCCAGAACGAGACCATCCGCGATCTGCAAAGCGTCATCAAAGCCTCCCGCGCGCTGTCGGAAGAGATTAACCTTGAGCGCTTAATCGAAAACCTGATGACCATCCTGCTCGAACGCGCCGGGGCGCAGCGCGGCCTGCTGCTGCGCGTGAGCGAGAGCCTGATTCCGGAGATCGAGGCCAGCGCCTGGACCAGCACCGAGGGCGTGCGGGTGCGGATCCTGAAAGACGTGCCGACGGCGAGCGACCTGCCGCTGTCGGTGCTGGCGGCGGTGATCCGCACCGGGCAGGAGATCCGCACCGGCAGGCCGGAGGAGTTTCATCCCTTCAGCCAGGACCCCTATCTGGTGACCTCGGGGGCGGCGGTCATGTGCGTCCCGATGTTCAAACAGGCGCGGCTGGTGGGCGTGCTGTACCTGGAAAACCGCCTGATGCCGGAGGTCTTCACCGCCGAGCACTCGCGCGTGGTGAGCCTGCTGGGCGCGCAGGCCGCCGTATCCCTGGAGACGGCGCGACTCTACGCCGAGCTGCTGGCAGAGAACATCCAGCGCCGACGGGTGGAGAAAGAGCTGCGATCCAGCCAGACCTCGCTGATGCTCGGCGAGCAGATCAGCCACACCGGCAGCTGGCGCTGGGAGCTGGAGCAGGATCTGATGTTTGTCTCGGAAGAGTACGCCCGTATTCTCGGCCTGCCCGAGCAGCAAAAGATGATCTCCATGGCGGAGTTTTTGACCTTCGTTCATGAGGACGATTACGCCCGCATCAGCGCCATCGTCACCCGAAGCGTGCGCGACGGGCTCTCCATGCGCGCGGAGTTTCGGGTTAAGCGTACCGACGGCTCAACGCGCTACCTCCTCGGGATTGGCGATCCGGTGGGCGTGGGCAGCGAGGTGAACGAGTATTACGGCATCATCACCGATATCACCAGCCAGCGCGCCGCGGAGGATGCGATGCGGGTCGCGCAGGCGGATCTGGCGCGCGTTTCCCGGGCCACCACCGTCGGGCAGCTGACCTCCTCCATCGCCCACGAGATCAACCAGCCGCTGATGTCGATCGTCTCGAACGCCGGGGCGAGCCTGCGCTGGCTCAACCGCGAGCCCGCCCGGCTGGATAAGGTGCGCGAAGGGCTGGAGGAGATCGCCGCGGAAGGCGCGCGGGCGGGGGAGATCATTCGCAGCATCCAGTCCCTGACGCGCAAGCAGGATCCCACCTTCTCGCGCATCGATATGCACTACCTGATCCACCATATCATCACGCTTTCGCGCAGCGAGCTGGAGCAGCGACACATTAGCGTTGATTATCTGTTAAGGGCGCAGGACAGCTTTATCACCGGCGATAGCGTGCAGATCCAGCAGGTGCTGCTCAATCTGGTGATGAATGCGGTAGAGGCGATGGCCGAGGTGAAGGATCGCGCCAGCATCATTACCCTCAGCACCGCCAACGCGGACGGGAAAGTGATCGTCGAGATCGCCGATACCGGGAGCGGCATTGAGCCCGAGCGGCTGGAGCAGATTTTTGACTCGTTCTACTCCACCAAGGCGCAGGGGATGGGGATGGGGCTGACCATCAGCGCCAGCATCATCGAGCGCCACTGCGGGAAGCTGAGCGCGCGCCGCCGGGAGCCGTACGGCACGGTGTTTGCGTTTGCGCTGCCGCTGGCGGCGCTGGAAGGGTAAAGGTTACTCCGCGGGCTGGCTATTGGTCAGGCGCTCAACGGCCCTGACCAGCTCCGCCACGGAGCGCACCTGCATTTTCTCCATCACGCGGCGACGGTGCACCTTAACCGTGATCTCGCTGACGCCCAGCTCGGCGGCAATCTGCTTGTTCAGCATGCCGCTTATCGCCAGCGTGAGCACCTCGTGTTCGCGCGGGGTGAGGGACAGATGGCGCTGCTTCAGGGCGTAGTGCTCTTTATTGCGCGCGGCGTTGTGTTCCGCCAGCTGAAGCGCGGACTCGATGGCGTCGATAAGCGCGGTGGATTCGACGGGCTTGGTGAGAAATTCGTACGCGCCGCCTTTAATGGCGCGCACCGACATCGGGATAGTGCCGTGGCCGGTAAGAAAAATAATCGGGATCTCGCGCCCGCTGTCCTTGAGCGCGTCAGCCACCTCAAAGCCCGAGATGGCGGGCATTTGCATATCGAGGACCACGCACGACGGCAGATCCTCAAAGCGGTGTTGAAGAAACGCTTCTGCCGATGAAAAGCCGACGGCGTTCAGGTCTGCCGAATCCAGCAGCCCGATCACGGACTGCCTGACTGCGTCATCGTCATCTACCACATACACAATGTGTTCCATTCACCGCCCCGGTGCTGATTGACATGTCGAGGATGCAAACAATCCCGACCGTTACGTAAGGGACTGTTTATGCTGACTTTCATCTTAACACATTAACTATCATTATCATTTCACAATATGATAACCGTATGAAGATGAAGTATAGCGATACGTGACCGGGGCGGTTAAGCAACGAAACGCTGATTTTATGCACCCACAAGCTCGATGCGGTTGCCGTCCGGATCCGCGATCACCGCTTCATAGAAGCCGTCCCCGGTCATGCGCGGGGCGCTGAGCAGCGTGCCGTTTGCCTGCGCCCGCTCGGCCATGCTGTCGACCTGTGCTTTGCTGCCGACGTTGATAGCGATATGCGCCCAGCCGATAAACTCCGGGTGCGCAGGGGCACCGGGCAGATCCGGTAGCGTCATCAGCTCGATGGTCGGCCCGTCATCCAGCGTAATAAAGTGTGATTCAAAACCGGGACGATTTTTACTGACGTAGCGTTCGTTACTGCGGCCATTAAAAACCGTTTCCCAGAACTCAACCTGCGCGTTCAGGCTGCGGGTCCAGAGTGCGACATGTGCAATATTCATAATAACCCTCGTTGTTTGTGTTGCGCGGTTGTGCAACATTATGCGCATTGATACTCGATTAGACTTTTACCAGGGACTTCTTATGCTCGATTATGCTGTTTTTCCGGAGCAACGACAAGCCAGGATCCGCCAGATCCTTCAGGAGAGCGGAAGGGTGGTGTGCGCTGAGCTGGCGAGCCAGATGAACGTTTCCGAGCACACCATTCGCCGGGATTTACATGAACTTAGCAAAGAAGGTTATTGTAAAAAGGTCTACGGCGGCGCGGTGCTTCAGCTGCCGGATGCGGGTAATTTTTTCAGCCGCGAACAGAAAATAAGTGCAGAAAAGAACACAATCGCGCAGAAAGCAGCAGCCCTGGTTAAGCCTGGCGGCTGTATTTTTATCGACGCGGGAACGACTAACCTGGCGCTGGCGAAAGCCCTCCCGGCGGACCTCAGCGTCACGGTGGTCACCAACTCCCCGACGATTGCCGCGGAGCTGCTGCATCATCCGCTGTGCGAGGTGATCGTCACCGGCGGGCAGATCCAGCGGACGTCCGGCGGAACGGTTGGCGCCACGGCGGCAAGCCAGATTCAGGGAATTATCTTCGATCAGGCGTTTATCGGCGGCTGCGCGATGGACCCGGAGATGGGGCTTACCGGGTTTGATTTTGCCGACTGTGCGTTCAAAAAGGTTGCGATCGCCCAGAGCAACCAGACCATCGTGGCCCTGACCGCCGACAAGCTTCCCGGCGTGGCGCGCTATGTGGTGGCGAAGAGCCGCGACATCGATGTACTGGTGGTGGCAGAAGGGATTGAAAAGCGCGTTCTCGACGCGTTTGCGGCGCAGGAGGTTCGCATTGTGTGCGCCTGAGGACTTTCACCGGTAAAACAGGCTACACTCTGGTTTTGAGCGCTACAAGCTGAGGAAATAACAATGCACTACACACTGAAAGAAAGCGACAAGGAAAAAGCGGAAGGGTCAAACGGCGCGGGCGCTCTGCAGCAAAAACTGCTGGAGTCCCGTTCGATTGTGATCTCCGGTGAGATCAACCAGGAGCTGGCGCAGAAGGTCATCACCCAGATGATCCTGCTGCAAAGCGTCAGCAACGATCCGATCAAGCTGTACATCAACAGCCAGGGCGGCCACGTGGAAGCGGGCGATACCATCCACGACTTTATCAAATTCATTCGCCCGGAAGTTCACGTCATCGGCACCGGCTGGGTGGCGAGCGCCGGGATCACCATCTTCCTGGCGGCGAAGAAAGAGCACCGCTACTCGCTGCCAAATACCCGCTTTATGATCCACCAGCCGCTGGGCGGCGTGCGCGGTCAGGCAACGGATATTGAGATCGAAGCGCGCGAGATCATCCGCATGCTGGATCGCGTGAACAAGCTGATCGCCGACGCCACCGGCCAGCCGCTGGAAAAAGTGAAAAAAGACACCGACCGCAACTTCTGGATGTCTCCGGCAGAAGCGCTGGACTACGGCATCGTGGGTAAACTGATTACCCATTATGACGAGCTGAAGCTGGATTAAGTTTTCGCGGCGTGTTTGAGTCGGGTGATACCCGACCTACACGCCCTCGTTTGACCCATGACAAGTTCCCCCTCTGCCTTCTTGCCTATAATCGCGCCTGTTTCCCCTCTCACTGGTGCTACCCATGGCGTATCAACTGAACCTGAACTGGCCGGAATTTCTCGAAAAATACTGGCAAAAAAAACCCGTAGTGCTGAAAAATGCCTTCCCGAATTTTGTCGATCCGATTACCCCGGACGAGCTGGCAGGCCTGGCGATGGAGCCGGAAGTCGATAGCCGCCTGGTGAGCCATTTCAACGGCAAGTGGCAGGCCAGCAATGGTCCGTTTGAGCACTTTGACGATCTAGGCGAAACCAGCTGGTCGCTGCTGGCGCAGGCGGTGAACCACTGGCATATGCCCGCGGCGGAGCTGGTGCGTCCGTTCCGCGTCCTGCCGGACTGGCGTCTGGATGACCTGATGATCTCCTTCTCCGTGCCGGGCGGCGGCGTGGGTCCGCATATCGATCAGTACGACGTGTTTATCATTCAGGGCATGGGCAGCCGCCGCTGGCGCGTGGGCGACAAGCTGCCGATGCGTCAGTTCTGCCCGCATCCGGCGCTGCTGCATGTGGATCCGTTTGAGCCGATCATCGACGAAGATCTGGCCCCGGGCGACATCCTCTACATCCCGCCTGGATTCCCGCACGACGGCTTTACCCACGAGACGGCGCTCAACTACTCCGTCGGCTTCCGCGGGCCGAACGGTCGCGATCTGATCAGCAGCTTCGCCGATTACGCGCTGGAAAACGATCTGGGCGGCGAGCACTACAGCGATCCGGATCTGACCTGTCGCGAACACCCGGGCCGCGTGGAGAAGTACGAGCTGGATCGCATTCGTCAGATGATGATCGACATGATCGGCAAGCCTGATGATTTCACAAAATGGTTCGGCAGCTTTGTCTCGACGCCGCGCCACGAGCTGGATATCGCCGCCGCCGAGCCGCCGTACGCGCCGGAAGAGGTGCTGGACGCGCTGCAGGGCGGCGAAACGCTGTCTCGCCTGAGCGGCCTGCGCGTGCTGAACGTTAACGGCAGCTTCTTCATCAACAGCGAACAGCTGGAGACGGTAGACGCGAAGGCGGCGGATGCGCTGTGCCGCTACACCGAACTCGGCCAGGCCGAGCTGGGCGATGCGCTGAATAACCCGGCGTTTGTTGAAGAGCTCACCGGGCTGATTAACCAGGGGTACTGGTACTTCGACGAGTAGTGCGGCACGGTTTTCTCCCTCTCCCTGTGGGAGAGGGTCGGGGTGAGGGCATCAGGCCGCACTAGCCCTCCTCCATCGCAATCACAATCGCTTCGCCCATCTTCTTCAACGCCTCACGATTCTTCTCCGTCGGCGGCAGCGCCACGTTGATCCGCAGGCAGTTGCGGTACTTCCCGGAGGCGGAAAACAGCGACCCGGCCGCGGCCTGGATCTTCAGCCGACACAGCTGCTTGCTGACGCACACCATGTCGACCTTCTCCGGTAGCTCAATCCACAGCAGGAAGCTTCCCTGCGGGCGCGTGACGCAAATCTCTGCCGGAAAATACTGCCGCACCCAGCAGGTGTAGGTTTCCATATTCTGCTGATAAATCTGACGCATACGGCGCACGTGGCGATGATAATGCCCGTCGCGAATAAAGGCCGCCACCGCCATCTGCGTACCCGGCACGTTAAACCCGCCCGCGGCGTATTTCATGTGCATCACCCGGTCGTAATAGCGCCCCGGCACAATCCAGCCGACGCGCAGGCCCGGCGCCACGGTTTTGGTAAACGAACTGCAGAGGATCACGCGACCGTCGATATCCATCGAGTGGATGGTGCGCGGGCGCGGGTACTCCGCCGCCAGCTCGCCGTAAATGTCATCCTCCACGATCACGATATCGTGCCGCTGGGCCAGGGCTAACACCTGCTTTTTCCGCGCTTCCGGCATGATAAACCCGAGCGGGTTATTGCAGTTGGGCACCAGGATCACCGCCTTGATCGGCCACTGCTCCAGCGCCAGCTCCAGCGCCTCGATGCTGATCCCGGTCTCGGGATCGGTAGGAATTTCAATCGCCTTGATGTCAAACCCGCGCAGCATCTGCATGGTGCCGTGAAACGACGGTGACTCCACCGCCACGATGTCCCCCGGTTTACACACCGAGAGCAGGGCGATCGACAGCGCGCCGTGGCAGCCGTTGGTGATGACAATCTCGTTCGCTGCCACGGTCGAGCCGCCGTCCAGCATCAGGCGGGCGATCTGCTCGCGCAGCTCCAGGCGCCCGTCGAGCACGTCATAGCTCAGCATTTCACCCGGATTATGCTGCGCAATGCGGCTCATCTCGCGCCACAGGGGCTTCAGGCTCGGCTGGTTAATATCCGGCGAGCCGCCGCCAAATGAGATCATCTCTTTGTCGGCGCGGGCGTCCAGCAGCATCATCACCTCATCCCACTGGGTGACGTCCACGGGGCGCTGCACCGGGCGCGTCATGGCCGGAACCGGCGGCTGGGCTTTGCGCTGCGAAACAAAATAGCCGGAGCGCGGCTGGGGGGTGATCAGCTGGAGGTTTTCGAGGATCTGATAGGCCTGCTGTATGGTGCTGATACTCACGCCGTGCTCCTGGCTCAGCGTGCGTACCGACGGCAGACGTTCGCCGCTGCGATACAGCCCTTGTTCAATGCGTTCTGCCAGAAGGTTGGCGAGATGTTGATAGCGCGTCATGCTGTATCCTTTGTTTTCACCATACAGATTGTAAAACCAGTACAGATTGCCGTAAAAATTGGCATGCAGATACTGTTTTAGCGGATCTGTATGTTAAACAAAAGGTGTTTTTGAGTCTGTATTGCACGGGTCGATTTCCGGGATGATAACCCCACTGGTACAGTGAGGAGAGCATCATGGAATTCTATGAGAACCGTTCAAAACGTCCGTTCGCCGTGTTTGTCTGGATCGGCAAAACGATCTGCAACTGGTATCGCATCAACCGTACCCGCCGCATTCTGAGCCAGATGAGCGACGAGCAGCTCAAGGACGTTGGGTTGTCGCGGTATGACGTGTGAGGCATTTATCGCCCGGTGGCGCTTCGCTTACCGGGCCTACGGGATCGAGTAGGCCGGGTAAGGCGTAGCCGTCACCCGGCATATAACAAGCGGATTATTCGGCAGATTTTATCGACGTGTTTTCAGCGATGCGGCGCAAATATTCGTTGTTCTTGAACGCAACCATAATCAGTTCGAACATCACTCGGCATCCGACCAGGCTGCATACCATACCGATAAAGCCGGTGACGAGATGGTCGCTGAACATGGTATACACACCGCCTGCAAAAATAAGCAGCATGGCGATCCAGTAAAATAAGACCAGCACGCGTGGTGTTAATAAATAATCAAATCCCAAAATTGATTTCATTTTCTTTTCCTTAGAAATGTAAAAAAGCCATCAGATTATATAGATATTTTAAATCGGTGCTAATTTGGCAGATATCTGATTTCAGAGTAATACTTCAAGCGTCTGCCGCTTCGGTCTTTCCAGCAAATCCAGCGCCTCCTGATACGACCGCACGTTGTTATATCCCATCACCAGCCCGTAGCGTTTGCCCGACCCGCGATACCACTCCGAAAGCGCATTCACCTGCAGCTGCTGTTCCTGCCAGCAGCGCGCCACTTCCCGGTCACCGCTTCCTCTGGTCAGAAACGCCACGATATGCATCCCGCCGTCGTTTTGCTCGGTGAAAAACAGATCGCCATACACCTCGCGCAGGGCGGCAATCATCCAGTCGCGGCGGGTCTGATACAGCGCGCGCATCTTTTTCAAATGACGGAAAAAATGCCCTTCGTTGAGAAACGCGGTGAGGATCTTTTGCGTCAGCACCGGCTGGCCGCTGGTGGTAATGTCCGCGCAGTCGGTAAAGGCCCCGACGGTGCTGGCAGGCATCACCACGTAGCCCATGCGCAGCGACGGCATGATGGTTTTACTGAAGGTGCCCATAAAAATTACCCGGTCGTGCTGGTCGAGGCTTTTCAGCGACGGCAGCACCTTGCGGGTATAGTGAAACTCCCCGTCGTAATCGTCTTCGATAATCCACGCCTCGTTCTGGCTGGCCCAGTCGAGCAGCTGCTGCTTGCGCGGCAGCGAGAGCGTGACCGCCAGCGGGCTCTGGTGCGACGGAGTGACGATGGCAAAACGGGCGTCGCGATGGTGACGGAGCAGGTAGTCCGTGTCGATACCTGATCGGTCAACCGGCACCGTGTGCAGGCGCGGCACGATCCGCTTGAGCAGCTGCTGGCCCATAAAATAGCCCGGATCTTCAAACACCACCTTGTCGCTGCGGCTGGCAAGGGTGTCGAGGATCAGCCGCAGGCTGCCGCTGTAGCCGCTGGTGATCAGCACCTGTTCGGCGCTGCAGGACAGCCCGCGTGAGATATTGAGATAGCTGGCGATGGCCTGGCGCAGAGGATACCAGCCCAGAACGGGCGGGTTGAGCATCTCCTCCTGGCGCATGGCGCGCGTCGCCTGGCCCGCCAGCAGCAGCCATTTTTTATACGGAAAGCTGTCGAGGGCCGGGATGCCGGGGCGCAGAAACCCCGCCCGCTCGCGCTGGCTGATGAGCGATGCCGGAAGCGCGCCGGTGGGCTGTTCCGCAGGGGCATTGTTATCCGGCAACAGTAAATCAGGGTTAACCCGCGTGCCGCGCGCGCCCTGGCTCACCAGATACCCTTCACCCGTCAGAATGGCATACGCCGTTTCGACGGTTTTACGCGCCACCTTCAGCTCTTCCGCCAGCACGCGAATGGCGGGCACCTTATCACCCGGCTTCAGCACGCCGCGCGTGATGTTGTCGCGATAGCGGGAATAAATCTCGTGATAGCCCGGCTTCATGTCCTACCTCGTTTCACGCTTTTTGTATCTTTTTACTATGTCATGAACGGCGTAGATTTGCCTCATCGCATGACACATGCCGCACAAAAAGAGGAAAGACAATGAGCACTCGCGTTAACCACCATAAAGTCACACCTGCCCTCGCCAACGCCCTGTCCGCCCTGAGCATGGAAGTGGCAAAAACCTCCATCGACCCGGCGCTGAAGCACCTGATCGACATTCGCGTGTCGCAGCTGAACGGCTGTACCTTCTGTCTGGATATGCACTCGAAAGAGGCCAAAATCGCCGGCGAGCGCGAGCTGCGCCTGTACCATCTGGCGGCCTGGCGCGAGTCCCCGCTGTTCAGCGCCCGCGAGAAAGCCGCGCTGGCCTTCACCGAAGCGCTGACCCAGATTGGCGTTCATGGGGTAAGCGACGCGCTGTACCGCAGCGTGGCGGAGCACTTCTCGGACGTGGAGATTTCAGAGCTGAACTTCGCCATCGTGGCGATCAACGCCTGGAACCGTCTGGGGATCACCTCCCGCATGGCGCCGGGCTCACTGGATGCGGCTTACGGGCTGAACAAGGCTAACCTGGAATAATCCCGCGCTCGCGGATCGTCGCCACCAGCGCCCGTAACCCTGGCGGAACGTGGCGATGGCCGGGGTAATACAGGCGCAGCCCGGCAAAGGGCTGCGCCCAGTCGTTTAAGACGCTCACCAGTTCTCCACGCTCAAGCTCTTCACGGATATACAGTTCCGGCAAAAATCCCACCCCTAATCCCGCTTTCACGGCGCGGATCGAGGCAAAAAGATCGGACGTCGCAAAGCGCGGCGGCACGGCAAGGGCGTACGTTTCCCCCCGACGCGCCAGCTCCCAGCGGTAGATCCCGCCGTGGGCCATGCGCATGCCGATCCCCTGATGTGAAAGCAGATCGTCCGGCGTCTGCGGAATGCCGTGACGTGCAAAATAGTCCGGCGTGGCGGTGACAAGCTGGCGGATCTCCCCGGTTAGCGGCACGGCAATCATGTCCTGCGGCACGGACTCCTCAAGGCGGATCCCCGCGTCAAAGCCTTCCGCTACGATGTCGATCATTCGCGCTTCGCTGACGGTCTCTACGCGCATCTTCGGGTAGCGGATCATAAAGTCGATCAGCAGCTGGTCCAGAAACAGGGTGCCGATATGGTTCGGCACGTTCAGACGCAGCGTGCCGGTAAGTTCCCTGGTGTCGCTGTGGATCTCCTCGCTGGCGAGACGGATCTCCTGCAGGGCCGGGCCGATACGCGCCACGAAGCGCTGCCCGGCATCGGTAAGCGCCACGCTGCGGGTGGTGCGGTTGAAAAGGCGCGTCTCAAGGCGGCTCTCCAGCCCGGCGATGGCGTTGCTTACCGCCGTGGCGGACATGCCCAGCTCCTGCGCCGCGGCGCGAAAGCTGCCGCGCCGCACTACCGCCATCACCACTTCCAGCTCTGTCAGACCTGAACGATGCATAGATTATCCTGAAAATCGAAACAACCCTTGCAGCATAGCGTGGATTATCGCAACGGAGAAGCCGTGCCAGACTGTGCTCACACAGCCTGAGGAGGTTTATATGCACACCATCGAACAGATCTTTATTAACGGCGAATTTGTTACCCCGCACGGCACAGAGTGGTTTGATTTATACAACCCGGCGACGGCGCGGGTTATCGGCCAGGTTCGTCTGGCGGATGAGGTTGACGCAGAGCGCGCCATTGCGGCGGCAAAAGCGGCGTTTCCGGCGTGGTCGCAGACAACAAAGCAGGAACGCATCGCGGCGCTAAAACGTATGCACGCCGCCGTGGCCGCTCGCCACGACGATCTGCTCGACGCGATCGTTGAAGAGTACGGCGCGCCCGCCTCGCGCTCGGCGTGGATGGCCAGCTATCCGGCGGAGGTGATTGCTCAGGCCATTGAGGCGCTGGAGGCGTTCGCATTCGTCACCCCCGCAGGCGCGGCAACGGTGCAGATGACGCCGCTTGGGGTGGCCGGGCTTATCACGCCGTGGAACAGCGACGCGGGGTTTATCTGCGGCAAGCTGGCGGCCGCGCTGGCGGCGGGCTGTACGGCAGTCATCAAGCCGAGCGAAATGAGCGCCCTGCAAACACAGATTGTCACCGAAGCGCTGCGCGATGCCGCGCTGCCGCCGGGCGTGTTTAACATCGTCACAGGGCGCGGCGAGACGGTAGGTGAGACCATCAGCCGCCATCCGGACGTGGCAAAAATCTCGTTTACCGGCTCCACGAATACCGGCAAAGCGATCCTGCGCAACGCGGCGGAGAGCTTTAAGCGCGTGACCCTGGAGCTAGGCGGCAAATCGCCGACGATCCTGCTGGATGATGTGGATCTGGCGCTGGCGATCCCGCTGGTGATTCAGGCCGGGTTTATGAACAGCGGGCAGGCGTGCGTGGCCGGGACGCGCATTCTGGTGCCGCAGGCGCGTAAGGCGGAGATCGAAACCGCGCTGGCGCAGGCCGTGGCGGCGGTGAAATCCGGCGACCCGCGCGATAGCGCGACGGACGTCGGCCCGATGGTCAGCGAAAAGCAGTGGCAGCGGGTGCAGGGCTATATCCGTAAAGGCATCGAAGAGGGGGCGCGTCTGCTGGCGGGTGGTGAAGGGAGACCGGACGGGACGCAAGACGGCTGGTTTGTGCGCCCGACGCTGTTTGCCGACGTGAACAGCCGGATGACCATTGCCCGCGACGAGATATTCGGCCCGGTGCTGTGCGTAATCCCTTATCAGGACGAAGCGGAGGCGATCGCCATTGCCAACGACACAGAATACGGACTGAGCGCGATGGTGCTGGGCGGCGATGCGGACCGCGCGCGCCGCGTGGCGCAGCAGATTGTTTCCGGTCGCGTGCTGGTGAACACGCTTGCCCATGAACCGAAAGCGCCGTTCGGCGGGTTTAAGCACTCCGGCGTGGGGCGCGAGATGGGCGAGTGGGGGATTCGGGCGTTTATGGAGCCGAGGTCGATTCTGGGTTAAAACCGCTGAAGGTAAAGTACGCCCCGCTAGCCGGGGCGTTACGTGCTTGATCACTCTTCAAACACGCTCTCAAAGGTTTTCGTCGGTAAGAACAGCGTGAATTCATTCTCGGCCAGGAGCGGTATGAACCCCATTTTGAGGTAAAACTCTTTGGCTTTATGGTTGAGTGCTTCAACAAACAGACCGTGAATGCCGACGGCAAACGAGGCCAAATAAACGGTCTTCATGGCATGAATAACGAGTAATTCTCCATAGCCTTGCCCCTGAATACGTTTATCAATCGCCAGGCGGCCAAGGGTGACGCTCGGCACATTTTTATATGGAATACGTTTTTGCTGAGTTTTTGAGGGCAGGTAAGCCTTTTCAAAACAGCTTCCGGAGAGCGTGTAATAGCCCAGAATACGCGGTTTTGGCTCTCGTGTGGTGAGGACATAGCCCCGCAAAAACTTTCCACGATGCTGGCGTTTCAGGTGCTCCGTCAGAAAGGTATTAAGGCTCTCTTCTCCGCAGTCGAACTGGCTTAGGTCGTACTCAACGTCTTCTGAAAAAATCCCTATCTTCACGTCGTTCACGTTTTACTCCATATCCAGGAGACGCTTAGCCGCTCGCTTCAGGCGGTCATTTGGCGCAGGCGGATTGCTGATGGCGTCCATCACCGTATTCCAGGATGCTTCGCTAAGGACCAGGCGGCGGTGCTGGTCAATTACCTCTGCTGCGCGTTCAGAGGCTGTGCTGACCATGAATTGTGAAATCGACTGGTTTGTCATTGCCGCCGCTTCTTCGATCATGTTTTTGTCATCTTCGGTTAACCGGAGATCGATGCGCTGTTTCTTCAGTGCTGACATGGTTTCATTCTCAATCTTTATCCGGGCTTAACGCCTCGTTTTACAGGTAACACTAATGTACGGCATTTATCCGTACATTAATCATAAGTGCGTCCTCACCGGAATTCAACGAGAAGTTGAGCGCAGCGCCATCCGGCACAACACTTCGCTCCTTACCGAAGCATTGTGCTTTTCCATCCTGCATTCTCCCCTCATCCCCACAACGGAGAGACACCCATGATTGCAGTCATTTTCGAAGCCCAAGCGGAGCCCGCGCATCAGGCCCGCTACCTGCAGCTCGCTGCCGAACTCAAGCCTTTGCTGGCGGATATCGACGGCTTTATTGATATCGAACGGTTCCAGAGCCTGACCACCGACGGCAAAATCCTTTCCCTTTCCTGGTGGCGGGATGAAGAGGCCGTCCGCCGCTGGAAGCAGAACGTCTTCCATCAGGCCGCGCAGGCCGAAGGGCGGGAGTCGATTTTTTCTTTTTACCGTATTCGGGTGGCGCAGCTGGTGCGAGAATACAGTTCCGAAACCGGAGGGCACGCGGATGTATGACGTTCACCTCATTCTGCCGACGGATAATGATAAGCTGGCCGCAGAGATCACCGAACCCTGGGCGACATATGTTAAAAACGAGCCTACCTCCTGATAACAGCGCGGCGCTGGAACAGGCCGTTGCGGCTGTGGCGGCGGCAATGGCCGATCCGTCGCGCGTGAAGATGCTGTGCGCGCTGATGGACGGCCGGGCGTGGACCGCTACCGAGCTGAGCGCGGCGGCAGACGTTGCGCCGTCGACCGCCAGCGGACATCTCGCCCGGCTGGTGGAAGGAAAGCTGATTACCTGCCTGTCTCAGGGGCGGCATCGCTACTATCGCCTGGCGGGGCACGACGTGGCGGCGCTGGTCGAGCAGATGATGGGGCTCTCCTGGAGCCGCATCACCCCGCCGGAAACCACCGCGCCGAAAGCCATGCGCGAAGCGCGAACCTGCTACGACCATCTTGCCGGAACGGTCGCGGTCCAAATCTATGATTTCATGCAGGCGGAAGCGTGGCTGGAGGCAGACGGTTCAGCGCTCACGCCGTATGGCCGCGAGCAGTTTCTGAAGCTTGGTGTTCCGCTAAATCCTAATACCCGTCGCAAGGCCTGCTGCGCCTGCCTGGACTGGAGCGAGCGGCGCTTTCATCTTGGCGGTGAGGAGGGCGCGGCGCTGTTGATTTATCTGGAAAGCAAAGGGTGGATCCAGCGCGTGGCGGGGTACAGGGAGGTGGTGGTGACGGCTTCCGGGAAAAGTGCCGTCAGGAAGCATTTTAGCCGCTAAACTCTGCTGCGGGCTGGTGCCCTCACCCCGACCCTCTTCCACGGGGAGAGGGAGAACATCGTTTCGCAATTCCTGCGCTTTTACCTCTCGTTTCTTGATACTTACCCTGATAACTATTATCTTGACCGCGTGTGACGAGAGGTTTCCCCCATGAGTGAAGAAGAACTGTTCAGCCGCAGGCCGATGGGTATGCGGATGGCGATGATCGTGCGCCAGTGGCGTGCCGTCATCGACGATGCCATTCTCGATACCGGGTTAACCCAGTCGAGCTGGACGGTGATGATGCAGCTTCATCAGCTCGGGGATAACGTCTCCATGAGTGAGCTGGCGGAGGTGCAGGGCATTGAACTGCCGCCGCTGATGCGCACCCTGACACAGCTGGAAAAGCAGGGTTACCTGCTGCGCGCGGTATCGCCTTATGACAAGCGTATCCGGCTTCTGACGCTGACGCCTGAGGGAAAAGCCATATTAAAACGGCTCACTCAGGTGATTGAGACCTATCAGGCGCGCGTATCGCAAAACATCGCGCCGGAACATATCGACATTTTCAGCGCCACGTTGAATCAAATCGCCTGCAATTTGCGGACAATCCGCGAAGAAGATAACAAGACCGAAAAATAATGACTCCTGAACAAAAGTTTGCCCGCTGGGTAAGGGTGAGTATTGCCTCTTTCCTGCTGATGTTTGTCTACTTTATCGTCGCGGATATCTGGATCCCGCTGACGCCGGACTCCACCGTGATGCGCGTGGTGACGCCGGTTTCTCCGCGCGTCTCCGGGTATGTGGCGGCGGTACACGTCCACAACAACAGCCAGGTGAAGAAAGGCGATCTGCTGTTTGAGCTCGACGACACGCCGTTTCGCAATAAGGTGGAAGCGGCGCAAATCGCGCTTGAGCAGGCCCGCCTGTCTAACGACCAGCTGGATGCGCAGATCGCCGCCGCGCAGGCCAGCCTGAAAACCGCCGTGCTGACCGCGCGTAACGACAAAGTGACCTTCGACCGCTACCAGAAGCTGAGCACGCTGCAGAACGTCTCGCAGGCGGATCTGGATAAGGTCCGCACCACCTGGCAGAGCAGTGAGCAGTCCGTCAGCTCCATCCAGGCCAATATTCATAACCTGCGTATTCAGCGCGGCGAGCGGGACGAGCACCGCAACGTGACGCTGCAAAAATACCGCAACGCGCTGGATGAAGCGGAACTCAACCTCGGCTGGACGAAGGTCTACGCCCAGGCGGACGGCACGGTCAGTAACCTGCAGTTAAGCCCGGGCTTTTACGCTTCGTCCGGCTCAGCCGCGCTGGCGCTGGTGAACAACCAGACCGATATCGTCGCCGATTTCCGCGAGAAGAGCCTGCGCCACACCCATCAGGGCACCGACGCCGCCGTGGTGTTCGACGCCTTCCCGGGGCACGTTTTCCGCGCCCACGTGACCAGCAGCGATGCGGGGATACTGGCGGGTCAGGAGGCCGTGAACGGTCAGCTGTCCGAACCGGAAACCTCCAACCGCTGGGTGCGCGATGCCCAACGCATGCGTATTCACGTCGCGCTGGACGAAGAATTGCCGAAGCATTTGCCGACCGGCGCACGCGCCACCGTGCAGCTCTACAACAGCGAGGGGCCGTTTGCGCGCTTCTTCTCCGGGATGCAGATCCACCTGGTGAGCCTGCTTCACTATGTTTATTAGTTCGATGTCTATTAGCACCCTGGCGCGGGTCTTTACCCCGCACGGCAACATCGTCTATACGGCAAACGACTTTCGCCAGACCCTGCGCATCGTCTTTGCCGGGATGATTGCGCTGAGCATCTCCAGCTTTTACAACACCAGCTACGGCGTGTTTTTTGTGGTCTATCCGATCATGCTGCTGTCGCTGGTGCCGGTCTTTAACCGCCACGTGGCGAAGCAGTTTATTTTCAGCGCTGCGCTAAACTGTGTCGAAATGATCTTCATTATCGGCTATCTGTCGCAATGGCCGGTCATCATGACGCTGGTGGTGTTTGCCCTGTACGTGATGCGCTTTCGCTTTATGAGTAAGGGGCCGCTGTTCCTGTTTGGCTCAATGGGCGTGGTGTGCCAGAGCGTGATGCTCAACTTTATGAGCTACCCCACCACCAACTGGCACACGCTGCTGTTTTCCAACATCGAAGCGAGCGTGATGGCGGTGTGCCTGAGCGCGCTGATGAACTACCTCCTGCCGGACGTCGAGCCCCGCAAGCCGCCGCCGCTGATTGAGAAAAACGATGCCCGTGTGCGCCACGAGTCGCTGCTCTCGGGCACCGTCGCGACGCTGATATTCGTGGTGTTCCAGATTAGCGACTTAAGCGATTCGCTTTCGGCGCTGATGGCGGGGATTTTGATTCTGTTCCCGATGCACTATCGCGGTTCGGTGATGAGCTCTATCTGGCGCGTGGTCGGGGTAGTGCTGGGCTGCCTCTATATTCTGGTGGTGCAGCTGATCCTCTACGATCACAGCAGCCATATGCTGCTGATGATGCCGCTGATCGGCCTCGGGCTGGCGTTTGGCGCGCGCCTGCACGTGATGGAAAAGGTGGGCGCGGGCGTGGGGTTCTCCAGCATCACGACCATCGGCATTATGTTCGGGCAGAACATGCACCCGGACACTGACCTGGTGTTCAGCGATCTCTACCGCATCACCTCCGTCACCTTTTCGCTGGTCGCAACGCTGACGATGGTATTTCTGGTACACCTAATCCTCAACCGCTTTGAGGCGACGCGCTACGTCATCACGCCGCCCAAAGTAGATTAATGCCCCAGCACGGCAGGCAGCTGCGAGAGTAAAAACAGGATCAGGCCAATCGTCCCGCCGACCAGCGTGCCGTTGACGCGGATGAACTGCAGATCTTTACCGATGTTAAGCTCAATCTGGCGGGACATGTCTTTAGCGTCCCAGCTTTTGACCGTGTCGCTGATGTGGCGGGTCAGAAACGCCGCGAAATCCGGTGCGAGGCGGTGCGCGGCCTGCTCCAGATGCTCGTTCAGCGACGCCCGCAGGCTGGCGTCGTTAGACAGCGTTTCGCCAAACCACAGCCCGGCGTTGGCGATGCGTTGCTTCACGCGCGAATCCTCGCTTTGCATATCCGCTTTCAGCCACTGGCGCAGGTCAGCCCACATCTCACCCAGATAGCGGTTAAACGCCTCATCGTTTTTCAGGTAGTGCTTGATGTTGTCGGCTTTCGCCGCCATCTCCGGATCGTTTTTCAGGTTGTCGATAAGCTTCAGAGTGGCGCGGTCGAACGCCTGGCGGATCTGGTGCGTGCGGTCGTGGCTGATATCGTCCAGCAGCGTGTTCACCGCGTTCGACACCATCTCCGCGCTTTGATCGCCCAGCCACTCGGTGGGCAGCACCATCGCCTTGCGCGGGTGTTCGGTCTTCAGCCAGTGGACAATCTGATCGGCAATAAAGTCCCGCGTGCTCTCCCGCTGAATCAGGGTAATCAGGCGGTTGATGATGGCGTCCAGCAGCACCTGGTGGCGGTTGTTTTTGGTCATGCTCTCCAGCATCACGGCGCTGGTTTCGGTGAAGTCGACCTTGTCGATGGCCTTATGCACCGCCCGTTTGAGCAGGCGCTGAATGCGCCCGTCGTCGGTCAGTTCGAGAAAACCGCTCATCACCTGCATCAAATGTAGCCCGACGCGCTGGGCGTTGTCGGGCTTGCTGAACCAGGCACCAATCATTTGCGCGGGCTCATAGCGGCGGATCAACGCCACCAGCGACTGAGTATCAAGAAACTTCTCCTGCACAAACTGGCCAAGATTGTCGCCGATCCGGTCTTTATTGCGCGGGATGATCGCCGTATGGCGGGAGATAAAGGGAATGGGCACCCGGCGGAACAGCGCGACCACGGCGAACCAGTCTGCCAGCGCGCCGACCATCGCCGCCTCGGCAATGGCCTTTACGCCGCGCACCCAGAAGGTCTGCGGCAGGAACAGGGTGGTGATAAACGCCGCGGCGGCAACCAGCAGCAGCGACAGCGCCAACAGCTTGGCGCGTTTGAGTTCAGCTATTTTTTCCATGGGTTAAGGATAGAGGGAAGCGGGGGGAAAGTGCAAAGAAGGAGAAGGACCTTCGCGTTTCAGCTTCTGGAATGCGCCTTCAGAAAATGAAATTGAACGATGTCGACCGGTTCAATTTACGAACGTTTTGTATATGCTTTTTTGTATATACAATAAGGGAAGGGTACACTATGCCAACGGAGTTTGAATGGGATACCAACAAAGCGAAAAGTAATCTCATTAAGCATGGGATCCGCTTTGAAGAGGCTGTTCTGGTTTTTGACGATCCTTACCATTTATCTCTGCAGGATCGTCATGAAAATGGAGAGTTCCGTTGGCAGACCATTGGCCTTGTACATGGTCTAATTGTCATTATGGTCGCACACACGGTACGTTTTGAAAGTGGTGACGAAGTCATTCGAATCATTAGCGCACGAAAGGCGGACCGTAAAGAGAGGAGCCGTTATGAGCATGGTTAAACATAAACGCGGTAGTGCGCCTGAGGTTAGTGCTCGTCGTGAGGCTGAGCTCAAAGCACTCGCCGAAAAATCGGAAGCAGAGATTGATTACAGCGATATCCCTGCCACGGGGGATGAACAGTGGTCAGGGGCGGTGCGAGGGAAGTTCTATCGGCCACTCAAAACTCAGGCATCTGTACGTATCGACGCTGACGTGATGGAGTGGCTTAAACGGCCTGGAAAAGGTTATCAGACGAGGCTCAATGCCATTTTGCGTGAAGCAATGCTGCGCGATCAAAATAAAAAATAAGCAACGGGCGGCGTCAGGCTGCCCGCTATCTCAGCGTATAATTTCCAGTAGCCGCCACAGCACCCATCCCCCAAACCCCATCAGCACCACCCCTGCCGTGCGCTCAATCCACCACAGTGAACGGCTAAGCTTCTGCTGAATCGCCGATAGCCCCATCAGCGATACCAGCGCCAGATCCCACACCAGCACCACCATCACCATCCAGACGCCGCAGGTCGCCTGCTGAAGCAGCGTCACGTCCGGCCCCAGCAATGCCGTCATCAGCGCCAGATAAAACAGCGCGTTCTTCGGGTTTAACAGCGCCGAACCGAGCCCCAGCAGGATCTGCTTGCGAAGCGAAGGTAAGCGCTGGTGGGTTTCATTCAGCGTCAGAGTCTGAGATCGGCTGCGCACCAGATGCGAGCCGATCCACAGCAGGTACAGCGCCCCGCAAAGCTCGATAAGCGTAAACAGCCACGTAAACTGGCGCAGCGCGCTCCAGCCGATAATCACCAGCAGGATGTAGAGCCCGTTACCCGCAGCGATGCCGAGGCACAGCCCGGCGCTGCCGCGCACTCGATAGCGCGCGGCGTAGCCCACCAGCAGGAAAAAATCCGGGCCCGGGCTTAGCAGGGCAACAAAATGCGCCAGCGCCAGGGCGAGAAAAGCGGAAGGAAATAACAGTTCCATAGCGACCTCGGTTAATAATCCGAGGCCAGAGTACGGCGCTGCAGAACCTATTTATTGTCTGATATTGATCGGCCCATGGCGTACTGGCGCGGCGTGGCGGCGGTATAGCTGACGAAGGTCTTATGAAAGTGGCTCTGGTCTGCAAAGCCGCTCTGGTAGCCGACGTCGGCAATATCATCTCCAGCGCGCAGCCGCGCCTTGGCGTACTCCACGCGGGAAATGCTGAGGAAGCTGCCCGGCGTCAGGCCGGTGTCCTGCTTGAAGGTGCGAATCAGCGTCTCCTTGCGCAGCGAGAAGCGTTGGGCAAGCTCGTCGAGGGAAGGCGGGCAGGTGAGATCGGAAAGAAATGCCTCCTGAACCTGCTGGCTGGTTGAGCGAAGCGCGTCTGCGCTATCCGCACCGTGGGGAAGGGCAGAAAGCAGTGCGTCCACGGACGCTGGAGACATTGTCTTGACGACGTCCAGGTAGTGGGCAAACAGGTCAGGGCTACGAATCACCTGTAGCGCCAGAGGAAGCTCGGTGTCGATGTAGAGCATATGGTAGCTGCGCGGATTCCCGGCGACGGGGTTGCAGCTGTGCGGCGCACAGGCCGGGATCACGATGAGGTATGAACCGGAAACATGGGTAACACTTTAGACCGGATACATGGGTAACAGTTATAACTGGCATAGAAGAGGAGACTCGCTATGCCCTGGACTG
>NZ_JAHAWC010000007.1:0-258081 GCF_018383635.1 Enterobacter sp. 120016 | reverse complement strand
CAGTCCAGGGCATAGCGAGTCTCCTCTTCTATGCCAGTTATAACTGTTACCCATGTATCCGGTCTAAAGTGTTACCCATGTTTCCGGTTCATACCGCAGCGCCACCCGGCAAAAAAACTCACGCCTCCGGCAGTTCCGCCAGCGGCCAGCGCGGACGCACGGACACGCTCAGGTCGGACGTCGCACCCGCATTCAGGCGCACCATTCCGGCGTAAGCAATCATCGCGCCGTTATCGGTACAGAATTCCGGACGAGCATAGAACACTTCCCCGCGACGCTTTTGCATCATCTCGGCGAGCTTCGCGCGCAGCGTGCGGTTAGCGCTCACGCCGCCCGCCATTACCAGACGCTTAAAGCCGGTCTGATCCAGCGCGCGCTTGCACTTGATCATCAGCGTATCCACCACCGCATCTTCAAACGCGCGGGCGATATCGGCGCGGGTCTGCTCGCTGTCATCGTTATTACGGATCGTATTCGCCGCGAAGGTTTTCAGCCCGGAGAAGCTGAAGTCCAGCCCCGGACGGTCGGTCATCGGGCGCGGGAAGACAAAGCGCCCTTCCGTTCCCTGCGACGCCATTTTCGAGAGCATCGGGCCACCCGGGTAATCCAGCCCCAGCAGCTTGGCGGTTTTGTCGAACGCTTCACCGGCGGCGTCGTCGATCGACTCGCCCAGCAGCTCGTACTTGCCAATGCCCGTTACGCTAATCAGCTGCGTATGGCCGCCGGAGACCAGCAGCGCCACAAACGGGAATTCAGGCGGATTCTCTTCCAGCATCGGTGCCAGAAGATGCCCTTCCATATGGTGAACCGGAATAGCCGGAACATCCCACGCGAACGCCAGTGAACGACCCACCGTCGCGCCAACCAGCAGCGCGCCGACCAGGCCCGGGCCTGCGGTATACGCCACTGCATCAATCTCTTTTGCCGTTAATCCCGCTTCTTTCAGCGCCGCCTGAATCAGGGGAACCGTTTTACGCACGTGGTCACGAGAGGCCAGCTCAGGCACGACGCCGCCGTAGTCAGCGTGCAATTTCACCTGACTATACAGCTGGTTGGCCAGAAGCCCTTTTTCGTCGTCGTAAATGGCGATGCCGGTTTCATCGCAGGATGTTTCAATACCCAGTACACGCATGACTTGTTTTACCTCGTTTCAATACCGCGCAGTGTAGAGCCTGGGCGGGTTGATGTAAAACTTTGTTCGCCCCAGGAAGAAGGCTCGTGTATACTCCTCACCCTTATTAAAGTCCCTTTCAAAATCGCATCGGTGCTTTACAAAGCAGCAGCATTTGCAGTAAAATTCCGCACCATTTTGAAATAAGCTGGCGTTGATGCCAGCGGCAAACCGAATTTATTAAAGGTGAGAGTTACATGCCGGTAATTAAAGTACGTGAAAACGAGCCGTTCGACGTAGCACTGCGTCGCTTCAAACGTTCATGCGAGAAAGCAGGTGTTCTGGCTGAAGTTCGTCGTCGTGAGTTTTATGAAAAACCAACGACCGAACGTAAGCGCGCTAAAGCTTCCGCTGTGAAACGTCACGCGAAGAAACTGGCTCGCGAAAACGCACGCCGTACTCGTCTGTACTAATTGGTTGAGGGCCTCAGCCCTCAATTGACAGACAGAGTAATAGTCGTAAGGCCGTGCTTCCGGAAGGAATGCGCGGCTTGTTTTCGTTTATAAGTCGCTTAAAATTTTGGGGCATATGGCCGGAAGAATCCCACGCGTTTTCATCAATGACCTGCTTGCCAGAACCGACATCGTCGATCTCATCGACGCGCGGGTAAAGCTAAAAAAGCAGGGCAAGAACTACCATGCGTGCTGTCCGTTCCATAACGAAAAAACCCCCTCCTTCACCGTAAACGGTGAAAAGCAGTTCTACCATTGCTTCGGCTGTGGCGCACACGGTAATGCCGTCGATTTTTTGATGAACTACGACAAGCTCGAGTTCGTTGAAACCGTCGAAGAGCTGGCGGCGATGCATAACCTTGAAGTGCCGTATGAAGCAGGCAGTGGGCCAAGTCAGATCGAGCGCCATCAACGGCAAACGCTGTATCAACTGATGGATGGCCTGAATTCGTTTTACCAACAGTCTCTTAAGCACTCTGCGGCTGAGCCTGCGCGTCAGTATCTGAACAAGCGCGGACTGAGCGACGATGTCATTGCGCGTTTCGCTATTGGTTACGCCCCGCCCGGCTGGGACAACGTGTTAAAGCGTTTTGGCGGCAATAGCGAAGATCGTAAGTCTCTCATCGATGCAGGCATGCTGGTCACCAATGACCAGGGACGAAGCTACGACCGCTTCCGCGAACGGGTCATGTTCCCAATTCGCGACAAGCGTGGCCGGGTAATTGGTTTTGGTGGTCGCGTGCTGGGTGATGCCCTGCCGAAATACCTCAACTCCCCGGAAACCGATATTTTCCATAAGGGCCGCCAGCTGTACGGTCTTTATGAGGCGCAGCAGAATAATGCGGAACCTCCGCGTCTTCTGGTCGTCGAAGGCTATATGGACGTCGTGGCACTGGCGCAGTACGACATCAACTACGCGGTTGCGTCGTTAGGTACGTCCACCACCGCCGATCATATTCAGCTATTGTTCAGGGCGACCAACAACGTCATCTGCTGTTACGACGGTGACCGCGCAGGACGCGACGCCGCCTGGCGTGCGCTGGAAACCGCGCTGCCGTATATGACCGACGGGCGTCAGCTACGCTTTATGTTTCTGCCCGACGGCGAAGACCCGGATACGCTGGTGCGTAAAGAGGGCAAAGCGGCGTTTGAAGCGCGGATGGAGCAGGCTCAGCCGCTCTCCACGTTTTTGTTTAACAGCCTGATGCCGCAGGTCGATTTGAGTACCCCTGACGGGCGCGCGCAGCTCAGTACGCTGGCGCTGCCGTTAATCAGCCAGGTGCCCGGCGAAACGCTGCGCATCTATCTGCGTCAGGAATTAGGCAACAAGCTCGGCATTCTGGATGACAGCCAGCTTGAACGTTTAATGCCTAAACAGGCTGAAAACGGCGCGGTTCGCCCTGCGCCTCAGCTAAAACGCACAACCATGCGTATACTGATAGGGTTGCTGGTACAAAACCCCGAGCTCGCACCGCAGGTGCCGTCGCTGGCGGGTTTAAACCACGAGAAATTGCCCGGGCTTGGCTTATTTTCAGAACTGGTCAACACGTGTTTGTCTCAGCCAGGTCTGACCACCGGACAACTTTTAGAGCACTATCGCGGCACAAAAGAGGCCGCTACCCTTGAAAAATTGTCGATGTGGGACGATATAGCAGATAAGGACATTGCAGAAAAAACGTTCACCGACTCACTCAACCATATGTTTGATTCGATGCTTGAGCTGCGCCAGGAAGAGTTAATTGCTCGCGAGCGCACACACGGTTTAAGCAGCGAAGAACGCCGGGAGCTCTGGATGATTAATCAGGAACTGGCGAAGAAATAAAAAATTTAACGGCTTAAGTGCCGAATATCGATCGGGAAGCCCCCGGCAGCCGCACTGAGAGGCAGCGGCAAAAATATAAGTACGCCCTCGCTTTAAAGGTTGGCAGCCCCATCGCCGACACCAATCAAACGAATTAAGTGTGGATACCGTCTTATGGAGCAAAACCCGCAGTCACAGCTGAAACTTCTTGTCCAACGTGGTAAGGAGCAAGGCTATCTGACCTATGCCGAGGTCAATGACCATCTGCCGGAAGATATCGTCGATTCAGATCAAATCGAAGATATCATCCAAATGATCAATGACATGGGCATTCAGGTGATGGAAGAAGCACCGGATGCCGATGATCTGTTGCTGGCTGAAACCTCCAACAACACTGACGAAGATGCGGAAGAAGCTGCTGCACAGGTACTGTCCAGCGTGGAATCTGAAATCGGGCGTACCACTGACCCGGTCCGCATGTACATGCGCGAAATGGGTACCGTTGAACTGTTGACCCGCGAAGGCGAAATTGACATCGCAAAACGCATCGAAGACGGGATCAACCAGGTTCAGTGCTCCGTTGCCGAGTACCCGGAAGCGATCACCTATCTGCTGGAGCAGTACGATCGCGTTGAAGCGGAAGAAGCGCGCCTGTCTGACCTGATCACCGGTTTTGTCGACCCGAACGCTGAAGAAGATATGGCGCCTACCGCCACTCACGTCGGTTCCGAACTGTCTCAGGAAGAGATGGATGATGACGAAGACGAAGATGAGGAAGAGAGCGACGACGACACCGCGGACGATGACAACAGCATCGACCCGGAGCTGGCGCGCGAGAAGTTTGCCGAGCTGCGTACCCAGTACGAAGTGACGCGTGACACCATCAAAGCGAAAGGCCGCAGCCATGCCGCCGCTCAGGAAGAGATCCTGAAACTGTCTGAGGTATTCAAACAGTTCCGCCTGGTGCCAAAACAGTTCGACTACCTGGTAAACAGCATGCGCGTGATGATGGATCGCGTACGCACCCAGGAACGCATCATCATGAAGCTGTGCGTTGAGCAGTGCAAAATGCCGAAGAAGAACTTCATCACCCTCTTCACCGGCAACGAAACCAGCGAAACCTGGTTCAACGCGGCTATCGCGATGAACAAGCCGTGGTCAGAAAAACTGCACGACGTGAAGGACGATGTCTATCGTGGTCTGCAGAAGCTGCAGCAGATCGAAGAAGAGACCGGCCTGACCATCGAGCAGGTTAAAGACATCAACCGTCGTATGTCCATCGGTGAAGCGAAAGCCCGCCGTGCGAAGAAAGAGATGGTTGAAGCGAACTTACGTCTGGTTATCTCTATCGCCAAGAAATACACCAACCGTGGTCTGCAGTTCCTGGATCTGATTCAGGAAGGCAACATCGGACTGATGAAAGCGGTAGATAAGTTTGAATACCGTCGTGGTTACAAGTTCTCCACCTACGCAACCTGGTGGATCCGTCAGGCTATCACCCGCTCTATCGCGGATCAGGCGCGCACCATCCGTATTCCGGTGCATATGATTGAGACCATCAACAAGCTCAACCGTATTTCCCGCCAGATGCTGCAGGAGATGGGCCGCGAGCCGACGCCGGAAGAGCTGGCCGAGCGCATGCTGATGCCGGAAGACAAGATCCGTAAAGTGCTGAAGATCGCCAAAGAGCCAATCTCCATGGAAACACCAATCGGTGATGATGAAGATTCGCATCTGGGTGATTTCATCGAGGATACCACCCTCGAGCTGCCGCTGGACTCTGCCACCACCGAGAGCCTGCGTGCCGCGACACACGACGTTCTGGCTGGCCTGACCGCTCGTGAAGCGAAAGTCCTGCGTATGCGTTTCGGTATCGATATGAACACCGACCACACGCTGGAAGAAGTGGGTAAACAGTTCGACGTTACCCGCGAACGTATCCGTCAGATCGAAGCGAAGGCGCTGCGTAAGCTGCGTCATCCAAGCCGCTCTGAAGTGCTGCGTAGCTTCCTGGACGATTAATCGGTCTTGACAGTGAAAAAGCTCCCAATCGGGAGCTTTTTTTTGTTTATTCCCTCTCCCTGTGGGAGAGGGCCAGGGTGAGGGCATCAGGCCGCAGAGACCCTAAAGCCCTCGCACCATCAGCGCTTCATCCAGCTCCCGATACGCCTCTACCAGCTTATCCAGCGTTGCTCTGTTGAGCCCGCTTGGATTTGGCAGCACCCATACCTGCGTAACGCCAATCATGATGCTCTGCTTGCCCCACTGCGTTCCGCGCTGGCTAAACGCCTGCTCGTAGGCCTGCTTGCCGAGGATCGCCAGCGCGGCCGGCTGATAATCCTCTATCTTCTTAATCAGCTCCCGCCCGCCGCTGCGCAGCTCATGCAGGTTGACCTCACTCGCCTGTACAGTAGGCCGCTCGACCAGCATGGTGATCCCGCAGCGCGTATCCAGCAGATGCTGCTCCTCTTCGGGCTTGAGTAGCCTGTCGGTAAACCCGGCCTGGTAGATCACCTTCCAGAATCGATTCCCCGGATGGGCGAAGTGAAAACCGGTGTGCGCCGAGGACTTACCCGGGTTGATACCGCAGAACACCACCCGCAGGCCTGGGGCCAGAATATCGTTGATCATCTTTACTCCCGCTCGATACATCGTCAGGGAAGTATAAAGGATTGATTATGCGTTGTTTATAAAAACAGCAGGCAGGTGTGAATGGCTGGATTGCTGCGGGGAGTTACTTTATAATTCACCGCCACGGCCCCTTAGCTCAGTGGTTAGAGCAGGCGACTCATAATCGCTTGGTCGCTGGTTCAAGTCCAGCAGGGGCCACCAAATTTTAGTTTTAGAATCATATGATTAAGCCACTCGATTGAGTGGCTTTTTTATTGGCTTTTTTGAGCGGCCGATGCAGCCGCTAACCGTGGTTCAGCGAAGCCGTTCGGACATGCTCAGACGCACCGGGAGTCGCAATCAGGCGCTCCACGGACTCCATCGTCACGAACGTACAGCTGCAGTCCACATTGGTGCACTGGTGATAGCGCTCTTTGGTATTTTCACTTAGATAGCGACTGGTACGCGCATGCGCAGAGTGCTTGCACTTAGGACAATGAAACATGTACCCCTCCACTTGATTCACATTTTGTGAATCAATAATACCCAAAACAAAACCAATAGCAACTACATTACTCACTATCAACAGTAAATTTTTCGTCGGTGACGTTCAGCTCAAGCGTAAGCTGCGTGGTAAATCCGCTGTCGTTGAGGGTATGCACCACCTCGCTGATGATCCACGCCTGCTCGTCAATGACGCGTTTAAAACCGTTTACCAGCACCGGCATTTCGGGGAACAGATCGGCGCGTCCCAGCGCAAGCTGGATGGAAAACTCCACGGTTCCCCGCTGAAGCGCGCGCCACTTCGCCTCTGCGGCCCTGAGCGCCTGCTCTTCAGAAGCATAAACCGTAGTGAGCTCAAATACGTTTTCCGCCGATCCCACCAGCTTCTCTTGCGGTTTCTGCTCCTTGCCTCCTGCTCCCGCTACCGGTGCGGCGGCATCCGGGTGCTGCAGTGCTTCTGTCTGCTGCCCTCCGGACTGACGAGAAATACTCAATTGAGGATTTTGTTGTTTGGGGTCGCGCGTTTGCAGCCATTTGGCCGTTACGCCGGAATAATTTTCACGGTCAGTGACGGAAAAAAGGTGCTTATCGCCATCCCCACGCTCAATCACCATTAAGGAAAGCGGAGTGCCGCTGGCCGTCACGGCCTGACCCGCTTTCATAAAGATAATCTTCCCGGCTTTGATTGAAACAAATGCACCATTACGTTCGGCAAGGCGGGAGAGAAACGCCGCGTCTGTCTCCTGAGACTGGTCAATATGAGAGATGGCGATAGATGCAAGCCCCGACGCGACGCTGGCGGTCAACTGGTTACGCTGAGCGATGGTATCGACCACCGCGCCAATCGTCGTGCCATGCCACGACTGTTCGCGCCGCACGTTTAGCTTTCCACGAAAATCTGCGCTGCATCCCCGGATGGTCAGCGTGTCCGGCGCGCCCTGGAATTGAATCGCATCAATCGTAAAGTCCCCTTTCTCCTCGAGCGGGGTTCCCTCCCATCCCAGCCATAAGGACAGCCTTGCCCCCCGGGCAGGCAAGTCCAGCAGCCCGTCGGAATCATCCAGTTGAATAACCAGCTGATCGGCTTCCAGCCCCCGTTTGTCGGTCATGGTCAGGCTGATAAGACGATGGCTGAAATTTTGTGTGATATCACGGTCGTCAAGCTTAAGCATAAAATCAGGGGCGATTTTCCCACCCGCCCGGATATTCATTTCGGCGATCATCCCACCAGCCCTCCGATGCTATTGCGTGCGCTTTCCACCAGCTCTGAGGCCTGCGTTCGCAGGTCGCCAAACGTCGCCATCAGTGATTCATCCACGCGTTTTAGCGACAGGGTAAAATCAATTTTTCGTGCGGTACCATCGCTGTAAAAATCCGAATGCGTGTGCGTAACTTTCTCAATGACAAACATACCGTGAATGATGCCGGTACCGTCTATCAACGGCCATGCCCGCCCCTCATTCGCCATCAGCTCAACCGCCTTGAGAGAAAGCCGCCCTCCCGTGAGTTCCGGGTAGAGTAAGCCGGAGAGGCTGAAGGATGTCTCCCCTTCGCCAAGGTACTGCCAGGCTTTGGGTTTCCCGATGCGAGCGCTGGATGCCCAGCGGTAGTCTTTTGTGAATATCATTGACTGATACGGTAAGGTTCGTCGTTCAAAGACAAACAGACCCAGCACCATTAACATTTTCTCTCTCCTCAAACATACATAAAGCTGGATTGCCGCTGTCTCGCTTTATCACGTTCACTGTTTTCTATTTCCTCCCGGATTTGACGCGTCAGATCCGTTCCGGAGGCCGTGCCCCCCTGCAGCGTGATGTGATATTCGCTTTTACTCTGATCGACGTAAGAGCGTCCTCCAGTAGCGATGGTCGGCTGATACCCCAGGCTGCCGCCAGAGATCCCCGTGCCAGGAATATAAGCGCTGCCCGCCGGTGAGGATGCCGCTTCTGCTTTTGCCGCAGCGGCGTCGAGATCGCCCGACTCGTTTTTGATAAGACCGAGTTTCTCCAGCAGCCAGCTGGCCTTGCCGCTCAGGCTGTTAAAGAGATCAAGCGGTGCCATTAACGCATCGCCCAGCGCCTGACCAAAAATCACGCCAGCGTTTTTACAGCCATCCAGCGTTTCCTGCGTCGCCTTGATCGGCGTGATTAAGTCGGTGAACCATTGCCAGATACCGCCCAGCTTCTCCGAGATAGAGTCAAACACCGCCATCACCGGTGAGAACAGCGCACCCAGCGGTGCGAAAGCCGTCGAAAGCCCTTCCATTACCCCGCCAAAGAAGGCGCTGATGGGCTCCCAGTATTTAAAAATCAGTAAGGCACCGGCAGCAATCGCCGCGCCAAGGGCAATTACCGGCCAGCTAAGGGCACCCAGCACCGTCATGATGGCGCCGCCCACCACGCTGAATACCGTTCCCAACATCCCGGCCGCGGTAATAACCATATTGACGCCCGTCAGAACCGGGCCGATAACCGTGCCTACGCCACCCAGTACGCCAGAGAACGCCTGGGCGCCGACAACGATGCTGGCGAGGGTCTGCGTCAGCTCAGGGTTGGCATTCACCCAAAGAGAGGCCGTGCCAAGCCAGCCGGTTGCGGTTGTTATCAGGTTGCGCAGAGCGCCATCCGCTTTATCAAATACATCAATCTTCAACCCGTTCCACGCGGCCTGGAATCGGTTGATATCGCCGTCAAGATTGTCGGTCTGCATGGACGCCGCAATCGCGGTACTGCCTTTTGCCCCCTGCAGCTGCTGGCGTTTTTCATCAAGCGATCCATCACCCGCAGCGGAAGCCAGCGCCCCCGCGGCTTTTATGGCATCCGGAGTCTGAACATGGCGCAACATCGCGCTAAGCGCGTCCCCGGCGGCGGCGCCTTTCATCCCTTTTTCCGCCAGAACGCCCAGCAGCGCGGTGGTCTCTTCAAGCCCCATACCGGATGCATCCGCAGCAGGCGCAGCGGAGGTGACGGCCGCCACCATCTCAGCGAGGCTGGTATTTGAAGAGGTAGATCCGCGCGTAAGCACATCTGCGATGCGTCCCGCATCCGCATCGGCCAGGCTATACGCGGCCTGCGTGCTGGCGATCATATCGGCCGCGTTAGCCGCGTCGATATTGCCCGCCAGGCTGAGGTTGACCGTTGGCGCGGTGGCCGCAAGCAGCCCATCGGCGTCATAGCCTGAACGAGTCAGTTCGGTTTGTGCCCGGAGGACCGTATCTGCAGGTACGCCGGTGCTGGCACTGACCTCCCGCGCCTGCTGGCGAATCGCCTCAAGCCGGGGATCCCCCTTCGCCAGACCAAGGTTTGCCTGAATGGCCGACATCTGCTTTTCAAAGCTGATGCCAGGCGCCATAAACCGGGACGTCTGGTCAAAGCCCGCTTTTGCTATGCCCACACCCGAATTCGCAAGCTGACGCACCCGCACGGTAACGCGTTTGCCTGACTCGTAGCGATTCTGAACGGTACTCAGCCGCTCCTGCTGCTGATTGACGCGGGCCAGCGCATCACGCTGTCGGTTAAGCTGCTGCGTTTTTTCGCTGATGTGAGTTCGTAAACGACGCTCATCAGACGAGAGCGTGCGCGTGTTGACTCCCGCCTGAGCGAGTTCAGCGCGCTGACGCTGTACCGAGTAGCGTAAGCTGTTGTATTCAAGCTTAAGGTCGGCCGCCGATTTTCGGGCTACAGTCAGCGCATCAGCCTGTGCCTGGGTGGGGTTTTGCGTGTTTTTAAGCTGCACCGCCAGCGCCGCAGCCTGCTGTTTCGCCTGAGCAAGCGACTGCTCCGTCACGGTGAGCTGGGCGTTTGCTTTCCTGAAGCCGTTAATACGCCCCGCCTGCTCATCGAGTGCCCCCAGCGCCGTCTGCGCCTCGCGGATATCGCTCGCGAGAGTGAGGCTGGCGTTCTGGAGAGCGTTAAGCGGTCGGGTTGCCCGGTCGACTGCCTTAAGCAGCTCCTGAAGACTGACATTATTACTCATGATGGTTTCCGCTTCGCTGCAGCGCTTTTTCGCGCCATAAGAGGAGTTCGGTCACGCTAAGGGAGTACAGTTCTGACGGCGGCCAGTGAAAGATCACCGCGATATCCGCCATCAGATCGTCGACCGACACATTTTTGGGAAATTTCAGCGAGCCGAAGCCGGTGACAAAAAACCGATCACCTTACCTGCAAAAGAGAGCAGATCGCAGGCATCCAGGCGCGCAACCTCATGCTCGGTCAGCGCCGGCGAGGTCATTCGCGGCAGCACCTTAATCAGCGCATCGACGTCAGATTGCGCCAGCGACGCCAGCGATACCCCGCGCAGGGTCCCCGCATTGGGTTTAGAAACCGTTACCTTTTCAATTTTTTGCTCACCGCGCTGAACGGGGCTATCAAGCGTGACGATATGTGGGTTTTCACTTTCGTTCATGGCGGTCTCGTTGATATTTTCCATTTCGTTACTCTTCAGAAAGTTAACTCACCGGCCGGTAATCCCAGCCGGTTAAAGGGTTACAGGCCGATGGCCTTACGGTGTTCTGCCAGGCGATCGACGCCATCGACTTTGAGCACCATGTTGATGATGTCGATTTCGATGATCTCTTTGCCATCAATGGTCAGCTGGTAGTAAGCGCACTCGGTGGACATCTTGGTGGTGCCGCTCTCGCCCTGCTTGTTTTCACCGCCATCAAACTCTTTATGGCGGCCGCGCATGACGATTTCGACGGCGGAGATTTCGCCGGTATCATCGCGCTGATAAGAGCCGGTAAAGCGCAGCGGCACGCTGTCCGCGCCCGGAGAGGCGTACTGCGCCCACAGCGCGGCGTCCGGCAGACCGCCAACGGTCCACTCCAGCGCCAGGGCGTCATCGTCCAGGCCGAGGTCGACAGAGACCGAGCCCGGCATACCGCCGCCGCGATACTTCTCCAGCTTGCGGGTAAGCTTCGGTAGGGTCACAGACTCAACAACGCCCATATAGCTCAGGCCATCGTTGAACATATTCAGGTATTTAAGTTTGCGTGGTAACGCCATGCTTCAGCTCCTTAGCTGTTAACCGAATCTGACAGGTCTGCCAGATAGGTATCGGTGATGCGCTGGCGCAGGGTCAGATTTTCCAGCGGCGGGACAGGGGTGTAGTCGTAATCGATATACAGTTTCCCCGCTTTCAGGGTTGATGCATCGTTCGACTCAGGGTCATACCAGCAGGAGCCGTCGACGATATAGCCGTTGGTTTTCAGCTCGCGGAACTTGGCGTTAATACCGGAGACGATGTCGCGGATAAGCGTTGGCGTGATGGGTTTATCCATCGCCCACGCGTGCGCTTCCGCCATGGTATCGGCCAGCACCTGTGCGGTACGGGTGTAGTTTTCAAAGACGAATAACGGATCGTCTGAGCAGGTACGGTTACCCCAGAATTTGAAGCCGTCGTTGCGAATCAACGTGGTAACGCCAGCCTGGTTGAGCAGGTTCGCATCGGTGGCCTGTTCCTGCAGATCCCAGGAGACAGAGGCGCTTACGCCAGTAACGCCGTTGACGCCAACGTTTGACAGGGTTTTATGCCAGCCGATTGTCTGGTCGATTTTGGCGCGCAGGCCAAGCGCGCGGGCGGTAGCCCAGGCCGTCGTCGTTGCGTTCGTGGTGGTATCCCATGCCAGAAAATCAGGATGGATAACCATCAGCTCGCGCTGGCTGAAGTTTTTGCGGTAGTCGATCGCTTCAGAGATGGTTTTACAGCCCCACGCGCTGACATAGCCGAACGCGCGCAGGCTCTGGCACATGGCGGCCAGCGCGGTCGCCACTTCCTGAGAGTCCAGCCCCGGCACCCCGAGAATACGCGGCTTAACGCCGGTCACCGTTTTCGCGGTCAAAAGCGCCTTCAGGCCGGTATATTTACCGTTTTCATCGGTGGTACCGATGATGTTGGAAACGGTTTGCTTGCGCGCCTCTTCCGGGGTTTCTGCGGTGCCTTCGGCCACGCGAACAACAACGACAACCGGTTTGCACTGGTCGGCGATCGCCTGCAGAGAAGCGGACAGCGTCCCCGCCTTGCCGGCTTTCGCAATCGCGTTTTGCACGTTAGTAATGAGCACGGGCCCATTTAAAGGAAATGTCTTGTCGTCAGCATCGCTGGCCGTACAGACCATGCCGATGATTGCCGTCGAGACGGTGGAAATGGTGCGGGTGCCATCGTTGATTTCGATAACTTCCACGCCGTGGTGAAAATCACTCATCCGTTTAACTCCTTGGTTAGTTGGTGAGTGATATTGTCGCGGCTGGGCTTGCTATGAGCTAACCATCCCTGTCCAGCGGCCGCTGGCACAACGATTGTCCGATCGCCGTGGCGGGGAATTTTTTATAAAGCGTGGAAATACCCACATCAAAAATTAACGCAACGCGCTGTCGGGATTCCCCGGAAGCAATCAGCCTGCCAGCCTGAGCCCATTCCTCCTGCGTCAATTTAGGGCGTCTGCCACCAATTCGTCCCTGCTCCCGCGCTGCGGCCAGCCCGGCGCACGTCCTCTCGACAATGAGTTCACGCTCCATTTCAGCAAGCGCCCCCATAATATGGAAGAAGAAACGCCCCATTGGCGTTGATGTATCAATGCTATCAGTCAAACTGCGAAAATTAATGCTTCGCTGGCGTAGTTCCTCGGTCATTGAAACAAGGTGGCGCATACTGCGCCCGAGACGATCGAGTTTCCATACAACGAGAGTGTCGCCCGCATTAAGTTGTCTGAGGGCACGATTGAGTCCCGGTCTGTTTGTCGATTTACCGCTGATTTTATCTTCAAAAATTAGCTCACATCCTGAACGCTTCAGCGCGTCACGCTGTAAGGCGGTGTTTTGTTCATTTGTTGACACGCGTATGTATCCAATAAACATGGTATTTCTCTCCGTCAAAACCGGAAATCATGCCAGTTAATTGATAAACACGCATTTTCGAAAACCTTGGTTTAGGAGGAGCTAAATACGTAACCAGTCGAGGAAGTAACGCAAATGGAGCTTGGGTAATATGGTCGGATGGAGCCATTGAGGTGATGGGGTATGGTGTAATCCTTGATAACGGCCTGGCAACGGTTAATTACCCAATTGCGCTGCCAGGTATAAGCCGCTATATCAGCATTGCCGAACGTCTTTCTGCTGATCCCGGCACTACGCCCAACTATGCTCATTCATCAATGATCATTGATGCTTTAACAACAAATGTCGGTTTCAAAGCTCGTTGCACAATGGCCGCAACGGGTGCCCCATCAAATAATGGTTTTTCGTGGAGAGTTTACTATGCGCCTATTTAATCCGATCACGATGACGGAGATCATTCTTGGTTTCCACGATACTGGAGGTGCTATTCAACTCCCTGAGGATAACTGGTTTTTCAGAATACAGGAAATACCGGAAGGAATGCGACTTGCAGTTAATGAAAAAGGCGAACCAATCCTTGTGGAAAATAAATCTGATGTCTCTGGCAACGAATAAATGAATACGTTTTCTGGCTGAGTGCTGAAAATATCAGGTGCTGCTGATGATTATTGATACATCAAAAGCACCCGATATTGAATGACCTATACCTCGGGTTTCGGTGGAAGGTGTAGATTCGGAGCGGTGTCGATATCAACTTTAGTTAGTTTATAGCGGTAGCGCTGCCATTCAGTCAGACGTGGAATATCTGCATCGTCAATGTAGCCTCCAGCCAGAGCATCTGCCAATGGTGCGATAATTGCAGATGCTTCAGCCAGTAATGCGGTTTTCTGCTGTTCAGCCTTTTCCACATCCGCAGAGTGTTTCGCTTTTGCGTCGGTTATCCACTCGCTGCCACTCCACTTATCATATGGCGTTCCAGGGGCTTCTGTAGTCGTATCTTTAGGATAATCACCCGGCAGGAATATCGTGACTCGTTGACCAGTCTTCGTGCTGTATACAGTTTCACTGCGATGATCAGCGAGATACTCCCATGCGCTTAAGTCAGAGGTGCGAAAAATGGTAAAACCTTCTTTAGATTTTCCAGGCGCATCAATACATGATAGGCCCGGAATGCCTACACCTTCCGCCAAATATTCAACGGATGAAGAAAGGTATTCGCGCGTCTCACCATCGTAGTTAAATACAGTTATATCACCGGCCACTGTAGCAATAATCTGATTGTTTAATTTTGCTTTCGCCATTATGCGGCCCTCACGATGTAGTTAAATACGATGTTGCGCGGACGGGTTTCCGTCGCAGAACGCGCGACAAGGGATGAATCAAAGACAAGATCGACCCCCTGGTAATCGGCATTCTGAGCGTTAGTATTTGGGTAAATGTTACTCCCGCGCTTAAAAACTCCGCTGACATTTGACGTGCTGCTATTCACGAAGCCAGTCGCCGCGCCGTTACTCGCTGAACCAGTCATTTTTTGAAGGGCATCAAGCTGCAAAGAAAGCAGCGTTCGACCACCATCAATCCCTCGCCCGTCATCCCAGCCGCGTATAAATTCACCGCGCAGGTCTGGCAATTTGAGTGCGGGAAAGGCAAGTGCCAGATTTGGATATTGCGCAGCCGTAAATGCCGCTCCGTTGCATTTGAGCCACCCCGTCGGTGGAGTTGCTGACGGCCACGGAACGGGGACGCCAACCGGCAGAGCTGACCCTTCTCCCAAACCAAGGTTTTTGAGAACCTCAGCACTCAACCCTGCATCGGCAATTTCTTTTAACGCATTGGCGATTAAAGGGTACTGTTTATGCGGATTAGCAGCAGCAATATGCTTCTTAATCTGATCATCAGCGTAGCCCTTTACCTCAATAACTTTATCGTCAACATACTGGCGCGTTGCCAGCACAACGGATGGATCAATTTTCAGGGAAATTGACGCTGTGCTCGACACAATCAGAATCATGCGGATGGTCTGCGTGCGGCCGCTGCCTTCCTGCAGCTGAGGCTTGTATGTCTCCGGGCAATTGGCCACGGCGATCAGAATGCCGTCGTCGTCATAGAGACCGATCTCTCGGATCCAGAAACCGCCCTCATTCTCGGGAATAATCTGTTCAGCGATGATCTGGCTGGTATTGTTTGGGTCAACAGCGAGCAGGTTCAGCGGCGCTATGCGTTTTTGGTTGACGAGCTTCGTCTGCGCCGGATCGGGAGTAGGCAACGTTCCGTTAGCGTCTCCTACCGCCATTTGCGTCAGGTTGAGCTGCGTACCAAGTGCCGTCGCGTTAGCTAGCCGCGCCGCGCCCTGATTAGTCAGTATGGCAAAATATTTTGCGGTCATGCGTTCACTCTCAGGTTATCAATCAAATGGATGGCCGAGGCCGGGTAATAATCACCACCGACAATAAGTTCCTCTGTGGTGTAGGGGTAAACGGCCAGCGCATCGCCGTGATAGCATCCTGCGCCGACATAAAACTCTCCCGTTGAGCTCAAGCTGATAGCCAGCCCGGTCATGTGTCTACTTGCCGGTTTGGCATCCTCAATTAGGCGCTCAAGCTCCTGATACATTTCGTCAGTGATGCCGTTATCAAGCACACCGACAACCAGACGGAATGTGCCTGGCTCCTCACCGAGCTGCCACCACTCGCGCACCTCAATCAAAAAGCCAAGCGGTTCCACCACACGACGCAATGCGCTGATGGTTCCTTTATGCTGATGGACGAAAAACGAGGACATAATGACGCTGCGTTTCGTGCTCTCCGGCCACGCCTCATCCCAACGATCTACCGACAGCGCCCATGCCAGGTAGGGAAGCAAATTTACCGGGCACGCGCTGGGGTTCCATAACGTGCGTAGCGGGACCGGCACACGCTCAATATTCGAGAGCGCAGTAGCAGCGGCGATTTCCAGCGGTGAGGATCCAACGGGTAATAGCCTTTCACTCATCCGAACCCCCGATAGCTATCTGATACGAGGTACAGTTCGATGCCTGCGACTTACTCAGTACAATGTCAGAGTGGGGAGATTCCAGTTCAACGCGCTGCACGCCTTCAACGTGAAGTGCTGCATAAATGGCCGACAGACGGATATCGCGTCCAAGTCGATGCTGTGCGCTTATATAATTTTGCAGCTTCTGCTCTGCAGCTTGCCTGATGGGTTCAGACTCTGGTCCGGGATAAACGTAGAGCGTTGCGTTTATCTTGTAAGGCACAATTTCTGCTGACTGAACAGTCACACGATCGCCGACCGGGCGGACGGTTTCAGCGTTAAGCGCTTTTTCAACAACCGCCAGTAGTTCAGGACGAGCGGTGCCATCACCCTCACGGGATAACACCGAAATCGTCACATATGCAGGCTGAGGGCTTTCAACCGAAACGTCAGCGACCCGTCCGTCGGCACTTCGACCATGATATTCATAGGCTCCAACCGGCCCCGCGACGCTCAATCCCTCAAATGCCTGCTGCGCGCGCAGTCGCAGGTCAGCGTCAGACTCCATGACGGCAGCCGTTGGCGGAATGGTAGTGTCATCTCCTGGGGTGATGGTCAGGCGTTCGGTATTATTGTTTCCCGCAATAACATCAAGGTCGTGACCGGCAGAATAGGCAAGCGTCACAGCCAGCGCAGCCTCATTAACCCGCAGGCGCCAGATAACTTCCCGGTAGGCGTTCTCCTGCAGGAGCTTCACAATCGGCTCGGATTCCAGGGTCAGCGTCCGTGCAATCGCCTCTCGCTCCTCTTCCGGATAGAGGGAGACAAAGGTGGCCTTTCGTTCTGCCAACAGCGTTTCATAATCCACCTCCTCCACGACATCAGGCGCGGCGAGCTGGCTCAGATCAACAATAGCCATAGCGTTTAACTCAGTGAAATGGTGATAGAAAAGGATTGTCCGGAGGTCGGGCGCGTGCCGGTGATATCGACATACAACGTCCCGTCGTTCTCCGAACGCTCGAAAGTGATGGCCGTCAGGCTTATCCGCGGCTCCCATTTCTGGATGGCGGAATAGCATGCGGCCATGATTTGCAGACGCAGCGCCGGACTCTGCGGCCTGTCGATCATCGCCGCCAGCAGCGAGCCGTAATCCCGGCGCATGACCCGTGAGCCGATCGGCGTAACCAGAATGTCGCGCACGCTTTGCCGGATGTGTTCAGCCTCTGAAATGCTCAGCCCGGTCTGCCTGTTCATCCCCCTGTAACGCACCGTCATTGTGTCCCCTTAGTCCAGCTTCCGCCGCTTTGCACACTGCCGTGCGCGTGGTTGTCCACCTGCACCCCGTTGGAGGTGAATTTACCGCCGGAATGCTCAATATTTCCGGCCATCACGCCGCCCTTCTGCACTTCAAGAGAGGCAGTAATTAACCTGTTGGTACACACCACTTCAGGCGTATCCAGCGTGATGCGCGACGTTGACGTCACCCGCACCTCCGGCACGGTGGCGGTCAGCGATTCAGAGGCGGTAATATCGGCCGTTTTAATCCCTGCAACCGTCAGCGCCCCGCGCCCGGGTTCGTACTCGATCACCGCGCCGTCAGGGAACGAGACGTGGAACGCGTCAGGTGACCCGGACGGCGCCGGATGGTCGTCAGAGAAAATGCCGGGCAGCACGAAGGCGGTATCAAGCTCGCCGCCGATGGCCAGCAGCAGCACTTGCTCTCCCTCGGAAGGAGCCCACCAGACGCGCGATCGTCCCGCGCGACAGGTTAGCCAGTTCAGCCAGGTAGTTTTCATCCCGCCGGTCTGGACACGACAAAGCCCTCTGTTGAGGTCGACATCGGTCACAACACCGATACGAATAAGATTGCGGATCGCGCGAGCGATACCGTTCATGGAAGTTAATGTATTCATGAGAAGAGAATGCCGTTCAGGAGGAACGGCAGCAACGAGACGGGGTTTTATGCGGGATGATACAACAAGCGGTCCAGACGGCAGGCGAATGGCGGCCTTCAGCGCGGGGAACTTAGTCCTCCCACTGGCTGACCAGCTCGCCGTTGATGTACAGCGCCTTCGGCCGCGTGACGGGCTCCGGCAGCGGCGGCTCGGGGGAATACGTCGCGTGCAGAGCGCCCTGATCCTGGGAAACAAGAATACGCTCGGTTAATTGCACGCTGATGGTGATATCCATCGTATCGTCATCGTTTAAGACGATCGCGAAGGTGTAACCGTTTTTGCGTCCTTCATCGAGGGTAAAAATATCCGGCTGGTTTTCCCGAAGCCAGGCCAGTACCGGGACGAAAAAACCGTCGCTGTCGCCGGTGAGGCCGCTGACCTTCGCGTTCAGCGCATACCGCTTTTCAAAGGAGAGCGAGGAGGCCAGCCGGGCGTCAATATTGCCGCTTCCGACCGACATCTGCAGGCGATCAGGGTTGGCATTGAGTTGGGGGATCGCGTCAATTAATGCCTGACGCAGGCTCTTGAGTTTGTGCATCGAGTTTATCCTGACAGTCTTTGATGGTTTCAACCTGCAGCGCGCAGGCGATAAGGGCGTATTCCAGCCTGCGAATATCCGCGCTGAGATCGCCGTTAGTGGCGGGTTCGCTTCCCGGCATCGGGCAGCGGCTCACCTTCGGGCAGGCGTTGTAAACAATGGGCTGCGGAGGCGCAGGCGGTGCGGGTGTGCAACCTGCGGACAGCATCAGGCAGCTGAGCGGTATACCAGCGGCGTAACGCTTCATTTTCATTGAGTAATCTCCCGATAGTCGCTTCCCGTCTTGCCCTCTCCTGGCCCGCGGTAACAAGCTCCTCACGGAGCCTGACCTGGGCGTTTTCATTTGCTCTGGCCATCCGCTGCGACAGGGACAGCTGCTGGTTAAGCGTGGCGAGGGCCGTTTTTTGCTCGCTGGCGACCCGGTTGGCCGTGGCTAAGGAACGGGACAGGTGCAGGTTGTCATGACGAAGCCACAGCGTGATGGCCAACAGCCCGGCCAGCGCCAGCATGAGGGTTCTCATCGCAGCCCCTTCATGCACCAGGCCTTCTCGCGGACGCGACGATTTTCCAGCCCGGCATTTTTGACGCCGTTGACGTACACCCAGCGGGTAAGCTGCCCGCATGCCTGTGACCACTGTTTACGTTTGATAAAGGACACCAGGGTCGAACGGCAGGCGGCGCCTGCGCCGACATTAAACGTAAAACTCACCAGCGCGTCGTAGACCCGGGGTGGCATCTCTACCGACGCACACGCCGCCAGACGCCGCTCAACGTTGAGCACATCAGCGACCAGGTTTACCGCAGCCTCACGCTCGGTAATGTCCCGCGTCGGCACAACGTTTGCCGTGTGCCCAATGCCTGACGTCCATACGCCGGCGCTACACCGGTAGGGCGACAGGCGACATCCTTCGAGATCGGCAATCAACGCCAGCCCCTCCGGGGACGTTTTCAGTAATCGAAAGTCAGGCATCAGCACCGCCAGGGCCAGCACGCCGGCGACGCTGCAACGCTTAATGATTGAGTTCACGAATGCTCTTCTTATCGAGGCCCAGAGACTGGAGATAGCGCCAGGTTTTGCGCTTAAACCAGTAATTCGTCAGCGCGGTAAAAATGGCGCAAAGACTCCCCACGTACAGCGCGACTTTTTCAGGAGACATCGCCCCGAACCAGGCCAGCGCCACGGCCAGCCAGTAGGCGATAAACGTGGTGATTTTCTCCAGGCTCAGTCCCATAGGTTTACGGATTCTTTTGTGGGGGCGCTATTCACCTCCGGCATCTCTACCGGCGTGCCGTGAGGCAAGATAACGCCTAACTCCGCGAGGCCAGGATTGGCCTTCAGAACGGCTTCAACGACGCCAGCCGTGCGCCCATAAAAGCGGGCGCAAACGGCATCAAGCGTGTCCCCCTGCATTGCATAGATTTTCATCAGACGCTCCCAACATCCGGTTTCCAGGTACCCTAGAGTTTCCCGGGCCAGAAGGCTTTTCGCTATCGCTGACGGATGGACAATCGCGGGCACAACAGATCGTCCGCGAGCAGCGAAGCGTGGTTCAACGGAAGCGCAAAATAGGAATGAGGGTGTTGGTACGGGTGACGCCGCCGGGGCTAGCGCCAGCTCTCGTCTTCCCAGACTTCCCGGAGAATAGCGTCCAGCATTTCGCGATCGGCCTCTTTTTCAAGCCCCTGGAGCTCGACCCCCGTCACCGATCCTATTTTCACGTTCACCCGCGATGACGGAAACAGGGATCGTATTCTGCGGGTCAGTTCGCACTGAAAGGCTTCAACGACGGCATGGCCAATCTGCTGATCTTTATCGAGAGTAACGTTCACCCGAACGTTGCCCTCTTTTTTGATTCGTTCCGGAACAGGCGATGCTGAGAAAACAACGGTAAATGCGTTGTTCTTGATTAAATTTCCCCGCGCAATCTCAGCAATCAAATTCAGGGCAATCTCACGATCTCTTTCCTGACACGTTCCTTCTGTCGTCAGTCGCGCAATCAGCTCGACTCGCTCAATCATGACCTGCTCGTTCAACTCTCTGTCCACACAACCTCCACCACGAGATACTGTATAAACATACAGTAGCACGTATTCATAAAAAGAGTGAAGCGAAAAATCAGAACCCTTCACGGTATGTACATGATATGGATGGAGATTAGCGGGCTCTCTGAGCGAAGAGATCCGTTAAATACCCAATACGTTCAAGGATTTTCCGCGCCTTTTGCTGGTAAGAGCACGGTGCCGGAAATAGCGATCCGTCGGCTGCGCCTCTGCACCATTTATCGTTAAAGCGGCTGATGCCTCCCGCCATTAGATGCAGGGCCTCTCCCCGAGTGATGGCTATCCCGGTGGCGAGCCGTATCTCATCGATCACCTTCTCCGGAACCCCGTTCTGCGGGTCGCTCGCGAAGACGATGGGCGACGACGCGCCAGGGCGGATGAATTTGATGCGTTCGGTTAACGCCCGTCTCGCTCGTCGGCTGAGGGGTTGAGAAAGATCGGCCTGCGTACAGTTATTGACAGAACTCCGAGAGGATACAGGCGCGTCCTTAAGATCAGCGGCCCGCTTCGGCACAATTTTCCACTGCGTGAGTCGGGTTATAATCGGGCTGCCCGCGCCAACGGCAGGATCGTACACGCCGCGGATGCGGACCGTTTCCTCGCCGTACTGGTTAAACCCGGCGTGCGGCTCATACAGGGTGCGCACCTGTAAATCATCGCGACGTACAAACGGCCCGCCCTGCGCAGTGACGTAACCCGCCCAGTCCCCGGCGTCGGCAGCCTCATGGACGGCGGCAAACTCAACGCTCAGACCGCGCGCGGCTTCGGGATCCGCCAGACGCCGCAGCTCGCGGTAGACCGTTACCGGCGCGCCGCCGATAAACTGAAACTGGCGAATGTGCCAGCGCCCTGCCCATGCCGACACGGCGGACGCCGTCTCCTTCAGCAATCCGCCGCTTTCGCTATCGGTCTCGCCATCGAGCGCATAGCCGTCGATATTCTTTGAGATGTATTTGGCAATATAGCCGGTAGCGCTGCCTTTCTGCGGATCGATCGCGTCCGCGTGAAAGCGCGCCTGTCTGGCGCTTTCGCTCTGCAGTTCAGCGCTCTCCTCCTGCCGCGCGTAGTCCCCGATAATCTGGCGAACGCATTCGACATCTTCCGGCAGCATAAACATCAGCATGTGCCAGTGGGGCGTACCGTCGTGATGGGGTTCCGCAACGCGGATACCGAAAATACGGAGCCCGTCACGGTGGAGCTTTGCGCGGATACGCGCCCACAGCCGGGTAAAGTAGCCTTGCGTATCCGCCGGGCTGGCCCCGTTCCACTTCGCGTTGGGGTAACCTGATTTCAGCGTCGCGTGATACTGCGCGGGCGCGGTTAAGGTATAGAACTCGCCCACATAGCCCAGCGCCTCGCAGATATTTTCAAACCCGCGGATGCGGGTCATCAGTTCACAGCGGCGTATCGCCGGGTTAGCCACCGAGGTATCGTATTTTTCAATCAGGCTGATGCGGTTGCCCTCTTCATCTTCCAGCTCCATACCCTTGAGAAATTCGCGGGTGCGGCGCTTCTGCTCGCGCCACTCGGTCACGCAGCGTTTGCTCGCATACGCCGTTCTCCGTTTGCTGACGTTGCCGAGGGCGATCTGCAAATGCTCGCGCCAGGCAGCCGCGACCCGACGCAGACGCCCGCGCCACCACGCCTCGGAAAACATGCGGATCACCGCCGCAGCAACGTCATCTTTGTCGAAAAACGTCTTCGACACCCGCTCCCAGTGCGGAGGCGACACGTTGAACTGCCGGGCGATCAGCCCGGCGCGCTGATACCAGACGTACAGCGTCTGGTATTCCCCCATCTCAGCATCCTTAATATTCGCCAGCTCGCCGCGAATAAAGCTGGCGATATCTGCGGCCAGCAGGTCGATATCCGCGCGGGACATATCCGAAAGGCGGTTATAGCGGGCAACCAGTTCGACCATCCGCGAGGCGAGGTATTGCAGAAGCTGAGTGTCGAAATGGCCGTCAAACACGGCCCTGGAGACCTCGTCGTGCAGGCCTGTGCAGCCATAGCGTTCAGAGACCCGCCGCAGGCGGGGTAACATCCTTTTGCAGAAGCGGATCAAAAAGGCGTTGGCCTGCGGGCTGCCCCGATGCTGTTCGAGGGCATCAACCGTGCGCCAGACCTCGAAGCGTACGCAGTCGGGCTGCTGTGCGAGAGCCCTTCTTGCCTGCTGCAGCGCCGCGAAAAGGCTATCGCGGCGCTGCTGTTGGGCATGGGTGAGATAAGGGCTGGCAATGGCCGACCGCGGGGCATTCCACGGATAAGCAAATGACGTAGCCAACTTATCCTCCCCGGACGTGTTTATTTTTCATCTCCGCGATCTCCTGGCAGGTTACGCACAGGGCCACGCCGGGCACCGCCATTCGGCGCGCCTCCGGTATCGGGGCCTCGCAGTCCTCGCAGAGGAAACGCGAAGGCGATGCGGGCCGTCTGCGGGCGCGATTAATGTACCGCTCTCTGTCCTCCTGCTCGCGCGCCTGCGCAAGATCGATAAAATCGGCCATCAGTGCAGCTCCTGAGATTCACGCTCGTAGCGGGCCGCCTCGTGGCACAGCAGCTCGGCAACGTCTTCTCCGCTCATGCCGGTTTTGTAGATATGGCTTGCCAGCGCCTCCAGGCGCAGGGAGACCGCGAGGGCTCGCGCGCATCGTTCCTCCATTTTTGCCTCCATCAGCAGGCGTTTAAGTTCTTCACTTCCGATCGGATAAGGGCGGTTTTCACTGTTTCGCATCACGCGTTCTCCTTAATTTCAGGCAATAGGGTGCCCGGCGGGTTTACGCCATCAGGTTTTTGGTTGGGTTATATCGGCATGGTCAGCCGTTCAGGAAATAAACTCACAACAGCACGAAAATGGTTCATGGCGTTAATCAGCGCCCGTTTCTCTTCGATCGTCAGCTCGCTGATATCGCACTCATGACGGGCGACGGGCAATCTCGCCAGGAAAAAAAGGGCGGCCAGCGCCCTGCTGTTCTCCTCAAAACAGGGATCGCGCCTATCGCGCAGCTCGGCCATAAACCGCGCCAGCTCTTTCCCGCTATCGCTCCCGTATCGGGCGCGCAGCTCAGCGACGTGGTTAAGCCCGTTAAGACGCGCTCCCACGCTAAGTGGAACCCTTGCACGGGCAGCTTCTATCGCCATATCTCCCCTCGCATAAATTCACGCACGCTAATGCGCGGAAAACGGGCACAGCACGGCTTTTTCCACCGTTTGAGGATTGCGATTTCAGAAGCCATGCTGCATGATTCCCATTTTGATAAGGTCTGCAATCATTAGCCTCTGTTTGCCAACGTCTGCCGCTGATTGCCCGAATTTGTAATGATACTAATACCCAATTGAGCATTAGTAAACACCCAAAGGAATATATTTTGATTTTAGATTCTCAAGTGAATAATGAAGAGTTACTCGATAGAATCTGTCAGGTATATGGTTTCACGCAGAAAATCCAGCTGGCCCGGCACTTCAATATCGCCGCCAGCTCGCTTCAGAACCGCTACGCGCGCGGTACCATCTCTTACGACTTTGCGGTTCAGTGCGCGCTGGACACCGGCGCGAGCCTTCGCTGGCTGATGACCGGGCAAGGTGCGCAGTTTGAAGGTCACCCCGCGCCGGGCGATCCGGTTTCGATTTCCATGTTCACACTCGGTGATGGAAGACTGGAAGAAAATACCATTTTGAGTATCGACTCTGCTTTCTTTAGCAAACCGCTGGCGCGCGGCATCGCCGTCCGGGCGGAGGGGAAGCTGCACTTTATTGAAAAAGACGCATCGTTAACCGACGGCCTGTGGCTGGTTGAGATTGAAGGCACCGCCAGCATCCGCGACCTAACGCTGCTGCCGGGTAAAAAACTCCACGTGGCGGGCGGCAAGGTTCCGTTTGAATGTGGTATCGACGAGATAAAAACTGTGGGTCGCGTGGTGGGGATTTACAGCGAGGTGAGCTGAGGCGGCCAGATTCAAGGCTGACGACGCTCGCCAGCCTTTTGATTGATTTTAAACCTTATTTTTCGATGTAGTTGTATGAAGTCAGAATTCCTTTATCAGAAAAATCAACGGACAGCTGCTGCTTGCGGTCCAGATTAAGTGGAATGATGAGATAGATACGACGGTCGAGGATCTGCGACGTATATTCCCAGTGGCGCGTATTATTGTAGTCAGCCGTATTGGCAGGCACGCCAAAAGCAATCAGTACATCTTTGCGGGTCGTGACCTCTGGGATCAGCTTATGCTTTATCTCTTTTTCAGAATACTGCGCCAGGCTTGTTGCCTTAGTTCCATCGTAGTTTGATGCACAAGAGGTGCTCAGTAGACAGACTAACGCCACACCTAAGACATTCATGGTTCTCACTGTACAAAATCCTTTTCAATATAAATACCATTGACGGTATCCAGCGCGACTTCTTTCATATAAAGCACGCAATATCCCGTTTTATCGCTATAGCTAATATGGCCTTCGTAAATCTTTTTCTTTTCTGGCGTGAAGGTGAGCGATACATTACATCCCTGGTATAAAGCATGCTGAACAGTCGTTTTTTCGTCTGGCACAATCAGCGTTTCAAAATAGTCTTTATCATATTTCTTACCCGTCACTTTAGGGAGACCAATATCTTTTGTCGACCCAAGGAAAGGGTTCAGATAGCGATTGTGCTTGAGTACCCATCCACCAGTTTCTTTACCTGCCTTATCATACTGATAGATGCCATAACTCATCGGCGGGCCAATGAGGCGAATCTTAGCCACATCCTCGCTATTCGGAGGAGGAGTGTACATTTTCGGCTCAGGAAAGAAAGTGCTACAACCAGAAAGACTCACTATTGCTGGAATAATTATATATTTTAAAAATCGCATACCGTTACCTTTATATATACCATTGCTTATTTCCCGGGAGACAATGCCGGGCCATTAACATCCCGGAATGTTATTAACAAATCACTCATAGATATAAAGGTCAACTAAAAAAAATAAATTTAGGTTTAGTGTAATAAAAATGAGCGTGACGTTGGATTTTGAGGAATTCACGAATACGATTTGTACAATGAAATGTCCATTGCTATATGATGCTCCTCAGGCACGGAAAGCGCTGCGAACCCCATGGCAAAGCGTGGAAACATTGGCAGAACGGGAACGGGGAACGCAAACCATCCTGTCTCTTTACTCACAAACCCTAAAAACTAAAGAAATCCCCCATCGCGCCGATCATCATCCGTGTGTATTATTTCCTGTAGCTTTTACAACAACTAACCTTAACTCAAATACTTAAGCGCCAAAGCGAAAGGCATCATGAGCACACCGATCAAACGGCTAGAAATCATTAAAAATGCCATTGAACTGGAAGATGACGACATCATCCAGAGCCAGCTGACACGCCTGAAAAATGAAGCGTTTGACGATGAGCTACAGGCAATCGTCGTGGCGCTTGAGGAGAAGAACTACACCTCTGCGATGGCGGCAATTACCGCCTGGCTGCAGGGTCAGCGCGCCGTGACCCAATGGCGCGATCCGCAGGTGGCCGCCAGCAAGCTGGAGCTAAAGGCGCTGGAAGAGCGTCTGCGCGATCTGATTGACCGCCGCAACGCCCGGGTGCAGCAGCTCGATGAGTTCAACGATCTCTATTTCTCCCGCCTGGGCCCGCTGATGCAGCAGATCCTCGCCCTGCGTAAAACCCTGGCAGAGCTCAACCTGCGTCGCCAGCAGGCGGAAGCGCGTCGTCGCGAGGAAGACTACCGTCGCTGCCAGCGCTATATGGCGCAGGCGGTAGAGGTGCTGGCGACGCTCACCCAGCGCTGGCGCGATCTCCCGGCCGACTCCGTCCAGGCCGCTGAGACGCGTAAGCATCTGGAGCAGCAAAGCAATCTGATTGCCAACCTGCTGGCCGAAGCGCTGGAGCTGGAAAGCGGCTTAACGCGCGAAGAGGAGCCTGCGCGTCAGGCGCGCGACGACGCTAACGAAGAGTATGAGAAGTATCGCGAGCAGCACCACGATGCCGAAGTGCGGCTGCGCAAGGGCAAGGATCTTTCGGAAGAGGATCGGAACGAGCTCAAGCGTCTCTGGCGTCAGGCGAGCAAGCTCTGCCACCCGGATCTGGTGGCGGACGACCTGAAAGAAGAAGCCAACGCGATGATGGTGCAGCTCAACCAGGCGAAGCAGCGTGGTGACGTTAAAACCATTCGCTCACTGGTGGCCCGCCTGCAGCAGGGCTTTGAGCCATTGATGGCAAGCGACAGGCTGAACGATCTGGAACGCATCCGCAAGAAAATGGCGCAGGTCCGCGAGCAGATCGACATCTTAGTGAACGAGCTGGCGGAACTGGAGAAAGAGGAATCCTGGCTGCTGGTCTCATCGCTCAACAATATGGAAGCGTACTTCGCTCAGCAGGAGAAAGCGCTGCACGAGGTCCGCGCCTCGCTCGAACATCAGGTGAACGAAGCGCAGCTGGATTCCGCCGCCTGATTATTTGGCGTGCCAGTATGCGCTGGCACGCACCAGCTGCTGGTCAATTGCATCGGTTTCAAACTGACGGCTCAGCGTCTTCACCACCTTTCCTTCCCCGGTCAGCCAGATAAAATAGTCTTCCCCCGGAACGGTCAGCGCCGCCAGATGGTCCGCTACCGCCTGCTCGCTATGGCCCATCACCCAGGTGATATCGAACCCGTTCAGGTGTGCCAGATACTCTTTATAAGATTCGTCCCCGACCGTCACTACCGCATGAACCTGCGGGCGAACCGGCAGTTTAGCAATGCTTTCTAAGCGTCGGCGCAGCGCGGGCATGCCGGACTCGTCGCACACGTACAGCTGCCAGGCGTAATCCTCCGACACCACCAGCGAACCGCGCGGGCCGCCGATGGTCAGCCTGTCCCCCGCTTTCGCCTCGACCGCCCAGCGGCTGGCAATGCCGCCGTCGTGAATGAAGAAATCGAGCACCAGCTCATGATTTGCCTCGTCGTAAAGCGGCGTATAGTCTCGCGCCTGAGGACGCACGCCGTCGCCCCAGTCGATGCCTTCATCGGTGACCACCGGCGGTACAAACACCGCCCCAGGAGCCGGGAAAAAGACTTTGGTATGGTCGTCGAAACCCCGGGAGCTAAAGCCCTCAAGCGCCTCGCCGCCTAAAACAATACGCTGAAAACACGCGCTGGCGCGCTCAACGCGAAGCACCGTCAGCTCGCGAAAACGCAGGTCATTACGAACACGCTGTGGGTAACGGGTAGATGCCATTTGTAGCCCCTTCTCTGGTGAATACGATATATCTAAATCAATTTTCAAATGATAATGATTACTAGTTAGTAAAAATGCAAGATCTTTTAGATTGCATCTGAATATATCTTAGATATAGTTTAGATATATCAAATTTAAGGATCTGTTATGCGACACGAACACGACAGCGGCGGGCGCCGACCGCGCTTTTTCGGCCACGGCGATCTGCGGCTGGTGATTCTGGATATCCTGACCCGCAGCGCGAGCCACGGCTACGAGCTGATCAAAGAGATCGAGAATCTGACTCAGGGGAATTACACCCCGAGCCCAGGGGTGATCTATCCAACCCTGGATTATCTTCAGGATCAGACCTTTATCACCATCACGGAAGAAGAGAGCGGTCGTAAGAAGATTGCGATTACCGCTGAAGGACAACGCTGGCTGGACGAAAACCGGGAACAGCTGGAACAGATCCAGGTGCGTATCAAAGCGCGTTCCGTCGGTTTTCAGCTGCGCAAAAACCCGCAGATGAAGCGGGCTCTGGATAACTTCAAAGCAGTGTTAGACCTGAAGGTGAATCAGGGAGAGCTCAGCGACGCGCAGCTCAAGCAGATTATCGGCGTCATTGACCGCGCGGCGCTCGAGATCTCCCAGCTGGATTAAGCCGGAGCGCGCTCGCTCACGCGGAAGACGCGCACCAGCTCTTTCAGGTGCATCGCCTGTTCGTTAAGCGATGCCGCCGCAGCCACAGACTCCTCCACCAGCGCGGAGTTCTGCTGGGTGGTGGCGTCAATCAGGCCAATCGCGCTGTTAATCTGCGAGATACCTTCCGTCTGCTCGTGGCTGGCCTGGCGAATTTCCCGCAGGATCACGTCCATCTCTTCCACGTTGCCGACCATCCCGTTGATCAGCCCACTCGCTTTTTCGACCAGGTTCATCCCGTCCTGAGTCTGGCTGGTGGAGCTCTCAATCAGCTCGCGGATTTCGCTGGCAGACGACGCGCTCTTCTGGGCAAGCTGGCGCACCTCGCCGGCCACCACCGCGAAGCCGCGGCCGTGCTCGCCGGCGCGCGCCGCTTCCACCGCCGCGTTCAGCGCCAGAATGTTGGTCTGGAACGCAATGGCGTCGATCAGGTCGATAATGTCGGACATCCGGTTCGATGTTTCGTTAATCAGGCGCATTTTGCTGGTCACCTGCTTCATCATCTCACCGTTGTTTTTGACCACCGTGGCGGCATCCGCCGAGAGGTTGGTTGCTTCCCCGGTATGCGAGGCGGTATTTTTCACCGTCGCGGTGATCTGCTCCATCGAGGCGGCGGTCTGTTCGACAGAACTTGCCTGCTCTTCCGTGCGCGCGGCCAGATCCTGGTTCCCGGCGACAATCTGCGCGGCTGCGCTGGAGATATTCTCCGAGCCGGTTTGCACCTGCTGCACAATGTCCAGCAGTCGCGTCTTCATCTCCATCAGCGCATGCAGCAGCAGACCCGTTTCGTCTTTGCCGTGAGGCGTGATGCTGCCCGTCAGGTCGCCCTCTGAAATGGCTTTCGCAAAATGCACCGCCTCGCCGAGCGGACGAGTGATAGCCCGCACGATAAACCAGCCGATCAGGCTGCCTGCCCCGACGCTAAAGAGCGTGAGCAGGATCAGCAGCAGGCGGTTAGACCTGAAATCCCCTTCCACCTGCGCGCCTGCACTCTGCATCTCGCTGTTTTGAATGGTAATCAGCTCCTTCACCTTCGCTTTATAAGCCTGCTGCACGGCGAGGGTGGTGGTCATCATCTCCTGAATAGCGCCCGCACGATTGTTGTTCTGCACCGCCTGCAAAATGCGGTAGCGCGAGTCCAGATACTGCTGGCGCACGCTGCGGATATCCGCCAGTACCTGCTGAGACTTTTGATCCTGCAGCGCGTTGTTCAGCTCGCCCAGGATCACCGTGATGTGCTCGCTGATCTCTTTCAGGCGCTGCTGAGATTGCCCCGTGTAGGTGCCCTGCTCGTCCAGCAGCATCAGCTGTTGAGTGCTAATAAATTCCTGGAAGTTATCGATTAACTGGTTCGCTTTTACGGTGGTCGGATAATCACTGGTAATAATGGATTGCATCCCGTTATTAGCCCGGTTCAGGCTCAGCAGAGACAGGCTCGCGCTGATCGCCATCAGGACAATAAAGAACCCAAACGCCAGAAATAATTTCGTGCCGATCTTTACGTCATGTAAGAACATATTTTCTCCATCGATGTGATTATTTCTCAGACGATCGCTGTTATCGGTAACGATTTTGCTAACTTTATGAGTTTGATCGTTTTTTTATTTAATAACCGTCACAATGGATAGGTACAGGCTATTAATATTGCTCCATCGATCGTTACCAGACCACCGGAAGGGTATTTTTCAAAATAGCGTTCTGAATAATTGACTTAGGCAGGGATAAATAGCTGACGCACTTTCTTTAGTTATTTAATATTAACTTAACAAGAAAATACATTAATAGTCACAACCAGAAAATAAAATGCCGCTTATTCCTTACGGAATAAACGGCTTTTCCGGAACATTATTGAATCAATGGAGCACGGTTACCGCATCCTTAAGGCGTCCGGCGCGGTGCTTCACCATCGCGGAAATGTGGGCGCTCTCCTCGACCAGGTCGGCGTTTTTCTGCGTGATGCTGTCGAGTTCGGCGACCGCGCGGGTCAACTCTGACAGTCCGGTTGCCTGCTCGGAGGTCGAGTGGCTGATCTGGGCGATAAGCTGCGTCACGTTTTTCACCTGCTCGACAATATCATCCATCGTACGGCCTGCGGCGTGCACCTGCTCAGAGCCGGACTGCACCTTGCTGGCGCTGGCATCAATCAGTTTACGAATATCATTCGCGGCACTGGCGCTGCGGCTGGCAAGATGGCGGACTTCGCCCGCGACCACGGCAAAACCCTTGCCCTGCTCCCCTGCCCTTGCCGCTTCAACCGCCGCGTTCAGCGCCAGAATATTGGTCTGGAAAGCGATATCGTTAATCAGGGAGGTAATCGAGCCAATTCGCTGCGTGCTGTCGGCAATGTCATCCATGGTTTTGACCACGGTCTGCATCGCGTTGCCCCCTTTCGTGGCCGCGCTGCTCGCGGCCACGGAGAGTTTGTCCACCTCGGCGGCGGTTTCAGAGTTACTCTGAACGGAAGCGGCCATCTGGTTCATTGTTGCAACGGTCTGCTGCACGTTCGCCACGGTCTGACGCGTCCGATCGTTGAGATCTTCGTTCCCCTGCGCCAGCCTGTCGCTGCCGTCACGGACGCTCACCACCTGGCTCGACACGTCATTGATTAACCAGCGGCACATCAGGCCCAGTTGCCCGACCGCGCGCAGCGTCAGCCCCAGCTCGTCGCTGCGGTTCAGATGCTGCACGCTGTTGCGCTCACCGGTTGCGACCTTCAGCGCCTGTCGGGCCACATTCTCTACCGGGCGGACAATCTGCTGCTCAAACAGCAGCGTCCCCAGCAGCATCACTAGCGCGGCTGCGGCGAGCGGCATCCACCCGGCGGAGGTCGCGACCAGCGTGGCGGCGAGAACGGCAAAAAGCACCGCCATCACGCTGCGCACGCGCCAGCGCAGCGGCATAGCCGGCAGTTTGCCCAGCCAGCCTTTTCCAACCACCAGCCCCTTGTGCACACGTTTCTTACAGCTCCCGTCGTTCAGCGCCCGGTAGAGCGGCTCCACGGTGGCAATCTCTTCCGCTGTGGCTTTGGTGCGAATGGACATATAGCCCGTCACCTGCCCGCGGCGCACCATCGGCACCGCATTCGCACGCACCCAGTAGTGGTCGCCGTTTTTGCGCCGGTTTTTGACAATCCCGCTCCACGGCTCGCCCTGCTGCAGCGTGTACCACATATCGGCAAACGCGGCTTTTGGCATGTCGGGGTGGCGTACCAGATTGTGCGGCTGGCCCGTCAGCTCATCAAGCTGGTAGCCGCTCACCTGCACAAAGGTGTCGTTGGCGTGTGTGATATAGCTGTGGACGTCTGTGGTAGACATTAAGGTGGTGTCATCGTCCAGAGGATATTCATTCTGGGTGACATAGGTTGGAGAGGACATCGTGGGCATCCCTTGCAGGTTATTTGAATGTTAATTTTGTGGGTCAATGTTTTTTCGGCGGTAAACAATTTATCTTTAGTTGTTAAACTTGATGAAGATCGCAGATTTCACTTAAACCATACTTTTTGTACGATTTTATAATTCATTGATTTCAAATACTTTCGTAAAGAAATTACCTATAAAGCATGACCAGTTAATGCCCACTTAAGTTGCAGCGAATGCACTTCTTTAGTGCAGCTGCGCTTTTCCGCCCTCATTTATCCTCTCTTTCCTGTACCGCTAAATCCCGTTTCGGTTGCTCCGGCATGATTAAATATTGTGCAACATAATTTTAACCTGGCGTTTATCCCGATTTTCGTTAAGTCATCTGAAGTGGCGTAATCCCTGCAATACTTAATCCAGTATCATGTGATACGCGATCCCCGGGAGCACATTTTGAACAGGTTACCTTCCAGCGCCTCGGCTCTTGCCTGTACCGCGCACGCACTGAATCTCATTGAAAAGCGAACGCTCGATCATGAGGAGATGAAACAACTTAACCGAGAGGTCATCGATTACTTTAAAGAGCACGTCAATCCAGGGTTTCTGGAATATCGCAAATCTGTTACCGCCGGCGGGGATTACGGAGCCGTAGAGTGGCAAGCGGGAAGTCTTAACACGCTTGTCGACACCCAGGGACAGGAGTTTATAGATTGCCTGGGAGGTTTTGGAATTTTCAACGTGGGGCACCGTAATCCAGTTGTGGTTTCCGCCGTACAGAATCAACTTGCGAAACAACCTCTCCATAGCCAGGAACTGCTCGACCCGCTTCGCGCCATGCTCGCGAAAACGCTGGCGGCCTTAACGCCCGGCAAGCTGAAATACAGCTTCTTTAGCAACAGCGGCACGGAATCGGTCGAAGCGGCGATTAAACTCGCCAAAGCGTACCAGTCGCCGCGCGGGAAATTCACCTTTATCGCCACCAGCGGCGCGTTCCACGGTAAATCCCTGGGCGCACTGTCTGCTACCGCCAAATCCACCTTCCGTAAACCGTTTATGCCGCTGCTGCCGGGCTTCCGCCACGTGCCGTTTGGCGACATCAACGCCATGCGCACCGTGCTGAGCGAATGCCGTAAAACCGGCGATGACGTGGCGGCGGTGATCCTGGAGCCGATTCAGGGCGAAGGCGGCGTGATCCTCCCTCCGCAGGGCTATCTGCCCGCCGTGCGTCAGCTGTGCGATGAGTTTGGCGCCCTGCTGATCCTCGACGAAGTCCAGACAGGGATGGGGCGCACCGGCAAGATGTTTGCCTGCGAGCACGAAAACGTTCAGCCGGACATTCTGTGCCTGGCGAAGGCGCTCGGCGGCGGCGTGATGCCGATTGGCGCGACGGTGGCTACCGAGGAGGTCTTCTCGGTGCTGTTCGACAATCCGTTCCTGCATACCACCACCTTTGGCGGTAACCCGCTGGCCTGTGCGGCCGCGCTGGCGACCATCAACGTGCTGCTGGAGCAAAACCTTCCCGCCCAGGCGGAGCAGAAAGGCGACATGCTGCTGGACGGCTTCCGTCAGCTAGGCCGGGAGTATCCGGACCTGGTGCAGGACGCGCGTGGGAAAGGAATGCTGATGGCGATTGAGTTTGTCGATAACGAAACCGGCTATAGCTTCGCGAGCGAGATGTTCCGCCAGCGGGTGCTGGTGGCCGGAACGCTCAACAACTCGAAAACCATCCGCATAGAACCGCCGCTGACGCTGACGATTGAGCAGTGTGAGCAGGTGCTGAAAGCGGCGCGTAAAGCGCTGGCAGCGCTGCGGGTGAGCGTGGAAGAGGCGTAATCAACGCCGGGTGGCGCTACGCCTACCCGGCCTACTTTTTATCGGTGAAACTCCGCCACCGTCATGGTGAAGCGAAGCACGGTATCGCCTTCATTGGCGTAGCCGTGCGCCGCTTCCGTTTTCGCCACCGCCGATGCGCCAGCGTTAACCTGGGTCACCGTCTCGTCCACCGTCAGCGTTAAAACGCCTTCGTTCACGTGCAGAAGCTCACAGGTTCCCGCCGGGTGCCCCGGAGAGGTAAAGCGCTCCCCCGGCTGCATCTCCCACTGCCATAACTCAATCATGTCCGGTCCCGCGGTACCCGCCAGCAGTCTGGCGCGTCCACCCTGTGCACCCTGCCACAGCACCGGGATCGCCGCTTCTTCGATAACATGCACCAGCGGCTCGCTGGAGACGTTGACGATATCCGCCACGGAGATGCCAAGCGCGGCGGCCAGCTTGCACAAAATGGCGATGCTGGGGTTGGCTGCGCCCTTTTCGATCTCCACCAGCATCCCTTTGCTGACGCTGGCGCGGCGGGACAGCTCGTCCAGCGACAGCTTTTTCTCTTTACGCCAGTTGCGGATGCGGTTCGCCACGGCCAGGCTTACCTGGGCAACATCGGCACCCGAATCAGTCATTATATTGACTTTATCAGTCATTGGTCACTACCATGGTATAAAACAGTCAATACAGGATTATTTATGTCTCTCGTTACGCCGTCAATAGATTCGCGTCTTGCCGGGATTGCCCCGGGCTTTCGGGCGCTGAGCATTCTGGTTGAAGCTGCGCCGATTACCCACCCGGAGGTTGCGGCAGCCGCGCTGGCGCAGGCCTGCCAGCAGATGTTGAATGATGATGTGCCGTGGGCTGATGCACACCTTTCTGGCTGGGATGAGGTGTTTAAAGCCTTCGGTGCGAAACCGAAACGCACGCCCTGTTCCGCCGCAGCCCTGCGCAAGCGGGTGCTGAAAGACGGTTCGCTGCCGTCGCTGGATCCGGTCGTGGATATCTATAACGCGGTGAGCATTCGCTATGCCATTCCGGTAGGAGGGGAAAATCTTGCGGCGTACTCGAGCGCTCCGCGTCTGACGCTGGCCGACGGCAGCGAGCCGTTTGATACCTTTAAAGAGGGCCAGCCGGTGGTGGAATACCCGGATGCTGGCGAGGTTATCTGGCGCGACGACCTCGGCGTCACCTGCCGCCGCTGGAACTGGCGACAGGGGGTGCGTACCCGTCTGGACAGACAGGCGCAATCTATGTGGTTTATTCTTGAAAGCCAGCCGTCGATGCCGCTTGCGGCACTGGAAGAGGCAGGAGAAGAGCTGGTCAACAACCTGCAGCGGCTGATGCCGGGGGCAACGGCTCGGGTACAGCTGCTGGAGCTGGCCTGAACAACGCCGGGTGGCGCTAGCGCTTACCCGGCCTACAAAACTTACCCGGCCTACAAAATCAACACAACCTCGTACCCGTAGGCCCGGTAAGCGCAGCGCCACCGGGCAAATCCGCTACTCCGGCAACAGCCCCACAAAACTGCGTTTCTTACGCGGCTCCGACATCAACTCCTCAAGCTTATCCACGCACGCCAGATAGTGCGGGGTTTGCTTATGCGCCAGCACCGCCTCCTCGTCTTTATAGGCCTCGTAGATAAAGAACCGGGTTTTCACCCTCGGGTCCTGCAATACGTCAAAGCGCAGGTTTCCCGGCTCCTTGATTGCCCCCTCGTGGTTGGCGCGAAACACCTCCAGAAACTCGTCCACCCGCTCGGGCTTGATGTTGATTTCAACCAGCGTCACGTTCATTGTGCTTCTCCCTGTTTCTCTTCCTGCCAGAACTGGAACGCATCGCGGGCGTTCCAGTTCTCGTGAACCACTTTCTTCACCGCCTTCAGCATGGCGAGCGGCGCGCTGGACTGGAAGATGTTGCGCCCCATGTCCACGCCGGACGCGCCCTGATCGATAGCGCGCCAGCACATCTCCAGCGCCTCGTGCTCCGGCAGCTTTTTGCCCCCGGCGATGACAATCGGCACCGGACAGCTGGCGGTCACTTTTTCAAAGCCCTCGTCCACGTAGTAGGTTTTGACGAACTGCGCCCCCATTTCGGCGGCGATGCGGCTGGCGAGCGAGAAATAGCGCGCGTCACGCGCCATCTCTTTCCCCACGCCCGTCACCGCCAGCGTCGGCATCCCGTAGCGCGCGCCCGCATCGACAAGCTTGATGATGTTGTTGATCGACTGATGCTCAAACTCGCTGCCGATGTACACCTGTGCCGCCACGGCGCAGACGTTCAGGCGCAGCGCGTCCTCCATCGCCACCGCCACGCACTCGTTCGACAGCTCGCCCAGAATCGAATTACCGCCGGAGGCGCGCAGCACCACCGGTTTGTTCGTCGCGGCTGGCACCTGGCTCCTGAGGATGCCGCGGGTGCACATCAGCACGTCGGTTTCACCAAACAGCGGCGCGATGGAGAGATCGATACGCTCAAGGCCGGTGGTCGGTCCCTGAAAGTAGCCGTGGTCAAAGGCCAGCATCACCGTGCGGTTGCTCTGCGGGTTGAAGATGCGCGAAAGCCTGGACTGCATGCCCCAGTCCAGCGAGCCGCAGCCCTTCAGGGTGTAAGGCACGTTCTGCTGCGGCGTGCCGATGCCAAAATCCTTGCCGTCTTTGATGTCGTCTAAATCAGCCATTTGCTCCCCCGTCAGAAATCGTATTTGCTGATGTTCTCTTTGGTGAACACCACGCGCTCCGGCAGCAGCACGATGCCGTTGCCCTTCGCCTCATACTGGTAGCCCTGCACGCTGTTCGGCTCGACCTTCAGCGCGCCGATATCTTTTACGTCCACGCTGTCGCCGACGTTAAGATCGCCTTTTTTCAGCAGGCGATCGGCGACATTGACCGCAATTTTGCCCTGTTGTACGACATCCCACAGGCCGAAGGCTTTCACCGTGCCGCGCTCAACGTACGGACGCATCACGTTCGGCGTGCTGAAGCCGACAATCGCCACCCCTTCGCGCTTCAGGTTTTCCGCCGCCTGCGCCGCCGCAGGCAGCGCGTTGGCGTCCGGGGCGATGATTGCATCCAGATCCGGATACGCTTTTAAGATCCCTTCGGCGGTTTGCAGGGATTTGGTGGCGTCGTTATAGCCAAACTGGGTCGTCACGACCTGCCACTGCGGATGATCTTTCTCGATTTTGGCCTTCGCCTCTTTCACCCACTGGTTCTGGTCGGTAACGGTGGGGCTTGAGTAGAAGAACGCCACTTTAGCGTTCGGTTTGGTGACCTGCTTGCCCGCCATCTCCACCAGCAGGCCGCCAAGCTGCTCCGGCGTCCCCTGGTTGATATAGATGCTGCGGCACTCCGGCTTAGTGTCGGAATCCCAGGTCAGGACCTTGACGCCGCGCTGCATCGCGCGCTTTAGTGCCGGGCAGAGGCCGTCCGGCGACACGGCGGAGACGATGATGGCGTTATAGCCCTGGTTAACGAAGTTATTGATCAGCTGCACCTGGCCGGAGACGCTCGGCTCGGTCGGGCCGTCGTAGGTCACGTCCACGCCGAGGTCTTTTCCCGCCTCTTTCGCGCCGTTGCCGCCGCTGGTGAAGAAGCCCACGCCCACCAGCTTCGGAATAAAGGCAATGCGGTCCGCCGCCTGCGCCGAGGCGAAGCTGAGGGCCATTGCCAGGACGAACAGTTTTGTTTTCATCTTACGCTCCGGATAGTTTTCTAAAGAGAGAACGCACCCACTCGCGGTGCAGACTCAGCGAACGTCCCATCACCACTACAACCAGCAGCGCCCCTGACAGCGCGCTCGACACCTGGTTAGGGATGCCGACCATCTGTAAACCCTGCTGCAGGTAGCCCACCAGCAGCGCCGCCAGCGCCGTACCGACAACCGAACCTGACCCGCCGTAGATATTGGCCCCGCCGAGCACGGCGGCGGTGAGCGCGGGCATCAGCAAATCGCGCCCCAGATCCGAACGCGCGGAGCCGAAATAGGAGACCATCACCAGCGCGGCAATGGCGGAGGCCACGCCCACCAGCCCGTACAGCGCGTAGGGCATGCCGTTCACCGACAGCGCCGCATAGCGCGCCGCGCGAGGATTCTGGCCGATCAAAAACAGATGACGGCCAAAGCGCCCGCGGTGGGTAATAAGCCAGAAGAAGACGGTAATCACCGCGAACAGCACCAGCGGGATCGGCAGACCCAGCACCGTGAGGTTAGCGAACGCCGTGAAGCTGTCCGGGAAGCCGCCGATGCCCTCGTAGCCCGTCGCTCCCGCCATCCCGGAGAGCAGCAGCGCGCCGCCGCCGTAGAGGTAGAGCGTGCCAAGGGTGATCACCAGCGGGCTGATGCCGGTGTAGTGAATAAGCGCGGCATTAAATAATCCGCACAGCAGGCCGAGCAGCAGCGTCAATGGAACGGCGACCGCCATCGGCCACCCGGCCTGCATCATCCCCCCCAGCGCGATGGCGCACAGGCCGATGGTCGAGCCGAGGGAGATGTCGATCCCGCCGCTGATAATTACCAGCGTGAGCGGCAGCGCCACAATGCCGATGCAGATGAAGTCGCTGGTGCTGAACAGCAGCATGTTGACGTCGAGCATGCGCGGGTTGATGGCGCCAAAGAGCAGGATCTCCAGCACCAGTAAAATCAGCAGCGCGCTTTCCCAGTTAAGCCTCATTTACGCCACCTCTTTTTTGCGTTTGGGAAACGGGGTGACGTGCTTTCCCCCTTTGTTACCCGGCTGGAAGCGACCGTACTTCAGCGCCCTCTGATGGCGCGCCAGCGCCTGGCGCAGGCGCCCGTCGAGCACCAGCACGCCCAGCAGCACCAGCCCGGCGATAAAGTCGTTCCACCACGCCGGGAGCCTGAACAGCACCAGCACGGTGTCGATTTGTGTCAGGAAGAAGGCGCCGAGCAGCGCGCCAACCAGCGTGCCCGTGCCGCCCAGCAGCGAAATACCGCCGAGCACGCAGGCGGCGATGGCCTTCATCTCCAGCCCGCTGCCGGTCTGGTTGGGCACAAAGCCAATCTGCGCGGCAAAGACGATCCCGGCGCAGGCCGCCAGCATGCCGTTCAGGGTAAAGGCAATCATGCGGGTGCGGTTCACCGCCACGCCCAGCTGGCGCGCGGCGGCGAGGTTATCCCCCACGGCGTAAAAATCACGCCCGAACGCGGTGCGCGACAGCGTCCACGCACCTGTGGCCGCGACGATCAACACCAGCATGCCGAGCGGCGAAATGCCGACGGCGGCAGGCTCAGAAAGGGATTTCAGCCCCGGCGGCAGCCCCTCAATCCACTTTCCGCCCGTCCAGAGCAGCATCGCCCCGCGGTACAGCCCCAGCGTGCCGAGGGTGGCGACAATCGCCGGGATGCGCAGCCCCACCACCAGAAGCCCGTTGAACGCCCCGGCCAGCGCGCCAGTCGACAGCGCGAAGAGAATGGAAACGAGCAGGCTGTAGCCGCTGTTAAGCGCCACGCCGACGGCGATGGCGGACAGCCCGACAATGGAGCCGACGGACACGTCGATATTGCGGGTCAGCATTACCAGAGCCGCGCCGATGGCCAGCAGGATCAGGATCTGCGAGCTGGCGAAGATCATCCCCAGCGTCTGTAAACTCAGGTAGGACGGATTCAGCGCCACCAGCACGGCGAACAGCGCCAAAATCGCGAGAAACGCGCTCAGCTCGCGGTTTTTCAGTAAGGTCTTCATGATTGCCCTCCGAACGCCAGCGCCATCATCCTGTCGAGGCTGACGGCGTGGCGCGGTAGCTCGCCGCTGAGCACGCCCTGATGCATCACCAGCACCCGGTCCGCAAGGCCGGGAAACTCGTCGAGATCGCTTGAGATCATCAGCACCGCCACGTTCTGCGCCGCCACGCTTTTTATCAGTTGGTAGATATCCGCACGCGCCGAGACGTCCACGCCGCGCGTCGGTTCATCGACGATCAGCAGTAAAGGGTTGGCCTCGAGACAGCGCGCGAGCAGCACCTTCTGCTGGTTGCCGCCGGAGAGCGTGCGCACGGTTTGATCCGCATGGTTGAGCTTGATCCCCAGCGCCCGGTGATAGCGCTCTACCACCGCAGACTCCCGCTTGCGCTGCTGCCAAATCGACGGCTCGTTCAGCGCCACGGTGTTCCAGCGGATCGGCGCGTCGAGGAACAGGCCGGACACCTGCCTGTCTTCCGGCAGGTAGACCAGCCCTTTTTCCAGGCGTGAACTTACCGGCTCGCCGGTAATATCCTGATTCTCCAGCCAGACGCGGCCCCCGCGTACCGGCCGCAGGCCGTAAAGCGTTTCTGCAAGCTCGGTGCGCCCGGATCCCACCAGCCCGGCCAGGCCGACGATCTCCCCGGCGTAGATCTCAAGGCTAAGATCGATAAACCCTTCTCCGGTGAGATCGTCCACCCGCAGCACCGGGAAATCCTGCGCCTGAGTGCGGCGGTTGCCCGGCAGCGCCAGCCACAGCTTTTGCGTATCGCTGAGGGATTTCTCCCGGCTTACCGGCGTCATGGCGGCGATCAGGGCGCTGTCGTCAAACTGCGCGGTTTCGCCGCTCAGCACCACCGCGCCGTCGCGCATCACCGAGACGTGGCTCGAAAGCATGCGGATTTCCGGCAATTTGTGCGAGATAAACACAATCCCGACGCCGAGCGCCTGCAGGGCGCGGATCTGGCGGAACAGCCGCTCGGTTTCGCCCGGCGTGAGGGAGGCCGTAGGTTCGTCGAGGATCAGGATCCTGGCATTGCGCATCAGCCCGCGCAGGATCTCCACCATCTGCTGATCCGCCACTTCCAGGGTGCTGGCAGCGGCGTCGAGATTAAGCTGGCACTGCAGCTGCTGGAGTTTCTCCGCCAGCCGCTTTTCCAGATCGCGCTCGCGCGGCAGGCGGAACAGGATGTTTTCCCGCACCGTCAGGTTGGGGAACAGCAGCGGCTCCTGCGGCACCAGGTAAATGCCTAACCTGTGCGCCTGCACGGGCGTGAGCCGCGCATATGACTGCCCCTCGACAGAAAGTTCACCGCTGTCCGGCGTTTCGACCCCGGCGATGATCTTCATCAGCGTCGATTTTCCCGCGCCGTTTCCGCCCATCAGGGCGTGCACCTGGCCCGCAAGCAGCGTGAAATCAATGCCTTTTAGAACCGGCACGCCTGAGAACTGCTTGCTGATATTCCGCGCGTCGAGAAGTGGTGTCATCATCGCTCCGCTATTGAACAAATGATTTTTAGATTTAATAATGTTCAAAAGCGTAGACGGTGAACTATATTTACAACCGTGCAGGGATCACAGTTTTATCGATTGAGATACAGATAAACCAGAAACGATCTAAAAGATCCGTTTTGCCGCGTGGCTCACACTTTCCGCCCGCGCCATCACGAACATATGATCTAAATTTTTATAAGAGTTCAACTATGAGCGATAAACGCACTGCGGAAGAAGGACGGTTTGCCGGGCTGGCACTGGCGGAAGAGGAGCTGGTTGCGCGCGTGGCCTGGTGCTACTACCACGACGGGCTGACCCAGAACGACATCGGCGAGCGGCTCGGGCTGCCGCGCTTGAAGATTTCTCGCCTGCTGGAGAAGGGCCGTCAGTCCGGGGTGATCCGCGTGCAGATCAACTCCCGCTACGAGGGCTGCCTGGCGCTGGAGACCGAGCTACAGCAGCGCTTTGGCCTGAAGCTGGTGCGCGTGATGCCCGCGTTAAATACGCCGCCGATGAACGTGCGGCTCGGCATTGGCGCGGCGCAGTCGCTGATGGGCGTACTGGAGCCCGGCCAACTGCTGGCGGTGGGGTTTGGTGAAACCACCATGAGCAGCCTGCAGCACCTGAGCGGCTTTATCAGCTCGCAGCAGATCCGCCTGGTGACGCTCTCCGGCGGCGTCGGGCCCTATATGACCGGTATCGGCCAGCTGGATGCGGCCTGCAGCGTCAGCATGATCCCCGCCCCGCTTCGCGTGTCATCCGCCGAGGTGGCCGGGATCTTAAAACGCGAAACCAGCGTGCGGGACGTGATCCTCGCCGCCACAGCCGCCGACGTGGCGGTGGTCGGCATTGGGTCGGTGAACCAGCGCCGTGACGCGACGATACTGCGTTCCGGCTATATCAGCGAAGGTGAACAGCTGATGTACGCCCGCAAAGGGGCGGTCGGCGACATTCTCGGCTATTTCCTCAATGCCGAAGGGGAATGCGTCGAGGAGCTGGAGATCCATAAAGAACTGCTGGGCGTCACGCTCGATGAACTGGCGCAGCTGCCCACCATCGTTGGCGTGGCCGGAGGGGAAGAGAAAGCCGATGCGATTTATGCCGCACTGAAGGGTCGCCGTATCAATGGCCTGGTGACGGAGGAGACGACAGCCCGCGCGGTGTTGGCCCTGACGTAACGGGGTTGCCCTGCGCTAACAATGAGGCAAGCTCATGAGTTACCTTTTAGCGTTAGATGCAGGGACAGGCAGCGTTCGCGCCGTTATTTTCGATTTACAGGGCAACCAGATTGCCGTCGGCCAGGCCGAGTGGAAGCACCTGAGCGTGGAGAACGTGCCGGGGTCGATGGAGTTCGACCTCGAGACCAACTGGCAGCTGGCCTGCCGGTGCATTCATCAGGCGCTGGAGCGCGCGCGCCTGAGCGCGGCGGACATTCAGTCCGTCGCCTGCTGTTCCATGCGCGAAGGGATCGTGCTATACGACCGCAACGGCGAGGCCATCTGGGCCTGCGCCAACGTCGACGCCCGCGCCAGCCGCGAGGTGGCCGAACTCAAAGAGATCCACGACGACCGTTTTGAATCCGAAGTGTATGAAGTTTCCGGCCAGACGCTGGCGCTGAGCGCCATGCCGCGCCTGCTGTGGCTGGCGCACCATCGCCCGGATATTTATCGCAAGGCCGCGACCATCACCATGATCAGCGACTGGCTGGCGGCGAAGCTCTCCGGCGAGCTGGCGGTCGACCCGTCTAACGCGGGCACCACCGGCATGCTCGATCTCTTCTCCCGCGACTGGCGTCCGGCGCTGCTCGACATGGCCGGGCTGCGCGCCGATATCCTCTCCCCGGTGAAAGAGACCGGCACCGTGCTGGGCGCTATCACCAAAGAGGCCGCGCAGCAGAGCGGCCTGCGCGAAGGCACCCCGGTGGTGATGGGCGGCGGCGACGTACAGCTGGGCTGTCTGGGGCTGGGCGTGGTCCGCGCCGGGCAAACGGCGGTGCTGGGCGGCACCTTCTGGCAGCAGGTGGTGAACCTGCCGCAGGTGCGCACCGACCCCGAGATGAACATCCGCGTGAACCCGCACGTTATTCCCGGCATGGCGCAGGCGGAGTCGATCAGCTTCTTTACCGGGCTGACCATGCGCTGGTTCCGCGACGCCTTCTGCGCGGAGGAAAAGCTGATTGCCGAGCGGATGGGGATGGACACCTACTCCCTGCTGGAAGAGATGGCGAGCCGCGTGCCGGCAGGCTCCCACGGGGTGATGCCGATCTTCTCCGACGCGATGCATTTTAAGCAGTGGTACCACGCCGCGCCGTCGTTTATTAACCTCTCCATCGACCCGGAAAAGTGCAACAAAGCGACGCTGTTCCGCGCCCTGGAGGAGAATGCGGCCATCGTCTCGGCCTGTAACCTGGCGCAAATTTCGCGCTTCTCCGGCGTGACGTTTGAAAGCCTGGTGTTTGCGGGCGGCGGGGCTAAGGGCGCCCTGTGGAGCCAGATCTTAAGCGACGTCACCGGCCTGCCGGTGCGCGTGCCGGAAGTGAAAGAGGCGACGGCGCTCGGCTGCGCCATTGCGGCAGGTGCGGGCGCGGGGCTGTTTGCGGATATGGCTTCGATGGGCGAGCGGCTGGTGAAGTGGAGCCGCGAGTTCACGCCGAACCCGCAGCACCGCGAGCTGTACGACGGCATGATGCAGAAATGGCAGGCGGTGTACGCCGACCAGCTTGGGCTGGTGGACAGCGGGCTGACGACGTCGATGTGGCAGGCACCGGGGCTAGTGCGCGCAACGGCGCCGTAAAAAACGCCGGATGGCGCTGCGCTTATCCGGCCTACGGTTTTGTAGCCCCGGTAAGCGCAGCGCCACCGGGGAAGTTCTTTGAGATCTATCACAATCATTCGATCCCGCTTTTACCTTTCCGCTGCCGCTGGCTAAATTATTAACTCATCCGACCACATAACAATAATTTTACACTGGAAGAGACTATGAGCCGCTACCCGTCGTTATTCGCCCCTCTCGATCTGGGGTTCACCACACTCAAAAACCGCGTGTTGATGGGGTCGATGCACACCGGGCTGGAGGAGCATCCGGACGGGGCCGAGCGTCTGGCAGCCTTCTATGCCGAGCGCGCCCGCCACGGGGTGGCGCTGATTGTCACCGGCGGCGTGGCCCCTGCACCTTCCGGCGTGGGCATGGAGGGCGGCGCGGTCCTGAACGATGCGTCACAGCTGCCGCACCACCGCATTGTGACCGACGCGGTACACCGCGAGGGCGGTAAAATCGCCCTGCAAATCCTGCACACCGGACGCTACAGCTATCAGCCGAACCTGGTCGCGCCGTCGGCTCTTCAGGCACCGATTAACCGTTTTAAACCTCACGCCCTGACCCACGATGAGATCCTGGCGCTAATCGACGACTTCGCCCGCTGCGCGGCGCTGGCCCGCGAGGCGGGCTACGACGGCGTTGAGGTGATGGGCTCAGAAGGCTACCTGATCAACGAGTTCCTCGCCGCCCGCACCAACCAGCGCGACGACGAATGGGGCGGCGACTATGCCCGCCGGATGCGCTTTGCCGTGGAGGTGGTGCGCGCGGTGCGCGAACGTGCGGGCGCGGACTTTATTATCGTCTTCCGCCTGTCGATGCTCGATCTGGTGGAAGGCGGCGGGACGTTCGACGAAACCGTGCAGCTGGCGCAGGCGATTGAAGCCGCAGGCGCCACGATTATCAATACTGGGATTGGCTGGCACGAGGCGCGCATCCCTACCATCGCCACGCCGGTGCCGCGCGCGGCGTTCAGTTGGGTAACGCGGAAGCTGAAAGGCAAAGTGTCTGTTCCGCTGGTCACCACTAACCGCATTAACGATCCGCAGGTGGCGGACGATGTGATCTCACGCGGCGACGCCGATATGGTGTCGATGGCGCGCCCGTTCCTCGCGGATGCCGAACTGCTGTCCAAAGCGCAAAGCGGCCGTGCGGACGAGATTAATACCTGCATCGGCTGTAACCAGGCCTGTCTGGATCAGATCTTCGTCGGCAAGGTCACCTCCTGTCTCGTCAACCCGCGCGCCTGCCATGAAACCAAAATGCCGGTCGTTCCGGCGGTCAATAAAAAACGCCTGGCCGTGGTGGGCGCAGGCCCGGCGGGGCTGGCGTTTGCGGTAAATGCCGCCTCGCGCGGGCACAGCGTGACGCTGTTTGATGCGCTGGCGGAGATTGGCGGGCAGTTTAATATCGCCAAGCAGATCCCCGGCAAAGAGGAGTTCTATGAAACCCTGCGCTACTACCGCCGGATGATCGAACTTACAGGCGTCGAGCTGCGGCTTAACCAGTTTGTCAGCGCGGCGGATCTGATCGGTTTCGATGAGGTGATCCTGGCGAGCGGGATCGTACCGCGCCTGCCGGCGATCGAGGGTATCGATCATCCGAAAGTGCTGAGCTATCTGGATGTATTGCGTGACAAAACGCCGGTTGGCGAGAAGGTGGCGATTATCGGCTGCGGCGGGATCGGTTTTGATACCGCCATGTATTTAAGCCAGCCGGGCGAGGCCACCAGCCAGAACATTGCCGAGTTTTGCGTGGAATGGGGTATCGACACCAGCCTGAGCCAGTCCGGCGGATTGCGCCCGGAAGGGCCGCAGCTGCCGAAAAGCCCGCGCCAGATCGTGATGCTGCAGCGTAAGGCCAGCAAGCCGGGCGAAGGGCTGGGCAAAACCACGGGCTGGATCCACCGCGCCACCCTGCTCTCACGCGGGGTGAAGATGATCCCGGCGGTCAGCTACCAGAAGATCGACGACGAGGGTCTGCACGTCACGATCGGCGGCGAACCGCAGCTGCTGCGCGTGGATCACGTCATTTTATGTGCCGGGCAGGAGCCGAAGCGCGATCTGGCGGATCCGCTGCGCGAAGCAGGTAAAACGGTGCATTTGATCGGCGGATGCGACGTGGCGATGGAGCTGGACGCGCGGCGGGCAATTGCGCAGGGAACGAAGTTAGCTCTGGCGATCTAGGGCATTGCCGGGCGGCCAAGGTAAAAGCAAAACGGCAACCCAGTTGCCGTTTTTAGTGTTTGCTCCCTCTCCCTGTGGGAGAGGGTTGGGGTGAGGGCATCAGGCCACACATACCCAATCTTACCGACGACGTCCCAGCTTCACCGCTTTCAGCACCACGAACTTGTTATTGGTCGCAACGGTGACGCAGTTGCCGAAAATCTTCTTCAGCTTGTGGAAGTAGTCCAGGTGGCGGTTCGCCACGATGTACAGCTCGCCGTTGATTTTCAGGCAGCGGCGCGCGTGGTGGAACATCTCCCACGCGACGTTATCCGTCAGGGCGTGCTTCTGGTGGAACGGCGGGTTGCAGAACACCGCGTTGAAGCGGAACGGCTCTACGCCAGACAGCGCGTTGTTGATCATAAACTCACAGCGGTCCAGCGCTTCCGGCATGTTGGTTTCCACGTTCAGACGGCTGGAGGCCACCGCCATTGGCGACTCGTCGCTGAACACCACGCTGGCGTCCGGGTTCTTCGCCAGCAGCGTCAGGCCAATCACGCCGTTACCGCAGCCTAGATCGACAATCTCACCTTCCAGATTTTCCGGCAGATGTTCTATAAAGAAACGCGCCCCGATATCCAGCCCGGTGCGGGAGAAGACGTTCGCATGGTTGTGGATGGTCCAGTCGGTGCCTTCCAGCTTCCAGCTCAGGGTCTCCGGCGCGTCGGCCAGCTCCGGCGCGCTGAAGGTACAGTTGATCAGGCGCGCTTTTTTCCAGGCCAGCGTCGTGGTGGTCGGCCCGAGGACTTTCTCGAACAGCTCCAGCGTCGAGGTGTGAATATCGCGCGCTTTGGCACCCGCGATGATGCGCGTTTCAGGCGTCACGACCTTACGCAGCGCGCGAAGCTGTTGCTCCAGCAGCGCCATGGTTTTTGGCACTTTGATCAGCACCACGCCCGGCGCCTGCGGGTAGTCCGCGGTGCTGTCGAGGAACTTCACGCTGGACTCTTCGATGTCGTTATGGCGCAGGTTTTCACGCGTCGCCAGCTCGCTCAGGTAGGAATCGCCGATGCTGTAAGGCGTGTGTTCCGCCAGGGCGCAGCCCAGCGCGCCAAAGGCGTCATTCAGGATCAAAACCGGGCCGCGGATTTCAGTCTCATCCAACTGCTGCAGCAGATATTCATCCGCAGCTTCCCACGCCATGAGCGGGTTAACGTCGTCCGTTTCCGGGAAACGTTTAAGGTTGAGTGAACGGAAACCGTTGTCTAAGTGGCTCATCGGCCCTCCTGAATGGTAAAATTTGGCGTATCCCTGAAAAGGGTGCGTGAGTATACCCGTTTTATTGTCGATTTGGGGCGTTGATGAACCAACTTACTTATCTCCAGGGCTATCCGGAGCATTTACTGACTCAGGTTCGCAGCCTGATTGCCGAGCAGAAGCTCGGCGCGGTGCTGGAAAAACGCTATCCCGGCACGCACGATTTCGCGACCGATAAGGCCCTCTGGCAGTATACGCAGGATCTGAAAAGCCGGTATCTGAAGAGCGCGCCGCCGATCAACAAGGTGATATACGACAACAAGATCCACGTGCTGAAAAACGCGCTCGGCCTGCACACCGCCATCTCCCGCGTGCAGGGCGGCAAGCTGAAGGCGAAGGCCGAAATCCGCGTCGCGACGGTGTTCCGTAACGCGCCGGAAGCCTTTCTGCGGATGATCGTCGTCCATGAGCTGGCGCACCTGAAAGAGAAAGAGCACGACAAAGCGTTCTATTCCCTGTGCTGCCACATGGAGCCGCAGTACCACCAGCTGGAGTTTGATACCCGGCTATGGCTTACGCATTTATCGTTAAATGGTAATGCGGAATAGCGCACGCGAATTGTCATGATGACGTGCTACAGTGGCTAAAGGTTCCCCGCTACGGAGTACGTAAACGTTTATGATACGTTTCGCAGTCATTGGTACGAACTGGATCACACGCCAGTTCGTCGACGCCGCCCACGAAACCGGCAAACTTAAACTCACCGCAGTCTATTCCCGCAGCCTTGAGCAGGCGCAGAGTTTTGCTAACGACTATCTCGTTGAGCATCTCTTCACCTCGCTTGATGAGATGGCGCAAAGCGACGCCATTGACGCGGTGTATATCGCCAGCCCGAACTCCCTGCACTTCCCGCAGACAAAGCTGTTTCTCAGCCACAAAAAGCATGTGATTTGCGAGAAGCCGCTGGCTTCAAATATCCAGGAAGTGGAAGCGGCCATTGCGCTTGCCCGCGAAAACCAGGTGGTGCTGTTCGAAGCGTTCAAAACCGCCAGCCTGCCGAATTTCCTGCTGCTGCAGCAGTCCCTGCCGAAAATTGGCAAAGTGCGTAAAGCCTTTATCAACTACTGCCAGTACTCGTCGCGCTACCAGCGCTACCTGGACGGCGAGAACCCGAACACCTTTAACCCGGCCTTCTCGAACGGCTCGATTATGGATATCGGCTTCTACTGTCTGGCCTCCGCCGTGGCCCTGTGGGGCGAGCCGCACGGCGTAACGGCCACCGCCAGCCTGCTGGAGAGCGGCGTGGATGCGCACGGCTTAGCGGTGCTGGACTACGGTGATTTCAGCGTCACGCTGCAGCACTCCAAGGTGAGCGATTCCGTGCTGCCGAGCGAAATTCAGGGCGAGGCGGGCTCGCTGGTTATCGAGAAGATCTCCGAGTGCCAGAAAGTGAGCTTTGTGCCTCGCGGCGGCAAAGCGCAGGAGCTGACGCAGCCTCAGCATATTAACACTATGCTCTATGAGGCAGAGGTCTTCGCCCGTCTGGTGGAAGACAACGAAGTGAATCACCCTGGCCTGGCGGTGAGCCGCACCACGGCGAAGCTGCAAACGGAGATCCGCCGCCAGACCGGCGTGGTGTTCCCGGCAGACGGCGTAGGCGCGGAAGCTATCGCGTAAAGCTGTGTAATGAAACGGCGCAGACCATTGACGAAACCAATGGTCTGACATATTTTGTTACCTGCAAAGGGGAGTAACTTCTTCGCCGGTGGATCGTCATTACGATGCGTTAAACACGCATCCGGTCGCCGGGCAACCCTCGTGGTTGTAAGTGAGACCTTGCCGGAAGGCGAGGTCTATGCATAAAAAGCTAACGGCTATCGTCTTCTGACCATGGCCGTTTTTGTTTTTTATGTGTAAGGAAAATAGTATGCATTCTGTCGGCACTCCAATGTTGTGGGGCGGATTCGCGGTTGTCGTGCTCATCATGCTGGCGATCGACCTCTTTTTGCAGGGGCGTCGCGGCGCACACGGCATGAGCATCAAACAGGCTGCGGCCTGGTCTCTGGTGTGGGTCACCCTCTCCCTGCTGTTCTGTGCCGCCTTCTGGTGGTATCTGGCCTCGACCGAAGGCCGCGCGGTGGCCGATCCTCAGGCGCTCGCCTTCCTCACCGGCTATCTGATTGAAAAAGCCCTGGCGGTCGATAACGTCTTCGTCTGGCTGATGCTGTTTAGCTACTTCGCCGTGCCTGCTGCCCTGCAGCGCCGCGTGCTGGTTTACGGCGTGCTGGGTGCCATTGTTCTGCGTACCATTATGATCTTCGCCGGCAGCTGGCTGATTACCCAGTTCGAATGGCTGCTGTACGTCTTCGGCGCGTTCCTGCTGTTCACCGGGGTCAAGATGGCGCTGGCGAAAGAGGACGGCTCCGCGATTGGCGATCGCCCGCTGGTGAAGTGGATCCGTGGGCATCTGCGCATGACCGACAAGATTGAGAGCGAGCACTTCTTCGTGCGCAAGAACGGCCTGCTGTTTGCAACCCCGCTGCTGCTGGTGCTGATTCTGGTTGAGCTGAGCGACGTAATTTTCGCGGTGGACAGCATTCCGGCTATCTTCGCGGTGACAACCGACCCGTTCATCGTCCTGACCTCAAACCTGTTCGCCATCCTCGGCCTGCGTGCGATGTACTTCCTGCTGGCAGGCGCGGCGGAGCGCTTCTCGATGCTGAAGTACGGTCTGTCGGTGATCCTGGTGTTTATCGGTATCAAGATGCTGATCGTCGATTTCTACCATATCCCGATCGCCATTTCGCTCGGCGTGGTGTTTGGCATTCTGATCGTGACGCTGATTATCAATACCTGGGTTAACCGCCAGCACGATAAGAAGCAGCAGGTGGAGTAAAACGGTCGGTGCGGGCTGATGCCCTCACCCCGGCCCTCTCCCACAGGGAGAGGGTGAACACACATTTGTAATGCAGTAGTTAAAAAACATGATGCAACACGTAAAATCCAGCATTTTACGCTTCCCTCCGAAGACACTTTCCCTATACTCGACCAGGCAAACATGTACTTACATCCGGACATAAATGTGACTTAGAGCACATCCGGGATGGAACGCAATTTCACTTAAGGAATCCCCATGACCGCATCTTCGTCTGGTCTGTTTGCGCGTCTGTCGCGCGGCAGCCTCGTTAAGCAAATACTGGTTGGCCTTGTGCTCGGCATCGCGCTGGCACTGATCTCGAAACCTGCCGCCGAGGCCACCGGCCTGCTCGGCACGCTGTTCGTCGGCGCGCTGAAAGCGGTCGCGCCGGTTCTGGTGTTGACCCTGGTGATGGCCTCAATCGCCAACCACCAGCAGGGGCAAAAAACCAATATTCGCCCGATTCTGTGGATGTACCTGCTGGGTACGTTCTCCGCCGCGCTGACGGCGGTTATCGTTAGCTTTATCTTCCCTTCCACGCTGCAGCTGACCACCGGCGCAACCGACATTACGCCACCTGCGGGCATTGTTGAGGTGATGCACGGCCTGCTGATGAGCATTGTGGCAAACCCGATTCACGCGCTGATCAACGCCAACTATATCGGCATTCTGGTGTGGGCGGTGGGCCTGGGCTTTGCCCTGCGCCATAGCAATGACACCACCAAAAACCTGATCACCGACGTTTCTAACGCCGTGACCTTTATCGTGACGGTGGTGATCCGCTTCGCACCGATTGGTATTTTTGGTCTTGTCGCCTCGACGCTGGCAACGACCGGTTTTGGGGCCTTGTGGGGCTATGCCCAACTGCTGCTGGTTCTGATCGGCTGTATGGCCGTGGTGGCGCTGGTGATTAACCCGCTGCTGGTGTTCCTGCAGACCCGCCGTAACCCGTACCCGCTGGTGCTGATGTGCCTGCGCGAAAGCGGCGTGACCGCCTTCTTCACCCGCAGCTCTGCGGCGAATATTCCGGTCAACATGTCGCTGTGTGAGAAGCTGAATCTGGACCGCGATACCTACTCCGTCTCAATCCCATTGGGGGCGACCGTCAATATGGCGGGGGCGGCAATTACCATTACGGTGCTGACGCTGGCGGCGGTCAATACGCTGGGTATCCCGGTGGATCTGCCAACGGCTCTGCTGCTAAGCGTCGTTGCTGCGCTCTGTGCCTGCGGCGCATCCGGCGTGGCGGGCGGTTCCCTGCTGCTGATCCCGCTGGCGTGTAATATGTTCGGCATCCCGAACGAGATCGCCATGCAGGTAGTTGCGGTGGGCTTTATCATCGGCGTATTGCAGGACTCCTGCGAGACGGCGATTAACTCCTCCACCGACGTGATGTTCACCGCCGCCGTATGCCAGGCGGAAGACGCGCGTTTAGCGAAGAACGCCCTGCGAGGTTAACAGCAAAACGGCAACCCTGAGGTTGCCGTTTTTAGTGTTTGTACCCTCTCCCCGTGGGAGAGGGCCAGGGTGAGGGCATCAGGCCGCACCGATTAAAGCGTCACACCGCTTTTAAAAATCGCCAGCTCGCGGAAATCGTTCTTCTCGTTGCAGGTCTGCCTACCGTTAGCAAATTCCACGATAGCGTCCACGAACTCCGTCAGCAGCTGCGGCATCGCTTTGCCGTGGATCAGCTGGCCCGCATCAAAGTCGATCCAGTGCTTTTTCTTTGCCGCCAGCTCGCTGTTGGTGGCGATTTTCACCGTCGGCACAAAACCGCCGTACGGCGTACCGCGCCCGGTGCTGAACAGCACCATATGGCAGCCGGCACCCGCCAGCGCGCTGGTGGCGACCGCATCGTTGCCCGGTGCGCTCAGCAGGTTCAGACCGTGCGTTTTCAGGCGCTCGCCGTAGCGCAGCACGTCCACCACCTGGCTCGCGCCCGCTTTCTGAGTGCAGCCGAGGGATTTCTCTTCCAGCGTGGTGATCCCCCCCGCCTTGTTGCCCGGCGACGGGTTCTCATAAATCGGCTGATTGTGGGCAATGAAGTACTGTTTGAAGTCGTTCACCATGGTGACGGTCTTCTCAAACGTCTCTTCGTCGCGGCAGTGGCTCATCAGAATACGTTCCGCGCCGAACATTTCCGGCACTTCGGTCAGCACCGTGGTGCCGCCGTTGGCAATCACGTAGTCCGAGAAACGGCCGAGCATTGGGTTAGCGGTGATCCCGGACAGGCCATCAGACCCGCCGCACTCCAGCCCAAACTTCAGCTCGCTCAGCTTGCCCGGCTCGCGCCTGTCGTGGCGCATTACGTCGTACAGCTGATGAAGCTGCTCAATGCCCGCTTCCACTTCGTCGTCCTGATGCTGACACACCATAAAATGCACGCGCTCAGGGTCGAATTCCCCCAGCGTTTCGCGGAAGGCGTCCACCTGGTTGTTCTCGCAGCCCAGACCAATCACCAGCACCGCGCCCGCGTTCGGGTGACGCACCATGTTTTGCAGCATGGTGCGGGTATTGATGTGGTCGTCGCCGAGCTGCGAGCAGCCGTAGGTGTGGCTGAACAAATGCACGCCGTCAGTGCCTTCGGCATCGTTGGTCTCTTTCAGAAAACGCGTCTGGATCTGACGCGCAATCCCATTCACGCAGCCGACGGTCGGGAGGATCCACAGCTCGTTGCGGATCCCCACCTCGCCGCTGGCGCGACGGTAGATCTGCACCTCACGATCTGCCGCCTGCCCGGCTTCCGCCTGGAAATCAGGTTGATAGCTGTACTCGTCCAGATCGCTCAGATTGGTGCGGGTATTGTGGGAGTGAATATATTCACCCGGCGCAATATCCGCCAGCGCATGACCGATGGGCAAACCGTACTTCACCACGTTCTCCCCTTTCGCAATGGGGATCAGGGCAAACTTGTGTCCACGCCCAATAGCCTGGCGCAACGTGACCGACTGACCGTCGAACGTGACGCTCGTTCCTTCGGTCAAATCAGCCAGCGCGACGGCAACGTTATCCAGCGAATGGATTTTGATGTATTGCATATCAACCTCAAACGGCCTTAGTTCAGTTCAATGGCGAAGTAGTCACGCGCATTGTTAAAGCAGATGTTTTTCACCATTTCGCCCAGCAGCTGGATATCCGCTGGCGCTTCGCCCGCGTGCACCCAGCGGCCAATCATCTGGCACAGAATGCGGCGGAAGTATTCATGGCGGGTATAGGACAGGAAGCTGCGGCTGTCGGTCAGCATGCCGACAAAGCGGCTCAGCAGGCCCAGCTGCGCCAGCTGCGTCATCTGACGCTCCATGCCGTCCTTCTGATCGTTGAACCACCAGCCGGAACCGAACTGCATCTTGCCCGGCATCCCTTCGCCCTGGAAGTTGCCGACCATGGTGCCCAGCACTTCGTTATCGCGCGGGTTCAGGCAGTACAGGATGGTTTTTGGCAGCAGGTTTTGTTCGTTCTGTTTGCTCAGCAGTTTGGACAGCTCTTCCGCCAGCGGACGGTCGTTGATGGAGTCAAAGCCCACGTCGGCACCGATCAGCTTGAACTGGCGCTGGTTGTTATTGCGCAGCGCGCCGATATGGTACTGCTGTACCCAGCCGCGACGCGCGTATTCCGCGCCGAGGAATACCAGCACCGCCGTTTTAAACTGCGCCACTTCGTGCTCGCTCAGGCCTTCGCCGGAGAGACGACGCGCAAGGATGCTGTCCAGCTCGGCTTCGTTTGATTCCGCAAACAGCACCACGTCCAGCGCGTGGTCAGACACTTTACAGCCGTGCGCCGCGAAGTGATCCAGACGTTTGGTCAGCGCGGTTTGCAGGTCAGCGAAACGACGGATGTCGGTATCCGACGCTTCCGCCAGCTTCGCCATGTAATCGGTGAAGGTGGCCTGCTCAATGTTGAAGGCTTTGTCCGGGCGCCAGCTTGGCAGCACTTTGATATCAAAAGAGGTGTCTTTGGCGACAACGGCATGATGTTCCAGGGAGTCGATCGGATCGTCGGTGGTGCCCACCATCTTCACGTTCATCTGCTTCATGATGCCGCGCGCGGAGAAGTTATCCTGCGCCAGCAGCGCGTTGCAGCGATCCCAGATTTCATCGGCGGTCGCTGGGGAGAGCAGTTTGCCGGTGATGCCAAACGGACGGCGGAGCTCAAGATGCGTCCAGTGATAGAGCGGGTTGCCGATGGTGTGCGGAACGGTCGCCGCCCAGGCGTCAAACTTCTCGCGGTCGGTCGCATCGCCGGTACACAGGCGCTCGGCAACGCCGTTGGTGCGCATGGCGCGCCATTTGTAGTGGTCACCCTTCAGCCAGATGTCATACAGGTTTTTGAAACGGTAATTTTCGGCAACCTGCTGCGGCGGTAAATGGCAGTGGTAGTCGAAAATCGGCTGGTCTTTTGCGTAGTCGTGGTACAGGCGGCGAGCAAATTCGGTATCTAACAGAAAATCTTCGGTCATAAACGGCGTCATTATCGTCTTCCTCATTACGGGAGCGTCAGAAAGCGTATGTTCATATGCTGCAAAGTTATCACACCAATTTCCACCCACCGAAGCTTTTTTCGTGAGTGAGATCAATAAACGTCAACAAATAAATTACCCTCAATGGAGTAAACCCTTCCGCAACCCCCGCCATTACTGGCTTTGCGCGCAACGATTAATGTCCCCACAAAGAATCATACATTTGTGATGTCACTCACCTTTTAAAGTTGTATGACAAGTTATCTTTTCGCCGTCGCAAACTATAAGCCGACGGAATGCATTACCGGTGTGAGAGACATCGGGTTTAGCGGTACGGATACCGACTTATGCACGCTTACTTATGGCAAGGTTCGGGCCGTTCCGGGACATGCTCCCGGTTACGCCCCTCCCGTTACACAACTGCTCCCGGAAACGGTTGAGAGGTTGCCGTGCTCTGGCGCGGAAATAACATAACGATGAGGTTTTAGATGCGTAAAATTAAAGGGTTACGTTGGTATATGATCGCACTGGTGACGTTAGGCACCGTGCTGGGCTACCTGACGCGTAACACCGTGGCAGCAGCAGCGCCAACGTTGATGGAAGAGCTGCATATCTCCACGCAGCAATACTCCTACATCATTGCCGCCTATTCCGCGGCTTATACCATCATGCAGCCTGTTGCGGGCTATGTGCTGGACATTCTCGGTACCAAAATCGGTTATGCCTTCTTCGCCATCGCCTGGGCGGTGTTCTGCGGTGCAACCGCGCTGGCAGGCAGCTGGGGTGGACTGGCGCTGGCTCGCGGTGCGGTCGGTGCGGCTGAAGCCGCAATGATCCCGGCGGGTCTGAAGGCCAGCTCCGAGTGGTTCCCGGCGAAAGAGCGTTCCATTGCGGTCGGCTACTTCAACGTAGGCTCGTCCATCGGGGCCATGATTGCGCCGCCGCTGGTGGTGTGGGCTATCGTGATGCACAGCTGGCAGATGGCGTTCATCATCTCTGGCGTGCTGAGCTTTGCCTGGGCGATGGCGTGGCTGATTTTCTACAAACACCCGCGCGATCAGAAAAAGCTCTCCGAAGAAGAACGCGAATACATCATTGGCGGTCAGGAAGCGCAGCATCAGACCAACAACGGCAAAAAAATGACCGTCTGGCAGATCCTGGGCACCCGTCAGTTCTGGGGTATCGCCCTGCCGCGTTTCCTGGCTGAACCGGCCTGGGGTACCTTTAACGCGTGGATCCCCCTGTTCATGTTTAAAGTCTACGGCTTTAACCTGAAAGAGATCGCGATGTTCGCCTGGATGCCAATGCTGTTCGCTGACCTGGGCTGTATCGTGGGCGGCTACCTGCCACCGCTGTTCCAGCGCTGGTTTGGGGTGAACCTGATTGTTTCCCGTAAGTTGGTCGTCACCATGGGCGCGCTGCTGATGATCGGCCCTGGCATGATCGGCCTGTTTACCAGCCCGTACATCGCCATTGCTCTGCTGTGCATCGGTGGCTTTGCGCACCAGTCCCTGTCCGGCGCGCTGATTACGCTCTCGTCTGACGTCTTTGGTCGTAACGAAGTGGCAACCGCAAACGGCCTGACCGGCATGGCCGCCTGGACCGCGAGCACCATGTTTGCACTGGTGGTCGGCGCGCTGGCGGATACCATCGGCTTCAGCCCGCTGTTCGCGGTGCTGGCGATCTTCGACCTGATGGGTGCGGTGGTTATCTGGACGGTGCTGAAAAGCAAATCGGCAGAGGAGCTGGCGAAAGAGTCCCTCGGGAAACCGGCTACGCAGAGTTAGCATGTTGTGCCGGGAGCCGGGTGGCGGCTTCGCCTGACCCGGCCTACACCATCCAACGAAACCGTAGGCCGGGTAAGCGCAGCGCCACCCGGCATTTAAAGGCCGCTCAGTAGCGGCTTTTTTAATGGCAAAATCTGGAGAGTGGCACGCAAAAGTGGTATAACAAATCATCTGCCGTACCCTGCCTGGAGCGCATATGGAAATCACCGAACCACGTCGTTTATATCAACAACTTGCTGCGGAGCTGAAAGATCGCATCGAGCAAGGGGTCTATCTTGTCGGTGATAAACTTCCCGCCGAGCGCTTTATCGCGGATGAAAAAAGCGTGAGCCGCACCGTGGTGCGTGAAGCGATTATCATGCTGGAAGTGGAAGGCTACGTTGAGGTACGCAAAGGCTCCGGCATTCACGTGATTTCTAATCTGCCGAAACACTCTCCCGTCGCGGACGAAAGCCTGGAATTCGCCAGCTATGGCCCGTTTGAGCTGCTCCAGGCTCGCCAGCTGATCGAAAGCAACATTGCTGAGTTTGCGGCGACGCAGGTGACCAAGCAGGACATCATGAAGTTGATGGAGATCCAGGAGAACGCCCGTAAGGAAAAATGTTTCCGCGATTCAGAGTGGGATCTTCAGTTCCACGTTCAGGTCGCACTGGCAACCCAAAATACGGCCCTGGCGGCAATCGTTGAAAAAATGTGGACTCAGCGCGTTCACAACCCGTACTGGAAAAAACTGCACGACCATATCGATTCCCGTACTGTCGACAACTGGTGTGACGATCACGACCAAATCCTTAAGGCGCTGATTCGTAAAGATCCGCATGCCGCCAAGCTGGCGATGTGGCAGCACCTGGAAAACACCAAGCAGATGCTGTTCAACGAAACCAGCGATGACTTCGAATTTAACGCTGACCGCTATCTTTTTGCCGATAATCCCGTTGTTCATCTCGATACGGCATCCAGTGCCGCAAAATAGATGACCTTTCTGCTGGCAGGCGCTACGTTGCGCCTTCCGGCTCACATGGGTAAGCAAAACATATATAGTGTCAGCCTTTGTAAATCCCCTCGCTCACTTCCTGGGCTTACGCCAAAATCAACTCACCCCTGCAAATTCTGTGACGCAGAACGTTGGGCTTTGTTACAATTGGATTCAATTCCTTATTTTGTAAGTTAGTGCTTGCTAACCAGCCAATTAACAGGGAACAGTGTTGGCCACACCGCAATGTGTCCGCGAGCGACCATAATGAAATCACAACAATGTCGCCGTGCTGTTTGTCCCGGATAACAGGCGTGACGTTAACCGATTTCCAGGAACACTGAATGGAACTTTTGACCCAACTACTGCATGCCCTCTGGGCGCAGGATTTTGAAACGCTGGCCAACCCTTCCATGATTGGCATGCTCTATTTCGTCTTGTTTATGATCCTGTTCCTTGAGAACGGTTTGCTGCCTGCTGCCTTCCTGCCCGGTGATAGTTTGCTGGTGCTTGTCGGCGTGCTGTGTGCCAAAGGGGCGATGGCGTTTCCACACACCATTTTATTACTGACCGTTGCGGCCAGCCTCGGCTGCTGGGTGAGCTATATCCAGGGAAGATGGCTGGGCAATACCCGGATCGTCCAGAACTGGCTCTCTCACCTTCCCGCGCATTATCACCAGCGGGCGCACCACCTGTTCCATAAGCACGGGCTTTCCGCGCTGCTGATTGGCCGCTTTATCGCCTTTGTTCGCACCCTGCTGCCCACCATTGCCGGTCTGTCGGGCTTGAGCAGTGCGCGCTTCCAGTTCTTTAACTGGATGAGCGGCCTGCTATGGGTGCTTATTCTGACGACGCTGGGCTATGCACTGGGTAAAACGCCGGTCTTTATGAAATATGAAGATCAGCTGATGTCCTGCCTGATGCTGCTGCCCGTGGTTCTGCTGGTCTTCGGCCTGATTGGCTCACTGGTTGTCCTGTGGAAAAAGAAATACGGAGCCAGAGGCTGACGATGGTTATCTCACCGCTCGCTCTGCGCCGTTTTGCTTTTGCCATGATTACACTGGTGGTACTCAGCGCCCTGCTGCTGGCATGGAGCGCGCTTTCGCATCAGGAATCGACGCTGGCCATCCGCCCGGTAAACCAGGGTGCCAGCGTGCCTGACGGTTTTTCCGTCTGGCATCATCTGGATGCGAACGGGATCCGCTTTAAGAGCATCACCCCGCAGGACGATGTTTTACTGATCAAGTTTGATTCCCGTGCGCAAAGTGCCGCCGCGAAAGTGGTGCTAGACCGTACGCTGCCGCACGGGTATATCATTGCTCAGCAGGAAGATGAGAGCCAGCCTGCGGCCTGGCTCTCATTGATTCGCGATACGTCGCATCGGTTTGGATAACTTCCAGGATTCCGAATCTTTTCACTCACTTTGGTGAATCCCCCGTTTACTTACTATGCTTAAGTACGCGGAGCACCCCTCGATGTACTCCGCATAACTTTGGATAGCGGCTTATGCCGCCACACAATGGAAGGTTTCGATAATGAAATTCCGCATTACTCTGGCTCTGGCCCTTTTTTCTTTAAGCACAGCATCCTTCGCAAACTCTCTCTGTCAGGAGAAAGAACAGGATATTCAGCGTGAGATCGGTTATGCCCAAAAGCATAACAATCAGCACCGTGTTGATGGTCTTAAAAAAGCGCTGAGCGAAGTGAAAGCGAACTGTTCAGACAGTAAGCTTCGTGCCGACCACCAGAAGAAAATCGCTGAACAGAAGGACGAGATAGCCGAGCGCCGTCGCGACCTGCAGGAAGCGAAAGAGAAAGGGGATGCGGAAAAAATTGCTAAGCGCGAGAAGAAGTTGAAAGAAGCGCAGGATGATCTGAAAGCGCTGGAAGCTCGCGATTATTGAGTTAACGGAAATCTCAACAGGAGAGAGAATCATGTCAAAAGATACGACGTCTGAACATCTGCGCGCTGAACTGAAATCCCTGGCCGATACCCTTGAAGAGGTGCTGAACTCCTCTGCTGACAAGTCAAAAGAAGAGGTCAGCAAACTGCGCAGCAAGGCGGAGCAGGCGCTGAAAGAGAGCCGCTATCGCCTGGGTGAAACCGGTGATGCACTGGCGAAACAGACCCGCGAAGCGGCTGCGCGCGCGGACGAATATGTGCGTGATAATCCATGGACGGGTGTAGGGATTGGTGCCGCAGTGGGTGTGGTACTGGGTGTCCTTCTGACGCGTCGTTGATATGGAAGATCCTCGTCACGCACAAGGGCCTGCTAACAACGTCCTCGGCATCGGCCAGCGTATTTTAACGACGCTGGTCGGGATTGCCGAAACGCGCGTCCGGCTGGCAGTGGTCGAGCTGGAGGAGGAGAAAGCGAACCTCTTCCAGATGCTGCTGATGCTCGGGCTGACCATGCTCTTCGCCGCGTTTGGTCTGATGAGCCTGATGGTGCTAATCATCTGGGCCATTGATCCGCAGTATCGTCTTAACGCGATGATTGCCACCACCGTCGTTCTGCTGGTCGCAGCGTTGATAGGCGGTATCTGGACGCTGCGTAAAGCGCGCAAATCCACTTTCCTGCGCCATACGCGTCAGGAGCTGGCGAACGATCGCGCCCTGCTGGAGGATGACTAGCCGTGAGCGGTAAAGCCGAACGTCAAAAGCGAAAAGCGTACCTGTTAAGCCAGATCCAGCAGCAACGGCTGGATCTGTCTGCCAGTCGTCGCGGCTGGGTTGACGCGACGCGACGGTTTGACCGGGGCTGGAATACCGTCCTGAGCCTGCGTTCCTGGGCGCTGGTCGGCAGCAGCGTGATGGCTATCTGGTCCGTTCGTCATCCGAATATGCTGATCCGCTGGGCCCGTCGTGGGTTTGGTGCCTGGAGCGCCTGGCGTCTGGTGAAAGCCACGATCCGTCAGCAGCAGTTACGGTGATAAAAGCAAAACGGTAACCCTGGTTACCGTTTTTTGTTTTTGCGCCCTCTCCCTGTGGGAGAGGGTTGGGGTGAGGGCACCAGCGCGCACGCCCCCTTACTCAATATCTTTGAATTAGATTGACAGTTTTCCTTGCTAACAATTGCCACCCGCCCCGTTTATGATGCTCTCCATCGACAGCAATACCGCGGTATCTACCCGGAATTGCAGACAAATAAAGTTCAGCCGCTCATGTGGTTTCCTGGAGAGTAAAATGAAAAAATTAGAAGATGTTGGTGTACTGGTCGCGCGTATTCTGATGCCAATTCTGTTCATCGTGGCAGGTTGGGGAAAAATCACCGGTTATGCGGGTACCCAGCAGTATATGGAAGCCATGGGCGTTCCGGGGTTCCTGCTGCCGCTGACCATTCTTCTTGAGTTCGGCGGCGGCCTGGCAGTCCTGTTCGGCTTCCTGACCCGTACCACCGCGCTGTTTACCGCAGGCTTCACCGTGCTGACGGCGTTCATCTTCCACAGCAACTTTGCGGAAGGCGTGAACTCTCTGATGTTCATGAAAAACCTGACCATCGCGGGCGGCTTCCTGCTGTTGGCCGTCACTGGCCCGGGCGCATACAGCATCGACCGCGTTCTGAATAAGAAATGGTAAGCACGCTATACTGAATGAACACAAAGCGAGGAGACATCTCCTCGCTTTTGCTATCTGACGGAGGAGAAAAAATGGGACAACTCGTAGACGGCGTATGGCAGGATGTCTGGTATGACACCAAATCCACCGGAGGTCGCTTCAAGCGCTCTGTTTCGGCCTTCCGTAACTGGCTGACCGCCGACGGCGCGCCAGGCCCGAGCGGCGAAGGCGGCTTCGCGGCTGAGAAAGACCGTTATCATCTTTATGTTTCGCTTGCCTGCCCGTGGGCACACCGCACGCTGATTGTGCGCAAGCTTAAAGGTCTCGAATCCTTAATTCCGGTTTCAGTCGTGAACCCGCTGATGCTGGAAAACGGCTGGACGTTTGACAGTGATTTCCCTGCGGCGACCGGCGACGATCTTTACCACCACGATTTCCTTTACCAGCTCTATCTGCGCGCCGATCCGCACTACACCGGGCGCGTTACCGTGCCGGTGCTGTGGGACAAGAAAAACCAGACGATTGTCAGCAATGAGTCTGCGGAAATCATCCGCATGTTCAATACCGCGTTTGACGCGCACGGCGCCCGTGCCGGAGATTACTATCCGGTTGAGCTGCGTGAGAAAATTGACGAGCTGAACAGCTGGATTTACGACAACGTCAACAACGGCGTCTACAAGGCCGGTTTCGCCACTAGCCAGGAAGCGTATGACGAAGCGGTTGGAAAGGTGTTTGAATCGCTGGAGCGTCTGGAACAGCTCCTGGGCAAGCATCGCTACCTGACGGGCGATCGCCTGACGGAAGCGGACATTCGCCTGTGGACCACGCTGGTTCGCTTTGATCCGGTCTATGTCACCCACTTTAAGTGCGACAAGCACCGCATCAGCGATTACCTGAACCTGTATGGCTTCCTGCGCGACATCTACCAGATGCCGGGTATTGCCGACACGGTCGACTTCGACCATATTCGCACCCACTATTTCCGCAGCCACAAAACCATCAACCCGACGGGCATTATCTCCATTGGGCCGTGGCAGGATCTGGATGAACCTCACGGGCGCCACGTCCGTTTTGGATAAATATTAAGGGCATCAATGGATGCCCTTTTTTAATTCACAATCTCCATCTATCCTTACTTTGATTGCTTAGAAAACAAGTGATTGACCGACTATTGAGGCAAGGAAAAATGGACTGGTATTTAAAAGTACTGCGCAACTACATTGGATTTGGTGGCCGTGCCCGCCGCAAAGAGTACTGGATGTTCGTTCTGGTGAACTTCATCCTTATCATGGTGCTGGGTATTGTGGATAAAATTCTCGGCTGGGAGCGGGCTGGCGGTGAAGGCGTGCTGACCACCATTTATGGCCTGTTGGTCCTGCTGCCATCATGGGCGGTACTGTTCCGTCGACTGCACGATACCGATCGTTCAGCGTGGTGGCTATTGCTGCTGTTGATCCCGATTATTGGCTGGATCGTGATTTTGATCTTCAACTGCCAGAGCGGGACGCCGGGCGAAAACCGCTTTGGTCCCGATCCTAAGATCGGCGCGTAAAATAACGCCCGGTGGCGCTTACGCTTACCGGGCCTACTCGTTTATTTATTCTGGTGGGCGAAGAGTTTAGGTATTTCGCGCAGGCACCACGATTTGGCTTCGCCCATGCTGTCGCGACGCCACGCCATAATGATATCCACCTCGTGGCTATATTCCGGGCTGACAACGCGCAGCCGCCCCTCAGCAATGTCTTTTTCCACAAACGGGTACGGCATGGTCGCCACGCCCAGACCTGCCAGCAGCGCCTGCCGTTTGTCTTCCAGCGAGGTCACCGTCAGACGAGGCTGCTTATCCAGCAGCTGCACCGTTAGCACCGGACGCTCGCGCGCGGTATCCGCCACCGCCACGCCGCGATACTTCACCCGCGTTACCTCCGAGAGCGGCTCCGGCTCCTGATGAATCGGGTGATTGGGTGCAGCAACGTAGACGTTCATCACGCTGTAAAGCTTGCGCGAGTTGATTTCTGATGAGGAACGGAAGTGCATGTCCGGCGCAATGACGATATCCGCCCTGCCCGTTTCCAGACGTTCCCACGCGCCTGCCAGCACCTCGGTGATGATTGACAGCTGCGTATTGGCCTTCGCCGCCAGGCGGTCCACCAGCGGGAACAGCGCTTCAGTCGGCACCAGCGCTTCCGTCACCAGCGTCAGATGGGTTTCCCAGCCGCGCGCCAGCGCTTCCGCGTCCGTCGTGAGCTTGTCCGCCGCTTCCAGCAGCACGCGGCCGCGCTCCAGCAGCATTCGCCCCACGTTGGTGAATTTTGTTCGATGACCGGAGCGGTCAAACAGCACCACGTCCAGCTCTTCCTCCAGCTTCTGCATGGTGTAGCTTAGCGCAGACGGAACGCGCCCCAGCTCATCTGCCGCCGCCGCAAAACTGCCGCGCCGGTCAATCGCGTCCATGACGCGAAGCGCCTCAAGCGTCAATGCTCTCTCTTTAGCCATCTCGTTCTCATTCAGGAAATTTGAACATACCGGGCAGAATATCTGGCTAACAATGCAGCGTCCATACCTTTACCATTGTTTTAGTGTAAAGAGAGGTCAAGTTTATGATTACGACAAGAACAGCTAAACAGTGCGGACAAGCCGATTTCGGTTGGCTGCAGGCCCGCTACACCTTTTCCTTTGGACACTACTTTGACCCTAAACTCCTCGGTTACGCTTCATTGCGCGTGTTGAACCAGGAAGTGCTCGCCCCGGGCGCCTCCTTCCAGCCGCGTACGTACCCGAAAGTCGATATCCTGAACCTGATCCTGGAAGGCGAGGCAGAATACCGCGATAGCGAGGGCAATCATGTCCAGGCAAAGGCTGGCGAAGCGTTGTTAATTTCCACGCAGCCGGGCATTAGCTACAGCGAGCATAACCTCAGCAAAGACAAAACGCTGACCCGCATGCAGCTGTGGCTGGACGCCTGCCCTGAGCGGGAAAATCCGCTGGTACAGAAGTTAGATTTAACGGGTGATAAGCAGCAGCTGATTGCATCGCCGGACGGCAGTAAAGGTAGTCTGCAGCTGCGTCAGCAGGTGTGGCTGCACCATATCGAGCTGAAGAAAGGTGAACAGGCGAGCTTCCAGCTTCATGGTCCGCGCGCCTATTTGCAGTCTATTCACGGTACGGTGCATGCGGTGACGCACACGGAAGAGAAAGAAGCGCTCACCTGCGGCGACGGGGCGTTTATTCGTGATGAAGCGAATATCACCCTGGTGGCGGATACGCCGCTGCGCGCGCTGCTGATTGATTTGCCGGTTTAAGATAAACACGCCCCCTCGCTCGATCGGTTCCCTCTCCCTGTGGGAGAGGGTTAGGGTGAGGGGTAACGGGTTGGATTAAATCACAACACCTTACTCGCCATAATCTCAATAATCTGCCGGTCCGTTTCCTGCATTGAGCGGCACGCCAGCGCGCACAGGTTTGCAATTGACTGCTCCACATCGTGCGCCACAATCCCCTCGTTGCCCGTTACGGCAGAGTCATCCAGTGCCATCATCACCGCTTTCCAGGCGCTACTGACGCTGGTTGAGACCTTCATGGCGCAGCTGTTAGATGCCCCGTCGCAGATCATCCCGCTGACGTCACCGATCATACTGCCTATCGCCATTGAAATGGTCTGGTAAGAACCGCCCATCAGCCACGCCATCCCCGCCGCAGCGCCCATCGCTGCCGTTGTCGCCGCACACAGCGCCGACAGCCGCGGAAGCTGGACGTGGATATAGATAGCCGAAAGATGGGACAGCATCAGCGCCCGCGCCAGCCGTTCGTCGTCAGCCTGAACGTGTTCAGCCACGACCACCACCGGCATAGTGGCGGCGATCCCCTGATTGCCAGAGCCCGAATTGCTCATCGCCGGCAGCGTCGCGCCGCCCATACGGGCATCCGAGGCTGCGCTGGTACGAATGACAATATCTGACCCCAGATCCTGCGCCATCCATCCGCGCGCGCGCTGCTTACTGAGCGTTGCGCCAATGTGCAACCCCCACTTCCCGCTGAGCCCTTCGCGGGAGAGCGCATCGTTCAACTGCCCTGCCTGCAGGATAAAGCGGATCGCCTCAAACGGCACCTGCTCAACAAATTCCAGGATCTGCGACAGCGTGGTAGTGGAAAGCACCGCCAGCGGATCGTCGTTCGTCTGGCACCGTTGATCGTCAAGCCTAAAGCGCGTTTCGCCCTGACAAACCACCTCCACCACTCGCGTATGCCCGCCAGCGATGGTCACCATTGCCGAGGTGTCCCCTGCATGAACACAGGCGCGCGAGTAAAGGATCTCATCGCACGGCGCCTGCAGTTTGACCTGCACCAGCCCCGCCTCAAGCAGGGCTTTGGCGCGTATCAGCGCATCGGCGGTGACATCTTTCAACACCTCCAGTCCGGCGTTGGCTTTACCGCCAGTCGCGCCCAGCGCCGCCGCAATGGGTAACCCGACCATCCCAGTACCCGGCACCGTTACGCCCAGCCCGTTTTTCATCAGGTTCGGCGATACCCACGCCTCTATTTGCGTGACCTCCCCCGGCAGAAGGTCTGCGGCCATCGCGCAGGCCAGCGCCAGAGATACGGGTTCGGTGCACCCAAGAGCAGGCTTCACTTCTTCCTGCACCGCGCGAATAAATTGATTCCATAAAGGATGAGTTTGCTTAGACATCGTTACGACCTTAATTACCCTCAGGAGAATGCGAGGAAAGGAGAAACACAAAGCAGCAGTCCGGTGATGACGATTATCACCAGCGATACGCCTTTATATTTATGCAGGGCCGGCACCTTGTAGACCAGCCATGCAGGGATCAGGCAGCCCACCATGCCGAAGATAGGGCTGCAAATGGAGGTGAAGCTCAACACCGGCGCGTTTAAGACAATGGCGCTCCAGGCCAGCAGAATGGCGAACAGCATAATCCCGCGCTGGACGGCGTTTTCACTGATTTTCTCTGCCGGCATTTTGCGGCGCAGGATGTTCATGACGATACCCTGCGTAGCCTCGCGGAAGCCGAGGTAAACGCCGAAGAACGCGGTCATCACGGCAAAAATATTGAGGATCACGCTGACAATTTTGACCCAGCCCGCGCCGTCACCGCTGATAAACTGCGCCGCAATCGCCAGAGCCGAAATGTTCTGCTCGTAGGCTTTAACTGCCTCATCGTGCCCCATCGCCAGGGTGAAAGAGACGGCGTAGAAAAAGACCGTCACAAACAGTATGCCAAAGGCAATATTCATCGCCCGCAGCGCCTTGTGACGCGCAACCTCCACGGATTTTTCACGTGAACGATATGAGATCACCATCGGGCTTAAGGTCTGAATAAACAGAATGGAGGTTAAGGTAAAGGGCAGCGTAATGATGGCGTTTTTAATCAGCAGCCCCGCAGGCGGCAGCATGCCCACGTTGGCCAGATGCCAGAGCCCAATCATCGACAGCCCCAGCGCCGCCACCACAAACAGCTTGGTCAGCACCATCAGGCTGGAGACTTTAAACAGCAGCTTTTCACCGCGCGACGAAATGGCCACCAGAATGCAGATCAGGCATAAACCGTAAAACGGATTGTCGGATAACAAACCGTCGGTCACGCCGAAGGTGTGCAAATACGAGGCGCTGTCGTTGGTGATGGCCGTGGAATAGACAAACATCCAGATCACCAGCATCACGAAATAGAGCGCGCCTAATAAGATGCCCCAGTTCTTCCCCAAATAACCGCTAATGACGCTCGGGTAATCTTTGCACTCCGGCGATTCCGCCAGCGTATTAATAAACAGACGCTGGAATAAATACATGGCCGGATAGCCGATTATTGATGAGAGCAAAAACACCCACAGCCCCATTAATCCTACCTGTACGGGGAGAAAAACTATCCCCGCGCCGATAGCCATCCCGATACTCATGATGACCCAGCCCGTGTCGGTGCTGTCGAATTTAATTGCCTCTTGCCACTCGCTTTCGCTCATTCCCGCCCGCCTTGCCGCGGGGGAATCACTCACAATCACACTGCTGTTTGTTGCCGTATCCATTGGGCACTCGCTTATTTTGTAGGGTAAACAGTTGTTTTTATAGGTTTCCGATCGCCAGCGATTGCGATTCAGAGAGCAGCAGGTGCTTATTGTTGATGTGTGAAAATCATATCCGGAGCGAGGGAGAAAAAAGTCACAATTTTTATAAGGATTTTCAAAAGCTGGGGGAAATTTTGCTTTTTTGAAGGTTTAATATGCGTTATTTTTCTAAAAGTGACGACGATCAAGAAATAAAAACCCGCGCCGTGCGCGGGTAGGAAATCACTCAGCCAGCGCGTTAGCCATGTCGGTTCTGATCTGCTTACGCTGTTCCGGCGTCAATACCTGGCTGACGTCGAAGTAATATTTCACGCGGTAATAACGGGTCTGCTCTTCAATTTTACTAAAGGCGGTAAGCTGGCTTTTCACCGTGCTTTCGTCCCATTTACCCGCCTGGAACATGTCGATCAGCGCGCCGTCCTTCACGCCCGTCATCGGGATCTTGCTGACATTTTGTTCCAGCTGCTTATGCAGATCTTCAATCTTCTTAACCTGCTCATTGCTGAGCTTCAGGTGCTGTACCAGCGGATCCTGCGATGGAGACGGGGCAGCCTCAACGTTCGCGGCCTGTGCCGTAAAACTGCACACTGCCAGCGAGGCGGCGACCAGCGCAATACGGGTCATTTTCATCATCTTACTGTCCTTACATGCTGTTATAGGGAAAAGCAGGCGTATTGTTTTTCAAGAGCGGATGAATATGTGTCAGTAATTATATAAACAATTTTGTATGTTTAGCGGGCAAAAAAAAGCCCCCTGCGTTGAGGGGGCATGAGAACTCATTTTTAGATAGATTGGGTAAACGTTCGCGAAATCACATCCTGCTGCTGCTCGCGCGTCAGGGCGTTAAACCGCACCGCATAGCCTGACACGCGGATCGTCAGGTTCGGGTAATTCTCGGGATGCGCGATGGCATCAAGGAGCATTTCCCGGTTCATGACGTTGACGTTCAGATGCTGCCCACCCTCAATGGACGCTTCGTGGTGGAAGTATCCGTCCAGTAGCCCTACCAGGTTGGTTTTGCGAACCAGCTCGTCCTTGCCCAGCGCCTGCGGCACGATGGAGAAGGTGTACGAGATCCCGTCTTTCGCATAGGTGAACGGCAGTTTGGCAACCGACGTTAGCGAGGCCACCGCCCCTTTTCTGTCGCGGCCGTGCATCGGGTTCGCGCCAGGCGCAAACGGCGTGCCGCCGCGGCGTCCGTCCGGCGTGTTCCCGGTCTTCTGGCCGTAAACCACGTTGGAGGTGATGGTCAGGATCGACTGGGTTGGCACCGCGTTGCGGTAGGTTGGCAGCGCCTGAATTTTCTTCATAAAGCGCTCCACCAGGTCGCAGGCGATGCTGTCCACGCGGTCGTCGTTGTTGCCGTACTGCGGATAGTCCCCTTCAATCACGAAGTCGACCGCCAGTCCGGTATGGTCGCGCACCGGCTTCACCGTGGCATATTTAATGGCCGACAGAGAATCCGCCGCTACCGACAGCCCGGCAATGCCGCAGGCCATGGTACGATAGACGTCTCGGTCGTGCAGCGCCATCAGCGAGGCTTCGTAGCTGTACTTATCATGCATGTAGTGAATGAGATTCAGGGCGCTGATGTACTGCACCGCCAGCCAGTCCATAAAGTGATCGAGGCTCGCCATCACGGTGTCGTAATCCAGCACGTCATCCAGCAGCGGCTCGGTTTTCGGGCCGACCTGGATCTTCAGCTTCTCATCCACCCCGCCGTTGATCGCGTACAGCAGCGTTTTGGCGAGGTTGGCGCGCGCGCCAAAGAACTGCATCTGCTTGCCGATCACCATCGGGCTGACGCAGCAGGCAATGGCGTAGTCGTCGCTGTTGAAGTCCGCACGCATCAGATCGTCGTTCTCATACTGCAGCGAAGAGGTGACGATCGACACCTGCGCGGCATATTTCTTGAAAGCGATCGGCAGTTGTTCAGACCAGAGGATCGTCAGGTTCGGCTCCGGCGCAGGCCCCATGGTGTGCAGCGTGTGCAGATAGCGGAAGCTGTTTTTGGTCACCAGCGTGCGCCCGTCCAGCCCCATGCCGCCGATCACTTCCGTCGCCCAGATCGGATCGCCGGAGAAGAGCGTGTCGAACTCCGGCGTGCGCAGGAAGCGCACCATGCGGATCTTCATGATGAAGTGGTCGATAAGCTCCTGCGCCTGGACTTCATTCAGCCTTCCTGCCTGCATGTCGCGTTCAATGTAGATATCGAGGAACGAGGCCGTGCGCCCCAGCGACATCGCCCCGCCGTTCTGGGATTTCACCGCGGCAAGGTAGGCAAAATAGACCCACTGCACCGCTTCCTGGGCGTTCATCGCCGGGCGCGAGATATCAAAGCCATAGTTCGCCGCCATCTGCTGGATCTGCAGCAGCGCGCGCTTGTGCTCCGCCAGCTCTTCACGCAGGCGGATCGTCGCCTCCAGATCTTCACCGCGCTCCAGCCTGCCCTGCAGATCCGTAAACTGGAGTTCACGCTCGCGCACCAGATAAGCGATCCCGTACAGCGCCACGCGGCGATAGTCGCCGATGATGCGTCCGCGCCCGTAGCCGTCCGGCAGACCGGTCAGCACGCCGGATTTACGACAGCGCATCATCTCAGGGGAGTAGACGTCAAATACCCCCTGGTTGTGGGTTTTGCGCAGGTCGGTAAACAGGTATTCGAACTGCGGATCCATCTCCCGGCCATAGGCTTCGAACGAGCTGCGGATCATGTTGATCCCGCCGTACGGGTGCAGCGCGCGCTTGAGCGGCTTATCGGTTTGCAGACCGACGATCGTCTCCAGATCCTGGTCGATATAGCCCGGCCCGTGGGCCGTAATAGTGGTGGCAATGCTGGTGTCAAAATCCACCGGGGCGTGGGTGGCGTTCTCCTGGCGAATGCCAACCATTACCTTCTGCCACAGCGCCGTCGTTGCTGGCGTCGCCTGCGCGAGGAAAGCTTCATCGCCTTCATAAGGGGTGTAGTTATGCTGAATAAAATCGCGGACGTTGACGGCGTTTTTCCATTCTTCACCGCGAAACCCGGCCCATGCGTCGCTGTAGGGCGCGACGCCCGTATCGATTGTTACTTTCATGTGTTTCTCGCTTTATCAGGCGTAAGCCGCGGCCGGGGTAACCTTCCCAAGACGGAGGGCGTCCAGCGCGATCATTTTTTCTTCGTTGGTAGGGATAACCGCGCAGGCCACGCGGGACGACTCGGTGGAGATCACGCGCTCACCCGCGCTGCCCGGCAGGGCATTTTTGGCGTCGTCGAGGCGGATGCCGAATACGTTCAGATGTTCCGCCACCAGCGCGCGGACAAGCTTCGAGTTTTCGCCAATGCCGCCGGTAAAGACCACCCCATCCAGGCGGTGCAGCGACGCCGCGTGCCCGGCGATATGTCGCGCAATGCGGTGAACAAAGGTGTGTATTGCCAGCTGTGCCCGCTCATTGCCTTCGTGCCAGGCTTTCTCCAGCGCGCGTAAATCGGAGGAGATGCCGGAGATCCCCAGCAACCCGGACTCTTTATTGACCACGCGCTCCAGATCCTCGAACGACTGCCCGGTCTGCTGGGCAATCCACGCCATCGCGCCGAAGTCCACGTCGCCGCAGCGCGTCCCCATTACCAGCCCTTCCAGCGGCGTCATCCCCATCGAGGTATCGACGCTTTCGCCGTTGCGCACCGCGCAGATGGACGCCCCGTTGCCGAGATGGGCAATCACCAGGCCGCTGTCATCGGGGGACAGCCCGAGAAGCGTATGCGCCTGCGCGGCCACGTAGCGGTGAGAGGTGCCGTGGAAGCCGTAGCGGCGCACGCCCAGCGCTTCAAAATAGCGGTACGGCAATCCGTACAGATACGCCTGCGGCGGCAGCGTCTGGTGGAAGCTGGTGTCAAATACCGCCACCTGCTGCACGCCCGGGAACAGGCGCTCTGCGGCTTCCACGCCGCTCAGGTTGGCGTAGTTATGCAGTGGCGCCAGCGGGGAGACCTGGCGGATCTGCTCTATCACCTCTTCCGTGATCAGGGTCGACTCGCTGAAGAGGTCGCCGCCGTGCGCAATGCGGTGGCCAATTAGGGCCACGCTGCGCATCAGGTTACGCTTCTCCAGCTCCAGGGCGATGGCAGCCAGCGCCCCTTCGTAGTCCTGGTGAGCCAGCCTGGCCGGCTCACCCCCGTTCACGGAAATAAAGGCCTTCTCGGTGTTGATCCCGTCTGCAATGCCCGTCATCAGGGCATCGCAGCTGCTGGCGTCGAGCACCGAAAACTTAACAGAGGACGATCCGCAGTTAATAACCAGTACAACCGGAAACTCAATCATCATGTGACTCCGCTCTTCCTGAGCAATGGGTTAGAACAGTTTGTAAACGATATTCAGAATGGTCAGCAGGCCGACCGCGGTAACGAAGATGTTCTCGGTACGCCCTTTGTATTTCGCCAGCGCAGGCGCCTTGCGGATGGCATACATCGGTAGCAGGCATAGCAGAGAGGCGATGATTGGCGCACCCATGGCTTCAATAAGGTCCAGAATGTTCGGGTTGGCGTAGGCCACAACCCAGGTGGAGCCCATGATGAACACCATGCTGATGGTGTTCAGTTTGCCAACAGAAACTTTCTTCTTATCGCCCTTGTAGCCGAACTTAAGGATCAGGCCGTTCAGCCCTTCCAGCGTGCCCAGGTAGTGACCGAAGAAGGATTTGAAGATAGCCACCAGCGCGATGATGGAAGCACCGTATTCCAGTACCGTCGCAAACGTCGATTTGGTTCCGGACATTGACGCAAAGTGGTTCGCCAGGTAGGAGAGCACCGGAATGTTCTGCGCCTTGGCGTCCGCCATGTTCTGCGGAGAGAGCGTAAACAGACAGCTAAAGGCGAAGAACATCACCACGGCCACCATCAGCAGGCTGGCGCGACCGATGATTTTGGAACATTTCTGCTCGGTGAACTCTTTACCGAACTCAGGTTCGTACTCTTCGCGCTTGGAGACCACAAACGAGGAGACGATAGGCGAGAAGTTGAAGGAGAAGACCATGATGGAGATACCCAGCCACACCGTGACCAGAATGCCGTCATGACCGGTAAAGGCGATATCGCTCAGGTTGACCTGGTCGATCACCGCCGAGTTCCAGTAAGGGATCAGCGACAGGGAAATCAGCACCAGGCTGGCGATAAACGGGAACACCAGGAAGCTCATGACCTTCACCATCAGGTCTTTACCAAACCAGATAACAAAGGCCATCAGCAGCAGCAGGAACAGCGCCACCACGCCGCGGTTCAGCGCAGGCAGCTGGAGCTGGTTTTCCCAGAAAGTCATAAAGGTGTTGGTAATGGTGACGCCGTAAATCCACAGCAGCGGGCAAATGGCGAAGAAGTAGAGGAAAGTGATCAGCACCCCACCGGTCTTACCAAAGTGCTCTTCCACCGTTTCGGTGATGTTGCCGGAGACGTTGCTGCCGGACAGACACAAACGCGCCAGCGCGCGGTGGCAGTAAAACGCAATCGGGAACGCGAGAACCAGCATCAGCAGGATAGGGATCAATCCACCAAAGCCTGCGCGAATGGGGAAGAACAGCACGCCTGCGCCAATGGCGGTACCAAACAGGCCAAGCGTCCAGGTGGTATCAGACTTACGCCAGGAGGACGTTTTTGTCTGGCCAACGATAATGCTTTCTGTGTTGCTCATAGGTCACCTTTATGCGTCAACGAAGCCGGTAATTTGGGAAACACGGGAGAGATCGATATTGCCGCCGGAAATAATGCAGACGGTTTTACGACCCTGAATATAGTGGTCAAGCTTGCCGCTTAATAACGCGGCACAGGCCAGCGCGCCCGCGCCTTCCGTCACCACTTTATTTCGCTGAATAAGCGCGATCATGCTGTCGCGAATGTTGTCTTCGCTGACCAGCACAATGTCATCAACCAGCTCGCGAACAATTTCGAACGGTAAATTACCGGGACGAGAAACGTCACAGCCGTCGGCCAGCGTGCCGGTAACGCGATGGCTCATTATTTCTCCGGCCTGATACGATGCCGCCATGCCGTGAACATTTTCTGACTGCACGCCGATGATATTAATGGTTGGGTTGATGGATTTAATTGCCGTCGCAATCCCGGCAATTAAACCGCCACCGCCGATAGGCACAATGACGTTATCCACGTCGTATAAATCTTCGAGAATTTCAAGACCGATGGTGCCCTGCCCGGCGATCACTTTGGCATCGTCGTAAGGGGGAATAAAAATACGCCCTTCCATCTCGACGATTTCGCTGACTTTGGCGATGGTGTCGTTGAAGTTTTCACCGTGCAGCACGACTTCTGCGGAGTAGTCGCGGGTAGCGGCAACCTTGGATTTCGGCGCACCCATCGGCATCACTACTTTGCCGTCGATGCCGAGCATGGCGCAGGAGAGGGACACCCCCTGCGCGTGGTTCCCCGCGGAGCAGGCGACAACGCCCTTGCGTTTTTCAGCGTCGGTCAGCGAGCTTAACTTGTTAAACGCGCCGCGGATCTTAAACGAGCCGGTACGCTGCATGTTCTCAAACTTCAGGAATATTTCACCCTTACAGCGTTCGCTCAGGTAATTCGAACGTGGCATACCGGTTTTATATATTTTTCCTGCCAGTCGTTTTCTGGCGTCCTGAATATCTTCAATCGTTACCGGGAGATCGTAGGTAATATGCATAATATCCTCGTTATAATAATTCATTCTTTTCAGGCAAAGTCAGGGTATCAGCGCGTTAACACGTTAACGCTCTGGGTGTTTTTAAAATGGGTGCTAATTATTCATCGTCGTCTTTCGATATTCATCGACGAATATTGTTTTGCCAGCTCAACTAATACTGACGCCGATTTTTTAATCCTGTAATTTTTTGACCACACGGCAGCATAACGCGCCACGGGTAATTCATCTTCCACTGGCAGCACTATAAACTGGTCAGAACCGAACGGTGCAATCATGTCGCGGGGAATGACCGTCAGATAATCGGCATTCAGGACAAGGTTATAAATGGTGACGACGGAATCGGTCTGGACGATGTTTTCGATGCTGATGTGGTTGTCTTGCAGGGTGGTCAGAAGTTCTTTGTAGTAGCCCATATCGGTTTGCGGCATCACCCACTGCTCGTGCGTGAGCGATGCCAGTGTCGTCGGGCCGGTGCACGTTCGCGTTTTGCTGGCGACCAGCACAAACTCGGACTCAAACAGCGGTTCGACGTGCAGATCCTGCAACAGCATTTCATCACTCAGCGTGCCGATAGCGAAATCCAGACGACCGTCGCGAATGGCCGGCAGGAAAGAGGAGAGCTGGGCTTCATACATCGAGACGCGTGCTTTCGGGAACACTTCCTTGAATTTTTTGATCATCTCAGACAGGAAGGTAAAGCCGATCAGCGACGGGTAACCAAAGGAAACGTCCATAACGGTGCTGAAACTCAGGCTGTTAATCTCACTCACCATGTTTTTCATTTCGCGGGTGATCGACTCAGAGTACGAGAGCAGAACCTGGCCCGCGGCAGTGAGTTTTACGCCGGTGTTTTTACGCACCATCACTTCCACGCCGAAGTAGGACTCAATATCGCTGATGATTTTGCTGACGGCGGGTTGCGTCAGGCCCAGCTGTCTTGCTGCAGAACCTATGGAGCCACTTTTAATGACTTCCTGAAATACCACGAGGTGCTGTGTTTTCGGTAGAATAATAGTGTTCATAATATTCTGCACTTATTTCCCTATGACGGGGTGAATTCTACTCAATAATGTTTGAAGGGGTATGTGCTGTTACTCACAATTTGCTTTCCAGGCCCCTTAACACACACATCATAAAACCAATAAAACAAATATATATCAAATAGATACCACAGTATAAATATGCTACTACGCTGATATTGATCAACAAAAATAGCGGTAATAAATTTATTTTATGGCGATAACCCTGATAAATTTTACCGTCCGGAAAAAATCAATAAAGACGATATTTCAGGCAATTAAAGGCCAATAAATAACCGCTAATTGTTTGAAACATTCTTTCAATTTATCAAATTTTTCCGACGCGAATTTTCATGCTTGCGGAAAAGAGTGGAATACGTCACATATTCACGGGAGAAATGTATTTGATTTCAATATATGTATATCAAACGAGAAAAGTTTCGCGATCATTAAGGTAACAATCATAACAAATTATCAATACTGAAAATCGTGCGTTTTTTAGCGTGAAATTTTGTGATGGCGATCGTCTACAGATACAGGAGCGACACTGAGGGGGTAAAAACAGTGAAATGTGCTTAATGTCGCAAATATGAGAATTGATGTCGTTTGTCGGGTGGCGCTGCGCTTACCCGACCTACAACACCCTGAAAGCAAAAACCCCGCCGAAGCGGGGTTTTTTAAGAAGTTGAAGCTGACCGATAAGACGGCTTCGTTCAACCATACGTCAGGCATTTGCGGCGCTGGGGTTGTCGTGTGTCGCAGACTGTATCGCCGTTTGTGTTACAGTGCAAAGTCCACCGAGTAAAGCTCCTTTCACACCCAACCATGCCTAATTGCTAACATTTGTAATACACCAACGATAAAAAACAACAGACTGACAACCGCCAGGTATATCTCCGCGTAGAATGGGCCAATAAGCCGTTTTGGTAGCCCACGAATAAAGTCCTTGTCATCGTTTTTGGTCAGGATTGAGCTTTTATTCCACAACAGCGGCATGTATATAAAACTCACTTTTGTGCTGTATGCCACTTTGACATAGAGCGTGTTGACGTTCTCGAACAGCAATACAGCATCAGGCAAACTACCGTATCTTTCTTTGTACAGGATGCAGATCTCTTTAAATCTATCCCTGTTCAGAACTGAGGCTATGATACTGGCTATACCGAAGCCGAAAGCAAGTGCACCAATAATTACTGTTGCCTTGGCGCTAAGTAGGTCATCAATGGTCATTGCTTGTAACCTCATATAGCGATTCACCAACGAAGCCACCGAACGCGGATGTGGCTTTATCGCTCCCATATGCAATAGCGCCATTTACACCAAGCGTACAAAGTAATGCTCCGGCACCTGCGGCTTCTATGGTTGCAGCGCCAAGCACTATCGCACAGACGGTATTTGCTGCGGCTGTACCCGCAATTTTTCCAGCTATCGCACCGCCGTTCAGGCTACCGGAAAACTCTCCAATAGAGGTAAACGACATTTTCGCACAATCTCGGCCCACGGTGCAGGCTTCGATGATCTTTGCGGCTGTATCAAAGGCAGACAGACCAATGCCGATCTTCCCGGCTGTTTCCATCCACTTGACGTACTTCGCCAGCTTCTCAATGTGGGTGGCGTAACCCTCTATATCGCTAATGCCTGTTTCATTCCAGCGGTGAGTGATTGAACGGCTGGAAAGGCCGAGGGCGCTTTTAAGGTCGGTGTATTCATTGAACATGAAACGATGCTTCATGAACATCTTCAGCACGCTATCGAGTTACCCGAACAGGCGACGGCGCTCAACAAAGAATTGTTCACCGATCAGTGTGCCACTGGTGATGTACTGGTTCTTGTAGGTTTTCTCTATCTCGACAAGGATTTTTTCTACCTGTTCAAAATACCCTTTCGCGGCTTCGGTTGCTTGTCCTGAGTATCCATAAGTATCGCTCGCCGTACTGGCAGCAGCAGCGAACATCTCAATGGTGTCTTTGTACTTGTAGAGAAAGTTGGCTTGCTGAATGGAGAGAGGAGCTAACGCTGCATCAACTCGCGCTTTCGCGGTCCGCATATGTGCAATTTGTTCTCTGTCCTGCTTATCAGGGTCAACCACCAGCATAATAGAACCGGCTTTATATCTTTCATCCCGGCCGTTCAGCGCGGCAAAGAGTTCTTTTACACCTGCAGGTGGGCTCTCTGTGAACAACAGACGTTGCCAGGCTTCCGTAGTGCCACCATAGGGGATAATGGCAAAACCTGCGTCTATTCCTGTTTTCTTTTTCGCGGTCTGGGCGTGCTGTTCTGGTTCCGGCTCTGAACGAAGTTTTGGCATCAGTGCGACTGGGGACGCTGCCGCTACATTTGAACGTCTTGACGAAGATACATTTTCTTTTTCATAACAGTCCGGAATGGAAGGAATGAACTTCGCCTTGCACGGGCAGGAGCTGATACTATCCAATGTTCCGGCTAACTGCTGCGTTTTGTCCAAAAATCCCTCTGTGCCCCCGATAATTTTGTAGGAAACACCTGGATTTTTTCCACAAGAAACAAAATCGCCTTCGCGCGCAGCGTTAGCACCGTACCAATCTATTACCGGGGTTCCGGTTAAGATTTTGCCACCACAGGTAGTTTGGTCTCCAACCCGCAGATAATAACCTGTTGCCATAAGTCCCTCTACTTGTTATGGAAATAACAATGCTGGACAGTTTACAAGCAATAATCTCTCAAACAAGAAACATCAGACTTAAGTAAAACTTAATCAGGTATTACTCAATAGGTATACGTAATGGAGGGCAGGAAAAAAGACAACCGCTGATGCATCCCATTTTTTACACCTGAGACACATCAACGATCGTTTTAGAAGAAGTTGAAGCTGACCGATAAGCCGGGTTCTGTCGTGGACAGTCATTCATCTAGGCCAGCAATCGCTCACTGGCTCAAGCAGCCTACCCGGGTTCAGTACGGGCCGTACCTTGTGAACCCCTATTTGGCCTTGCTCCGGGTGGAGTTTACCGTGCCACGGACTGTTACCAGCCGCGCGGTGCGCTCTTACCGCACCCTTTCACCCTTACCTGATCCCGCTTGCGCGGGCCATCGGCGGTTTGCTCTCTGTTGCACTGGTCGTGGGTTTCCCCCCCAGGCGTTACCTGGCACCCTGCCCTATGGAGCCCGGACTTTCCTCCCCTCCGCCCGTCTCCCCCGAAAGGGACGACGACGAAGCGGCGACTGTCTGGTCAGCTTCGGCGCGTAGTATAGAGGGTTTGCGCGCCGCTGTCACCCTAAGGTGTGGGCAAGGCGTGATTAACGCGCCACTTCCACCTTCGCCAGTTTTTCGTAGTAGCATGCAATCGCGCTGTGATCGGCCGTGCCCAGGCCATCGGCACGCAGCGCCTGCATCATCTCCATGACCGCCGCGGTCAGCGGCAGCTGTGCGCCCACGCCGTGTGACGTATCCAGCGCGTTCGCCAGATCTTTGATATGCAGGTCGATGCGGAAACCGGGTTTGAAATTACGATCCATGACCATCGGCGCTTTGGCATCCAGCACGGTACTGCCCGCCAGACCACCGCGAATGGCCTGATAGACCAGATCCGGATTGACGCCCGCTTTGGTTGCCAGCGTCAGCGCTTCGGACATGGCGGCAATGTTCAGCGCCACAATAACCTGATTTGCCAGCTTGGTCACGTTACCCGCCCCGATGTCCCCGGTATGCACCACGGAGCCCGCCATGGCTTTCATCAGGTCGTAGTATCTATCGAATACAGCTTTATCGCCGCCTACCATCACCGACAGCGTGCCGTCGATCGCTTTCGGCTCACCGCCGCTGACCGGCGCATCCAGCATATCGACGCCCTTCGCTTTTAACGCCTCGCTGATTTCACGGCTTGCGAGCGGCGCAATAGAGCTCATATCAATCAGTACCAGGCCCGGCTTCGCACCGTCGATAATGCCGTTTTCACCCAGCGCGACCTCTTTAACATGCGGGGAGTTTGGCAGCATGGTGATGATGACATCGCACTGCTCGGCAATGGCTCTGGCGGTGGTGGCCGTTTCTGCGCCAGCCGCCATTACCTCAGCCACGGCCTGCGAATTATGATCGGATACCACCAGTGAGTAACCCGCTTTGATGAGGTTCTTACTCATTGGTTTACCCATGATCCCCAGGCCAATAAAACCCACTTTCAGCGTCATAATCTGTTTCCTCAATGATGGTTATTTTTTAAAAGTGTCCGCTAATTTCTGCGTAGCCGAGCGGAATACGCCGAGGTCGCTGCCGACGGCAACAAACGTGGCTCCCCACTCCAGATAGCGACGGGCATCAGCCTCAACCGGCGCCAGAATGCCGCACGGTTTGCCGTGTGCTTTAGCGCGGGCAAAGATGTGCTGGATCGCGCGCTGCACGTCAGGGTGGCTGGCGTTACCCAGATGGCCAAAGGCGGCAGCCAGATCGCTTGGGCCGACGAAGATACCGTCCACACCGTTTGTGGCTGCAATCGCGTCGACGTTATCAACGCCCTGCTGGCTCTCGATCTGAACCAGAATGGTGATGTTGTTATTAGACTGCGCGAAGTAGTCCGGCACGGTGCCAAACATATTGGCGCGATGCGAAACGGAAACGCCGCGGATCCCTTCTGGCGGATAGCGCGTTGAGGCTACGCCCAGCGCCGCTTGTTCTTCCGTCTCCACAAACGGGATCAGGAAATTGTAGAAACCAATATCCAGCAGACGCTTGATAATCACCGGCTCATTGGTGGGTACACGCACTACCGGGGCGCTGTGGCTGCCTTTCAGCGCCATCAGCTGCGGAATAAACGTGCTGATATCGTTCGGCGCATGTTCGCCGTCCAGCACCAGCCAGTCGAAACCGGCCAGGCCCAGCACTTCGGTGCTGATTGGGTTTGCCAGCGCGGACCAGCAGCCAATTTGAATCTGGTGCGCCGCGAGGGCCGCTTTAAATTTATTCGGGAAGATATCGTTACTCATCGTATTTACCTTTTTTATTCCGCAGCCTTTTTCAGTATCATTTTATTTATTCAGACACCGCACCAGCATTATATTTATTATTCTGACGTATTTTGGCGTTATAAAATCGTCATTCAGTATAAGACGCAATCCACGACCACACATTGTTGTAATGCTCAAGCATTGCGATACATTTTGATAAAAATTTTTGCATATGCACAAAGCACTGGGCGCTAATGCACAGAATCAGGGATTACCGGTTCGGGAGCGATCGCGATCACATTTTCATGCCCCCTATGCTGACATGCTTTAATTCTGAAAGCCGCGTATTTATTTCTACCATTAGAAAATTGGCTGGAATTATTATCAGACACTTTGCTGGAGAATACTGAACAATGGCCGACATTGAAATTCGACAGGCATCGCCGACGGCGTTTTATATCAAAGTACACGACACCGATAATGTGGCGATTATTGTCAACGATAATGGCTTAAAAGCGGGCACCCGCTTCCCGGACGGGCTGGAATTGATTGAGCATATTCCGCAGGGGCATAAGGTCGCCCTGGTAGATATCCCTGCTAATAGCGAAATCGTACGTTACGGTGAAGTCATCGGCTATGCCGTTCGCTCTATACCACAGGGGAGTTGGGTTGAGGAGTCGCTGGTGGCGCTGCCTGAAGCGCCGCCGCTGAACACGCTTCCGCTGGCGACCCGCGTGCCGGAACCGCTTCCTCCGCTGGAGGGCTATACCTTCGAAGGCTACCGCAACGCGGACGGCAGCGTCGGCACCAAGAACCTGCTCGGCATTACCACCAGCGTGCACTGCGTGGCGGGCGTCGTGGATTACGTGGTGAAAATCATCGAACGCGATCTGCTGCCGAAATACCCGAACGTCGACGGCGTGGTGGGCCTGAACCACCTCTACGGCTGCGGCGTGGCGATTAACGCCCCCGCTGCCGTGGTGCCTATCCGTACCATTCACAATATCGCCCTGAACCCGAACTTTGGCGGCGAGGTGATGGTCATCGGTCTGGGGTGTGAAAAATTGCAGCCCGAGCGCCTGCTGCAGGGCACTGAAGATGTCAAAGCCATTCCGGTAGACGAGGCCAGCATCGTGCGCCTGCAGGACGAACGCCACGTTGGGTTCCGCTCAATGGTCGACGATATTCTGCAGGTGGCAGAGCGTCATCTCGACAAACTCAACCGGCGCCAGCGCCAAACGTGCCCGGCCTCGGAACTGGTAGTGGGCACCCAGTGCGGCGGCAGCGATGCCTTCTCCGGCGTGACGGCCAACCCGGCGGTGGGCTATGCATCCGATCTGTTCGTGCGCTGCGGCGCCACGGTGATGTTCTCCGAGGTGACCGAAGTGCGTGACGCCATCCATCTGCTGACGCCACGCGCCGTGAATGAAGAGGTGGGCAAGCGCCTGCTCGAGGAAATGGCCTGGTACGATAGCTATCTCGATATGGGCAAAACCGACCGCAGCGCCAACCCGTCTCCGGGCAACAAAAAAGGCGGCCTGGCAAACGTGGTGGAAAAAGCCCTCGGGTCGATTGCCAAATCCGGCCAGAGCGCGATTGTGGAAGTGCTCTCTCCGGGCCAGCGCCCGACGAAACGCGGCCTGATTTACGCGGCAACGCCTGCCAGCGACTTCGTCTGCGGCACGCAGCAGGTGGCGTCCGGCATTACGGTGCAGGTCTTTACCACCGGGCGCGGCACGCCGTACGGCCTGATGGCGGTGCCGGTAATCAAGATGGCGACCCGCACCGAGCTGGCAAACCGCTGGTATGACTTGATGGACATCAACGCGGGCACCATCGCCACCGGAGAAGAGAGTATTGAGGACGTGGGCTGGAAACTGTTCCACTTCATTCTGGATGTCGCCAGCGGACGGAAGAAAACGTTCTCCGACCAGTGGGGGCTGCATAATCAGCTGGCGGTGTTTAACCCGGCACCGGTGACGTGACTTCCCCTTACCCTACCCTCTCCCCATAGGGGAGAGGGTAAAAACCTTAAACCAACACCACATCAATCCCGCTTTTCCGCAGCCCGTCCAGGCTCTCCGCCGGAATGCCTTCATCGACAATAATCATATCAATCCTTTGCGTATCAATGATTTTATGCAGGCTTGAGCGGTTAAATTTGCTGGAGTCAGTGACAACGATAATGCGCTCCGCCACCTCGCACATTTTGCGGTTCAGACGGGCTTCATCCTCGTTGTGCGTGCTCACGCCGCGATCGAGATCGATGGCGTCAACGCCCAGGAACAGCAGGTCAAAATGGTAATTCTGTAGCGACTGTTCTGCCTGGTCACCGTAGAAAGATTGCGACTGACGGCGCAGATGCCCGCCGGTCATCAGCAATTCCACCCCTTCCGCTTCCAGCAACGCATTCGCCACGTTCATCCCGTTGGTCATCGCAATGACGTCCGTGTGCTGGCGCAGCATGCGGGCGATTTCAAACGTCGTGGTGCCGGAGTCCAGAATAATACGGTGCCCGGGTTTGACCAGCGCGGCAGCGGCCTGCGCGATGCTGCGCTTCACCGCCGTATTCAGCGAGCTTTTATCCTCCACGGAAGGCTCAGCGCCCGGCATGTTGCCTTCGCATATCAATGCCCCACCGTAAGCGCGAACGGCAATGCCCTGCTTCTCCAGGAACGCCAGATCGTTGCGGATCGTCACCGTCGATACGCCGTACAGATGAGACAGGTCGTTAACCTGCACGCTTCCCTGCGCCCGCAACCGCTGAATGATCTGCTCTCGCCTTTCACTGGTGCCGGTGATGCGCTTTTCCGCGGATGAATCGGTGCTGCTCATACGAGCTCCTTAATAAATAGTCTTTCGTTTCATTTCGTTTTGCCTATTAAGGCCTTTCTTTTACGGGAATGCAAGTCCCGCCTTACGTCCAGAAGCAAGCCAACACTGCGCTGAAACCTTTCATTATGTTTCTTTTGTGAAACAGATCGGAAATCTATTATCTTTCGTTTTATTTTTATATCACCATGATGCAGGATTAAATGAAACAAAACGAAAGACAAGTATCATTACCATCCGAAATGGAGAGGAAAGTGAAACATCTGACAGAAATGGTGGAACAACATAAACGAGGGAATTCAAACGGGATCTATGCCGTCTGTTCCGCACATCCGCTGGTACTTGAAGCTGCCATTCGTTACGCGCATTCGCATCAGTCGCCGCTGCTGATCGAGGCCACCTCCAACCAGGTGGATCAGTTTGGCGGCTATACCGGCATGACGCCTGCGGATTTTTACGGATTTGTCTGCCAGCTTGCTGATTCGCTCGGTTTCCCGACGTCACAGCTGATCCTCGGCGGCGATCATTTAGGCCCTAACCGCTGGCAAAATCTCCCTGCGGAACAGGCGATGGCAAACGCCGACGATCTGATCAAAAGCTATGTTTCTGCCGGATTCAAAAAGATCCACCTGGACTGCAGCATGTCCTGCGAGGACGATCCGGTTCCCCTGACCGATGCGATCGTCGCCGGTCGCGCCGCACGCCTGGCGAAGATTGCCGAAGCGACCTGTCGCGATCGGTTTGGTGAATCCGATCTGGTCTACGTTATCGGCACGGAAGTGCCGGTTCCCGGCGGCGCGCACGAGGCGCTCACCGAACTTGCCGTCACCACGCCGGACGCGGCACGCGCCACGCTTGAAGCGCACCGCCACGCGTTCGAAAAGGAAGGCTTGAGCGACATCTGGCCGCGCATTATTGGCCTGGTGGTCCAGCCTGGCGTGGAGTTCGACCACGCGCACGTCTGCGACTATCAGCCGCAGAAAGCCGTTGCCCTGAGCAAAATGGTTGAAGCCTACGATACGCTGGTGTTTGAAGCGCACTCCACCGACTACCAGACGCCGCAGGCGCTGCGTCAGCTGGTCAACGATCACTTTGCGATTCTGAAAGTTGGCCCCGCCCTGACCTTCGCCCTGCGCGAAGCGCTGTTCTCGCTGGCCGCCATAGAAGAGGAGCTGCTGCCGGCAAAAGCCAGCTCCGGCCTGCGTCACGTGCTGGAAAACGTCATGCTCGATCGCCCGGAATACTGGCAAAGCCATTACCACGGTGACGGCAACGCGCGTCGCCTGGCGCGCGGCTACAGCTACTCAGACCGCGTGCGCTACTACTGGCCGGACAGCCAGATCGACGACGCCTTTGAACGGCTGGTGCGTAACCTGGCAGACGAGCCTATTCCTCTGCCGCTGATCAGCCAGTACCTGCCGTTTCAGTACGGCAAAGTTCGCGAGGGCGCTCTCAAGTCAACGCCACGGGAACTCATCATCGACCACATTCAGGACATACTCCAGCAGTACCACGCCGCCTGCGAAGGCGTAACGACTCAAAACGCATAATTAAAAAAGAGGAAAACGCTATGCCAAACATTGTCTTATGCCGCATCGACGAACGCCTGATCCACGGTCAGGTGGGCGTGCAGTGGGTGGGGTTTGCGGGGGCAAACCTGGTGCTGGTCGCTAACGACGAGGTCGCTGAGGATCCGGTTCAACAGAACCTGATGGAAATGGTGCTCGCGGAAGGGATTGCCGTGCGTTTCTGGTCGCTGCAAAAGGTCATCGACAACATTCATCGCGCCGCTGACCGCCAGAAAATCCTGCTGGTCTGCAAATCACCCGCCGATTTTCTGAAGCTGGTTGAGGGCGGCGTGCCCATCACCCGTATTAACGTCGGAAACATGCACTACGCCAGTGGCAAACAACAAATTGCCAAAACGGTCTCTGTCGACACGAACGATATCGCCGCGTTCAACGGCCTGAAAGCGGCCGGTGTGGAATGCTTCGTTCAGGGCGTTCCAACAGAAACTGCTTTGGATCTCTTTAAACTGCTCTGAGGGATTCACAATGGAAATCAGTCTGTTGCAGGCGCTGGGGTTAGGCATACTCGCCTTTATCGCCGGTCTGGATATGTTTAACGGGTTAACGCACATGCACCGCCCGGTGGTACTCGGGCCGCTGGTCGGCCTGATTCTGGGCGATCTGCACACCGGCATTTTGACCGGCGGTACGTTAGAGCTGGTCTGGATGGGGCTGGCCCCGCTCGCCGGTGCCCAGCCGCCTAACGTCATTATCGGCACCATCGTGGGTACCGCCTTTGCCATCAGCACCGGCGTGAAGCCAGAAGTCGCGGTTGGCGTCGCCGTGCCGTTTGCCGTGGCGGTTCAGATGGGGATTACGTTCCTCTTCTCGGTAATGTCCGGCGTCATGTCACGCTGCGATCGCATGGCGGCCAATGCAGATACTCACGGTATTGAACGGGTTAACTATCTTGCGCTGCTGGCGCTCGGCATCTTCTATTTTCTGTGCGCGTTCCTGCCGATCTACTTCGGTGCGGAACATGCAAAAACCGCCATTGACGTTCTGCCAGCACGGTTGATTGACGGCCTCGGCGTCGCGGGCGGCATCATGCCAGCCATCGGCTTCGCCGTGCTGCTGAAGATCATGATGAAAAACGTCTACATCCCTTACTTCATTATCGGCTTTGTCGCCGCCGCCTGGCTCAAGCTTCCGGTGCTGGCGATTGCGGCGGCCGCGCTGGCCATGGCGCTGATCGACCTGATGCGTAAATCACCTGAACCGACGGCTCCCGCAGCCCAGAAAGAGGAATTCGAAGATGGCATCTAACCAAACCACCCTGCCGGGCGTGTCTGAAAGCGAAGAGACGCTGCTGACCGGCGTGAATGAAAACGTCTACGAAGACCAAAACATCGGTGCCGAACTGACGAAAAAGGATATTAACCGCGTGGCCTGGCGTTCCATGCTGCTGCAGGCCTCGTTTAACTACGAACGTATGCAGGCCTCCGGCTGGCTGTACGGGCTGCTGCCCGCGTTGAAAAAGATCCACACCAACAAGCGGGACCTGGCGCGGGCGATGAAAGGCCATATGGGCTTCTTTAACACCCACCCGTTCCTGGTGACCTTTGTTATCGGCATCATTCTGGCGATGGAGCGATCCAAGCAGGATGTGAACAGCATCCAGAGCACCAAAATTGCCGTCGGCGCGCCGCTCGGCGGCATTGGCGACGCCATGTTCTGGCTAACCCTGCTGCCCATCTGCGGCGGTATTGGTGCCAGCCTGGCGCTGCAAGGATCGATTCTGGGCGCGGTGGTCTTTATCGTGCTGTTTAACGTGGTACACCTCGGCCTGCGTTTTGGCCTGGCGCATTACGCTTACCGGATGGGCGTCGCGGCCATTCCGCTGATTAAAGCCAACACCAAAAAGGTTGGCCACGCAGCGTCTATCGTGGGGATGACGGTGATCGGCGCGCTGGTGGCAACCTACGTCCGCCTCAATACCACGCTCGAAATCAAGGCGGGTGATGCGGTCGTCAAACTGCAGGCCGACGTCATCGACAAGCTGATGCCCGCGTTCCTGCCGCTTGTCTACACCCTGACGATGTTCTGGCTGGTACGCCGCGGCTGGAGCCCGCTGCGGCTAATCGGTATCACCGTGCTGCTGGGCGTTGTCGGTAAATTCTGTCACTTCCTGTAAAAGCAAAGAGGTTGCGATGTTAGGCATTATTTTGACGGGTCACGGCGGGTTTGCCAGCGGGCTTGAGCAGGCGATGAAGCAGATCCTCGGCGAGCAGCCGCAGTTTATCGCCATCGATTTTCCTGAAACCTCCACCACCGCGCGGCTGACCGCTCAGCTTGAGCAGGCGGTCAGCGAACTCGATGCGCAGCACGATATTGTGTTTCTCACCGACCTGCTCGGCGGCACGCCGTTCCGCGTAGCGTCAACGCTCGCGATGCAAAGGCCGGGCCGCGAAGTGATCACCGGCACCAACCTGCAGCTGCTGTTGGAGATGGTGCTGGAGCGCGACGGATTAAGCAGCGAAGCGTTTCGTCTGCAGGCGCTGGAGTGCGGACACCGCGGCCTGACGAGCCTGGTGGACGAGCTGGGGCGCTGTCGCGAGGAAGCCCCTGCTGAGGAAGGGATATGAGCCAGCTGCTGCGCGCGCGACGGATCCTTACCGAACAGGGCTGGCTGGACGACCACCAGCTACGCATTGAAAGCGGTGCGGTTGCGGCGATTGAACCCATCCCGGCGGGCGTTACGACGCGGGATGCGGAGCTGCTTTGCCCGGCCTATATCGATACGCACGTCCACGGCGGCGCGGGCGTGGACGTCATGGATGATGCGCCCGGCGTGCTGGATACTCTGGCAATGCATAAAGCCCGCGAAGGCGTGGGCGCATTTCTGCCCACCACCGTGACCGCGCCGCTGGAGAGTATCCACGCCGCGCTGATACGTATCGCCCGGCGCACTCAGTCCGGCGGTCCCGGCGCGCAGATCCTGGGCAGCTATCTGGAAGGACCGTACTTTACGCCGCAGAACAAAGGGGCGCATCCGCCGGAGCTCTTCAGGGAGCTGGATATCGCCGAGCTGGACAGGCTGGCTGACGTTTCACAGGGCACGCTGCGGGTAGTGGCGCTCGCGCCAGAAAAACCCGGCGCGCTGCAGGCGATTCGCCATCTTAAACAGCGCGGTATACGCGTGATGCTGGGTCACAGCGCTGCCACGCACCGGCAAACTCTCGCCGCGTTTGATGCGGGTGCCGACGGGCTGGTTCACTGCTACAACGGCATGACGGGGCTGCACCACAGAGAGCCCGGCATGGTCGGCGCAGGGCTTACGGACAAAAGGGCGTGGCTGGAGCTGATTGCCGACGGCCACCACGTCCATCCGGGGGCGCTGCGCTTATGCTGCTGCTGCGCGCAGGAGCGCGTGGTGCTGATTACCGATGCCATGCAGGCGGCAGGTATGCCGGACGGACGGTACACGCTTTGTGGCGAAGAGGTCTCGATGCAAAACGGCGTGGTTCGAACCGGCTCCGGCGGGCTGGCGGGCAGCACGCTGTCGCTGGATGCCGCGGTCAGGAATATGGTGGAGTATGCGGGCGTAACCGCCGAAGACGCTATCCATATGGCCTCGCTGCACCCTGCCCGGCTGCTGGGCGTTGACGGTCAGCTAGGATCCTTAGCCCCGGGTAAACGCGCCAATGTCATTGCGCTGGACGGGGGTTTACACCTCCAGCAGATCTGGATTCAGGGCCAGGCTCTCCCCCTTTAGCCCTTTCATTGTGTCTCCTGTTGGCCTTACGGCACCCGATCGTAAGGCCTTTCTTTTCCTTTCCTTAACTCTTCCCTTTCCTTTCACGATCACACTTTTCGTTTTATTTCTTTTCTTCCATTGAAGTTTCGATTTCTTTTCTATAGATTTTATTTAACTGCTTAAGTGAACAAGTGAAACGAAACGAAAGATAGCGACACGATTGCCAGCGTCTGATGTGGAATTCACAAGACTAAGGACTGAGTTATGCCACAAACCACTACCGCCGCGACAACCGGCACCTGGACCGAGGAAGAGATCCGCCAGCAGCCTGCCAGCTGGATCCGCTCGCTCAACAACATAGATAACCTGCGTGCTTCGATCGACATTTTCCTGACGCCGCTGCTGCGCAAGGACGATCTGCGGATCGTCCTGACCGGCGCGGGCACGTCCGCCTTTATCGGCGATATCGTTTCTCCCTGGCTCGCGAGCTACACCGGGAAAAACTTCACTGCCGTCCCGACAACCGATCTGGTCACGAACCCAATGGACTACTTCAGCCCTGCGCATCCGCTGCTGCTGATTTCGTTTGCCCGCTCCGGCAACAGCCCGGAAAGCGTCGCGGTCGTAGAGCTGGCAAACCAGTTCGTGCCGGAGTGCTACCACCTGTCGATCACCTGTAACGAGGCGGGCAGCCTGTATCAGAACGCCGTCGACAGCGATAACGCCTTTGCCCTGCTGATGCCTGCCGAAACGCACGATCGCGGGTTCGCGATGACCAGCAGCATCACCACCATGATGGCGAGCTGTCTGGCGGTGTTCGCGCCGGAAACGATCAATAGCCACACCTTCCGCGACGTCGCCGATCGCTGTCAAGCGATCCTCACTGCGCTCGGTGATTTCAGCCACGGCGTCTTTGGCAATGAAGCGTGGAAACGCGTTGTCTATCTGGGAAGCGGCGGCCTGCAGGGCGCGGCGCGCGAATCGGCGCTGAAGGTGCTGGAGCTGACGGCGGGCAAGCTGGCGGCGTTTTACGATTCCCCGACGGGCTTCCGTCACGGGCCGAAGTCGCTGGTCGATAGCGAAACGCTGGTGGTGGTGTTCATCTCCAGCCATCCGTATACGCGTCAGTACGATCTGGATCTGCTAGCCGAGCTGCGCCGCGATCGCCAGGCCCTGCGCGTCGTCGCCATCGCCGCTGAAAACGATCCGGTCATTGAAGCGGGTCCGCACATTCTGCTGCCGCCTTCACGTCCGTTTATCGATATGGAACAGGCGTTCTGCTTCCTGATGTATGCCCAGGTCTTTGCGCTCACCCAGTCGATCGGCGTAGGCAATACGCCCGATACGCCATCCGCCAGCGGGACGGTCAACCGCGTAGTGCAGGGCGTTGTTATTCACCCGTGGCAGGCTTAAGAGGATCGGATCATGAGTATCATTTCAACCAAATATCTTCTGCAGGACGCACAGGCAAAAGGCTACGCCGTTCCGGCGTTCAACATCCACAACGCGGAGACGATCCAGGCGATCCTTGAAGCGTGCAGCGAAATGCGATCGCCGGTGATCCTCGCGGGCACGCCGGGCACCTTTAAGCATATTGCGCTGGAAGAGATCTACGCCCTGTGCAGCGCATACTCCCACACCTACGACATGCCGCTGGCGCTGCATCTCGATCACCACGAATCGCTGGACGATATTCGCCACAAGGTCAACGCGGGCGTGCGCAGCGCGATGATCGACGGCAGCCACTATCCGTTTGAACAAAACGTGAAGCTGGTGAAGTCGGTGGTCGATTTCTGCCACCTCAACGACTGCAGCGTCGAAGCAGAGCTGGGCCGTCTGGGCGGCGTGGAAGATGACATGAGCGTGGACGCCGAAAGCGCGTTCCTCACCGATCCGCAGGAGGCGAAACGCTTCGTCGAACTGACCGGCGTCGATAGCCTTGCCGTCGCCATCGGCACCGCACACGGCCTGTATACCAAACGTCCGAAAATCGACTTCCAGCGGCTGGCGGAAATCCGCGAAGTGGTCACCGTGCCGCTGGTGCTGCACGGCGCGAGCGATGTGCCGGATGAGTTTGTTCGCCGCACCATCGAGCTGGGCGTATGCAAAGTCAACGTGGCCACCGAGCTGAAAATTGCCTTCTCTGACGCGGTTAAAGCCTGGTTTGCCGAAAACCCGCAGGGTAACGATCCGCGCTTCTACATGCGGGTCGGCATGGACGCCATGAAAGAGGTGGTCAGAAGCAAGATCGCCGTTTGCGGCTCGGCAAACCGGCTCCTGCTTCCTGCCGAAGCCTGATCCCATCGCGCATTACGTCAATACCTAAAAAATAACTATAAGCCTCGCAAATATGAAGGCGCGTCCTTAAGCCGGACAGCGCCTTCCATTATCCTAAAAATCCGAGGAGTCCCTACATGACACAGGAAAAGTCGTTTAAATCGAAAGCGTGGGAATTTTTCCAAAGCCTGGGAAAGACGTTTATGTTCCCGGTCTCTCTGCTGGCCTTTATGGGGTTGCTGCTGGGTATCGGTAGCTCCGTCACCAGCCCTTCCACTATTAAAAGCTTTCCCTTTCTGGGCGGCGAGTTAACGCAGCTGACCTTTGGCTTTATCGCCATGGTGGGCGGCTTCGCCTTTACCTATCTGCCGCTGATGTTTGCCATGGCTATCCCGATGGGCCTCGCCAAACGCAACAAGGCCGTGGGCGCCTTTGCCGGGTTCGTTGGCTATATGCTGATGAACATGAGCATCAACTACTACCTGACCGCCACCCACCAGCTTGCCGACGCCGCCACCATGAGACAGGTAGGACAATCGATCGTGCTGGGGATCCAGACCCTGGAGATGGGCGTGCTGGGCGGCATCGTGGTGGGGGTAATCACTTACTTCCTGCACGAGCGTTTTCAGGACACCGTGTTACACGATGCTTTTGCCTTTTTCAGCGGCATTCGTTTTGTGCCCATCATTACCGCACTCACGCTGTCGCTGGTCGGGCTGTTTATCCCGCTATTGTGGGAATACGTGGCGCTAGGGATTGCCGGAATTGGCCATATCATTCAGAGCACCAGCGTTTTCGGACCGTTCCTCTACGGCGTAGGCGTGCTGCTGCTTAAACCCTTTGGTCTGCACCATATTCTGCTGGCGATGGTGCGCTTCACGCCAGCAGGCGGCATTGAGATGGTCAACGGTCATGAAGTGGCCGGCGCGCTGAATATCTTCTACGCCGAGCTGAAAGCCGGACTGCCGTTTAGCCCGCACGTTACTGCGTTTCTGTCACAAGGCTTTATGCCGACCTTTATCTTTGGCCTGCCTGCCGTGGCGTACGCCATCTACCGCACCGCGCGCCCGGAAAACCGCCCGGTAATTAAGGGGCTGCTGCTTTCCGGCGTGCTGGTTTCCGTCGTCACCGGTATTTCAGAACCGATTGAGTTTCTGTTCCTGTTTATCGCCCCCGCGCTTTACGCCTTCCATATCGTGATGTCGGGCCTGGCGCTGATGGTGATGGCCCTGCTGGGAGTCACCATCGGCAACACCGACGGCGGGATTTTGGATCTGCTCATCTTCGGCGTGATGCAGGGGATGTCGACCAAATGGTATCTGCTGTTCCCGGTCGGTATCGCCTGGTTTGCCATCTACTTCTTCGTCTTCCGCTGGTACATCCTCAAACACGATATCAAGACGCCGGGCCGTGAGGTGGACGCGCAGGGTGCGCAGCAGGCCGTCGAAGCCAACACCCGCGCGCGTGGAAAATCGAAATACGATCACGGGCTTATCCTGCGCGCGCTCGGTGGCAAAGAGAACATCGAGTCGCTCGACAACTGCATCACCCGCTTGCGCCTGGTCGTGAAGGAGATGGGGCTTATCGATCAGCAGGCGCTGAAAGCGGCTGGCGCCCTGTCGGTGGTGGTGCTGGATGCTCACAGCGTTCAGGTGATCATCGGCCCGCAGGTGCAGAGCGTCAAAACCGGCATTGAAGCCTTAATCTAACAGGGGGTTGTTGTGTTTGATTTCGACAAAATCATCGAGCGTAAAAGCGATAAGTGCCGTAAATGGGACCATGCGTTTGTCTGCTCACGCTTTGGTGATGTCCCGCAGGGGTTTATCCCGCTGTGGATCGCAGATATGGATTTCACCTCGCCGCCGGCCGTTATTGAAGGCTTCCAGCGCATCGTGGAGCACGGCACCTTTGGCTATACCTGGTGCTTCGACGAATTTTACGACGCGGTGATAGCCTTCCAGCGCACGCGTCATCAGGTTGAGGTGGAGAAGTCGTGGATCACCCTGACCTACGGCACCGTCTCCACGCTGCATTACACGGTCCAGGCGTTCTGCACGCCTGGCGATAGCGTGATGATGAACACGCCAGTCTACGATCCGTTTGCGATGGCGGCACAGCGCCAGGGCGTGCGGGTGCTTGCTAACCCGCTGTCCGTGAAGGAAAACCGCTATCAGCTGGATTTTAATCTGGTTGAAGATCAGCTCAAAACCCACCGTCCAAAACTGTGGTTCTTCTGCTCGCCGCATAACCCCTCGGGCAGGATCTGGCGCGCGGATGAGATACGCCAGGTCTCCGATCTCTGTAAACGCTACGGCACGATTCTGGTGGTCGATGAGGTTCACGCTGAGCACATTCTGGACGGCACATTCGTCAGCTGTCTGACCTCGGGCTGTGCCGCACTGGACAACCTGATCGTGCTGACGTCGCCAAATAAAGCCTTCAACCTGGGCGGGCTGAAAACGTCCTACTCCATGATCCCGGACGATTCGCTGCGCCAGCGCTTCCGCCAGCAGCTTGAGAAGAACTCGATTACCTCACCCAATATGTTCGGCGTATGGGGGATTATTCTCGCCTACCAGCACGGCCTGCCGTGGCTCGACGCGCTGAACGGCTATCTGCAAGGGAATGCCCGCTACCTTGCGGACGCTATTCAGACCCACTTCCCGGCGTGGAAGATGATGAACCCGGAATCGTCGTATCTGGCCTGGATAGACGTAAGCGCCGACGACCGCAGCGCCACAGAGTTGACCCAACATTTCGCCCAGCAGGCCGGTGTCGTGATTGAAGACGGCAGCCACTACGTGCAAAACGGCGAAAACTACCTGCGGATTAACTTCGGCACCCAGCGCTACTGGCTGGAGCAATCCATCAACCGAATGCTGAAGCATTACTAATAAGGAATCTTACCCTGATGAAAAAAGTGCTCACACTCTCGCTGCTGGCCCTGTTTGTTTCTCACGGCGCTCTGGCCGCCAACTACGCGCTCAATAACGACAATATTGCTCTGTCGTTTGATGACGCAAACTCAACGGTAGTGGTTAAGGACAATAAGGCTAACCATCCGCTCACGCCGCAGGAGTTGTTCTTCCTGACGCTGCCGGACGAGACAAAAATCCACACCGCGGATTTCACCATTAAGCACGTCGAGAAGCAGGACAACGCAATTGTCGTCGACTTTACCCATCCGGACTTTAACGTAACGGTGAAGCTGAACCTGGTGAAGGGAAAATACGCCAGCATCGACTACACCGTTGCCGCAGTCGGCCAGCCGCGAGACGTGGCGAAAATTACCTTCTTCCCGACGAAAAAGCAGTCTCAGGCACCCTATGTTGACGGGGCGATCAACAGCTCACCGATCGTTGCTGATTCGTTCTTTATTTTGCCGGACAAGCCCATCGTTAACACTTACGCCTATGAGGCGACCACCAATCTCAACGTAGAACTGAAAACGCCGATCCAGCCGGAAACTCCGGTCAGCTTTACCACCTGGTTCGGCACCTTCCCGGAAATCAGCCAGCTGCGCCGCAGCGTGAATCAGTTTATTGATACCGTGCGTCCACGACCGTACAAGCCTTATCTGCACTACAACAGCTGGATGGATATCGGCTTTTTCAATCCGTACACCGAGCAGGATGTGCTGGGGCGGATGGACGAGTGGAATAAGGAGTTCATTACCGGACGCGGCGTGGCGCTGGACGCCTTCCTGCTGGACGACGGCTGGGACGACCTTACCGGGCGCTGGCTGTTTGGCCCGGCATTCAGCAACGGTTTTGGCAAGGTTCGGGAAAAAGCCGACAGCCTGCACAGCTCGGTCGGACTGTGGCTCTCACCGTGGGGAGGCTACAACAAGCCGCGCGACGTTCGCGTCTCGCATGCAAAAGAGTATGGGTTCGAAACCGTCGACGGGAAGCTTGCGCTGTCAGGGCCGAACTACTTTAAGAACTTCAATGAGCAGATCGTTAAGCTTATCAAAAACGAACGCATTACCTCATTCAAGCTGGACGGGATGGGTAATGCCAACGCGCATATCCAGGGCAGCCCGTATGCCTCGGATTTTGACGCCTCTATCGCCCTGCTGCATAACATGCGCAGCGCCAACCCGAATCTGTTTATCAACCTGACGACAGGTACCAACGCCAGCCCGTCCTGGCTGTTCTACGCCGACTCGATCTGGCGCCAGGGCGATGACATCAACCTGTACGGCCCCGGCACGCCGGTGCAGCAGTGGATGACCTACCGCGATGCGGAAACGTACCGCTCCATTGTGCGCAAAGGCCCGCTGTTCCCGCTGAACTCCCTGATGTACCACGGGATCGTCAGCGCGGAAAATGCCTATTACGGGCTGGAGAAAATCCAAACGGACAGCGATTTTGCCGATCAGGTCTGGAGCTACTTCGCGACCGGCACGCAGCTACAGGAGCTGTATATCACCCCTTCAATGCTTAACAAGGCGAAGTGGGATACCCTTGCGCAGGCGGCGAAGTGGTCGCGGGAAAACGCCAGCGTGCTGGTGGATACGCACTGGATTGGTGGCGATCCAACCGCGCTGCAGGTTTACGGCTGGGCATCCTGGAGCAAGGACAAAGCGATTCTCGGCTTGCGTAACCCGTCGGATAGGCCGCAAAGCTACTTCCTGGATTTGGCGAAAGATTTCGAAATCCCGACGGGAAACGCGGCGCAGTTTAGTCTGAAAGCGGTGTACGGCAGTAATTCAACCGTACCTGAGGAGTACAAAAACGCGGTGGTGATTACGCTGCAGCCGCTGGAAACGCTGGTGTTTGAGGCGGTGCCAGGAAAATAAAAAGTGTTCGGCTGGCAGGTTAAGCCATCACCTGCCAGCTTCCCCCTTTCCTTGCCCCCAGGCGTTTTAATTTACCTTTTGTTTGCAAAGAATGGAGATAGCGTTCCGCGGTGCGGGAAGTCACGCCCAATACAGAGGCCAACATCACCGCAGTCATTTTCGGTTGAACGGTAAGAAGCTCAAGGATCGTGTTTTCCTTTTCCGACAATTCTTCCGACACTTTTTCCGACATAATGGATGTCATATCGATGCTTTCCCGCAAAGCTTCGGCCAAATTTTGCAGCATAAACGCCACGAATGCCGTGCAATCACTGGCCCGATCGCATTGTCCTAAAATCTGGTAATAGCGCGCTTGCTGGAAGTGAATGAGTGTCTCAACGGGCAGCCATGCAAGCTCTGCACGCCACTGGCTTAAGATCAGCGTTTGCCACAGCCGCCCCATGCGGCCATTTCCATCCGAAAAGGGATGAATAAACTCAAACTCGTAATGAAATACCGAGCTGGCAATCAGCGGGTGAAGATCGGTTTGCTTAAGCCAGGAAAGAAGATCGTCGATAAGGCGGTTCATCTGCGAGGCAGGCGGAGCCATGTGGACTAATTGGTTTCCACGGTACACCCCTACGTCCCCATTTCTGAGCTTTCCGGGATGATCGACCAGACCCATCATCAATAATCGGTGCGCACTGAGTAAGTCATTGAGCTTCCAGGGCTTCCATTCGGGCAATTTTTCATATGCCAGGATAGCGTTACGTACTTCCTGAATATCTTTTTCAGGTGCAAGCACGCGCTTGCCATCCATGATTGCCGTCACCTGCCCTGTCGTCAGCGAGTTGTGTTCAATGGCTAGCGAAGCCTGAATGGTTCGAATACGGTTCTCTTTACGGAGAAGCGGCGAAGTTCTACCTGAATGTGCCGCCCAGTGCCCCAATAGCTCACCAATCTCAACCACCTGATTGAGGATAAAGGGTGTGATGGTGAACGGAGGCTGATAGCGGCTCATCTGGATTACTCCCCCTGCTGCTCCAGCGCATGCTTGTACAGCGCATTTTTCTTCACGCCGTGGATCTCCGCCGCTAATGCCGCCGCTTTCTTCAGCGGCAGTTCCGCCTGCAGCAGCGCCAGCGTGCGCAGCGCGTCGGCTGGCAGCGCGTCTTCCTGCGCCTTATGTCCTTCGACAATCAGCACCATTTCACCCTTGCGGCGGTTTTCGTCTTCCTTCACCCACGCCAGCAGTTCACCCACCGGCGCACCGTGGATCGTTTCCCAGGTTTTGGTGAGCTCGCGCGCCAGCACCACGTAGCGGGCCTCTCCCCAGACGGTCACCATATCTTCCAGGCTCTCCAGCAGGCGGTGCGTGGATTCGTAGAAAATCAGGGTGCGCGGTTCCGCCTCCAGGTCTTTTAACACGTCGCGACGGCCTTTGGATTTGGCCGGCAGGAAGCCTTCATAGCAGAAACGATCAGACGGCAGACCCGCCGCGCTCAGCGCAGCAATGGCGGCGCACGGCCCCGGCAGGGGCACAACGCGAATACCGGCTTCACGACAGGTACGCACCAGGTGATAGCCAGGATCGTTGATCAGCGGCGTACCGGCGTCGGAGACCAGCGCAATGTTCTGCCCCTCTTTCAGCTTCGCCACCAGCGTTTCGGCTTTTTGTTGCTCATTGTGATCGTGCAGAGCAAACAAACGGGCGTTAATCGCGAAGTGTTGCAGCAGCAGGCCAGTGTGGCGGGTATCTTCAGCAGCAATTAAATCAACAGCTTGCAGTACGGTGAGCGCACGTTGGGTAATATCAGACAAATTCCCGATAGGAGTAGGTACAATATAAAGCTGGCCTTGAGAATTATCTGCCGTTTCGTGTTGTTTCATTGTTTCGTCCGTATTGCCGATTTAATATTGAGCATTGCGTAAAAAAAATCACTGGATACAGTATGGTACCGTTAACGTTTCTTCGAAAAAAAGCCACGCGCAGCGTGCCGCTTCTGCTGGCAGCCCTGATCTTTGCAGGCTGTGGCACCCAGGCACCTGACCAGAGCACCGCCCATCTTCAGGGTTCTGCTCAGGCTGATTCTGGCTTTTATCTGCAACAAATGTCGCAGAGTTCAAATGATACCAAGACCAACTGGCAATTACTCGCCATTCGTGCACTGCTGAAAGAGGGTAAAACCCAGCAGGCTGCCGAACTGTTTAACCAGTTGCCGAAAGATCTTAACGACGCCCAGCGTCGTGAGCAGAGCCTGCTCTCTGCCGAGCTTAAGGTCGCGCTGAAGGATTACGCCGCCGCGAAGAAGATCCTCGGGGACATTGACGTGAGCGCGCTGGATAAAAATCAGCAGGCTCGCTTCTGGCAGGCGGGCATTACCGCAGAGCAGGGGCGTCCTTCCCTGACGCTGCTTCGCGCCCTCATCGCGCAAGAGCCGCTGCTCGGCGGTGCCGATAAGCAGAAAAATATCGATGCCACCTGGCAAGCGCTTGCCTCTATGACCCAGGAACAGGCGCAGGCGCTGGTCATCAACGCTGATGAAAACGTCCTGCAGGGCTGGCTGGATCTGCAGCAGATGTGGTTTAACAACCGCAGCGATCCAAAGATGCTGAAGGCCGGTATTACGGACTGGCAGACGCGCTACCCGCAAAACCCGGGGGCGAAAATGCTGCCAACCCAGCTGGTGAACGTGCAGAACTTTAAGCCAGCGTCCACCAGCAAAATCGCCCTGCTCCTGCCGCTCAACGGCCAGGCGGCGGTGTTTGGCCGAACTATTCAGCAGGGCTTTGAAGCAGCGAAAAACGGCACGACGTCGGTAACCGGCAGTGCGGTTCCCGCGCAGGCGGCTCAGGCGGCTAACGTGAATGACGTTGTCAGCCCGTCAGCAGCAGAGACCAGCGACCTGACCACGGCGCAAGCGCCGGCGCAGGGTACGATGCAAAACCCGGTGACGGCTCCGACGACGCCTCCGGCTACAGCTGCACCGGCTGCAGCAGCCCCGGCTACTACAGCACCTGCTGCTCAGGCTCCGGCCGAGACGCAAGCGGCGCCAGCGCCTGGCACAACAGCAGAACAGCCTCAACAGCAGCCTGCGCAACCCGCGGCTCAACCTGCTGTGCAGCCGCAGGCCGTGGCAACCACCAGCGCCAACCCGGGCGCTGAGTTGAAAATCTACGACACCAGCTCTCAGCCGCTTGACCAGGTTCTGGCGCAGGTCCAACAGGACGGGGCGAGCATCGTTGTCGGTCCGCTGCTGAAAAACAACGTGGAAGAGCTGATGAAGAGCAATACCACGCTGAACGTGCTGGCGCTCAACCAGCCCGAGCAGGTTCAGAACCGGGCCAATATTTGCTATTTCGCGCTTTCCCCTGAAGATGAAGCCCGCGATGCGGCACGCCATATTCACGAGCAGGGCAAACAGGCTCCGCTGCTGCTCATCCCACGCAGCGCGCTGGGCGATCGCGTGGCCAACGCCTTTGCCGATGAGTGGCAGAAGCTGGGCGGCGGCGTGGTGCTGCAGCAGAAATTCGGTTCCGTCTCTGAACTGCGTGCTGGCGTAAACGGTGGAGCGGGTATCGCGCTTAACGGCAGTCCTGTCACCGCGAGCCTGCCACAGCAGCAGGGCGTGACGATTGGCGGCCTGACGATCCCTGCCCCACCTACCGACGCGCAGATTAGCGGTGGCGGTAAAGTGGATGCGGCCTATATCGTTGCCACGCCGCAGGAGATTGCCTTTATCAAACCGATGATCGCGATGCGTAACGGCAGCCAGAGCGGCGCAACGCTCTACGCCAGCTCGCGCAGCGCGCAGGGCACCGCAGGCCCGGATTTCCGTCTGGAAATGGACGGTCTGCAGTACAGCGAAATCCCGATGCTGGCAGGCAGCAACCCGGCGCTGATGCAGCAGGCGCTGAGTACCGTACGTAACGATTATTCGCTGGCGCGTCTGTATGCGATGGGTGTCGATGCATGGGCGCTGGCGAACCACTTTACCCAGATGCGTCAGGTGCCGGGCTTTGAGCTTAACGGCAACACCGGCGATCTGACCGCGACTCAGGACTGCGTGATCAACAGGAAGTTATCATGGCTCAAATACCAGCAGGGACAAATCGTCCCGGCCAGTTAAGCCGTAAAGAGACCGGCGATGCGTGGGAGTTAAAGGCGCGTCGCTGGCTTGAAGGCAAAGGACTGCGCTTTATTGCCGCTAACGTCCGCGGGCGCGGCGGCGAAATCGACCTGATCATGAAAGACGGTCAGGTCATCGTGTTTGTGGAAGTCCGCTTTCGACAGTCCTCCCGTTTTGGCGGTGCTGCCGCCAGCGTGACGCTCGCCAAACAACATAAATTATTACAGACTGCCCACTTGTGGCTTGCCCGCCATAATGGGAGCTTTGATACTGTGGATTGCCGGTTCGATGTGATAGCCTTCACCGGAAATGAGATCGAATGGCTTAAAAACGCTTTTGGCGAAGACGCATAATTAAGATTTAAAAGGGATAACGTGCTCGAAAGAATTAAAGTGTGCTTCACAGAAAGCATCCAGACTCAGATTGCCGCGGCGGAAGCCCTTCCGGATGCTATCTCGCGTGCCGCAATGACGCTGGTGCAATCCCTGCTTAATGGCAACAAAATCCTCTGTTGTGGCAACGGCACGTCAGCCGCCAACGCACAGCATTTTGCTGCCAGCATGATCAATCGCTTTGAAACAGAACGCCCGAGTTTACCCGCCATTGCACTTAATACCGATAATGTGGTCTTAACGGCGATTGCTAACGATCGTCTGCATGACGAAATTTACGCCAAGCAGGTGCGAGCCCTGGGTCACGCCGGAGATGTGCTGCTGGCCATCTCCACGCGCGGCAATAGCCGGGATATTGTCAAAGCCGTTGAAGCTGCCGTCACCCGCGACATGACCATCGTAGCCTTAACCGGCTATGACGGGGGTGAGCTGGCGGGTCTGCTTGGGCCGCAGGATGTGGAAATCCGCATTCCTTCTCACCGGAGCGCGCGTATTCAGGAGATGCATATGCTCACGGTGAACTGCTTATGTGATTTGATCGATAACACGCTTTTCCCTCACCAGGATGATTAAGGAGTTCTTATGAAGGCTTTATCGACCCTCGCAGTCCTTATGTCTGCATTACTGCTTCAGGGATGTATCGCTGCGGCCGTTGTGGGTACCGCCGCCGTAGGCACCAAAGCGGCAACCGATCCACGCACTGTGGGGACGCAGGTGGATGACGGTACGCTTGAGCTGCGCGTCAACAGTGCGCTGTCGAAAGACGAACAAATCAAGAAAGAAGCGCGTATCAACGTGACGGCTTATCAGGGCAAAGTGCTGCTGGCAGGCCAGGCGCCGAATCTGGAGCTCGCCTCTCGCGCGAAACAGATTGCGATGGGCGTCGAAGGGACCACAGAGGTGTTTAACGAAGTGCGTCAGGGCAAGCCAATTGGCCTGGGTGACGCCTCTTCCGATACCTGGATCACCACCAAAGTGCGTTCCCAGCTGCTGGGCTCGGACCAGGTGAAATCCTCCAACGTGAAAGTGACGACTGAAAACGGCGAAGTGTTCCTGCTGGGTCTGGTGACCGACCGTGAAGGGAAAGCGGCGGCGGATATCGCCAGCCGGGTGAGCGGCGTGAAGCACGTCACCACCGCGTTTACTTACATTAAGTAATCCACACCTGACTGTAGGCCCGGTAGGCGCTAGCGCCACCGGGCTTTTTTTACATCAACGCAACACTCCCCACCATCACCCCGCTCAACGCCACCAGCCCCGCGGTCAGCCACAGCGCTTTCGCCGGGAACGACTTACGCAGCATGATAAGCGACGGCAGGCTGATCGCCGGCAGCGTAATCAGCAGCGCCAGCGCCGGCGCGGTGCCCATTCCGGCCAGCATCATGGTCTGAACAATCGGAATTTCCGCCGCCGTTGGGATCACAAACAAACAGCCCGCAACCGCCATCGCAATGACCCACATCAGCGTGTTGTCGATAGCGCCATCCGCATGCGGGAAGAGCCAGACGCGCGCCGCCCCCAGAACCAGTACCGCCAGGATATAGACCGGGATGGTGCTCCAGAACAGCTGCCAGAGCGCTTTGCCCCAGCGCGCAAAGAAGCCACCCTGCGGCTCGCTGACGTCCAGCTCAACGGCTGCGGGTTCTGCGGCAGTATCCTTCACCAGTTTTTGCACCAGCGTCGCCACCACCAGCACGGTCAGTAGCCCGGCGACCAGGCGGATGAACGCGAAATGCCAGCCCAGCACAAAGCCCATAAACACCAGCGTTGCCGGGTTGAGCAGCGGGTTGCCCATCCAGAACGCCAGCGCGCCGCCCATCGACACGCGCTGACGACGCATCCCTGCAGCCACGGGCGCGGCACAGCAGGAGCACATCATGCCCGGCAGGGAGAAAATCGTTCCCAGCAGCGTGCCCTGAAAGCGCGGCTGCCCGAGGGTTTTCACCAGCCAGTTGCGGGGGATAAGCACCTGAATCAGTGACCCAAGGATCACGCCTAAGACGGCGGCCTTCCAGACGGCAAGGAAGTAGACCATGGCGTAATTCCACGCCGCCTGAAGCGGGTTGGATTCAGCCTGCGCGAGAATAGATTTACCGATGCTGTGCGTTTCGGCGGCGGTGAAGGCTTTGCCGTAGTACGGCTGCCATTTCACGTACCAGAGGCCAACAATGACCACGAGAAAGAAGAGTGCGGGCTTCCACCATTGAACAGGTGTTGCCGCCTGAGATGAAGACTGACCAGTCATAGCATTCCCCGGAGAGTATTAGGTTATTAGCCGGGGGAGTTTACGCCTCGCCCTGCGCGATTTCACGCAGTTTTGCCGAAGGGATAATGTTTACGCCCGCTTTCGACGGGGCCAGCCCCTCTTTTAACATCGCGCGGGCGACGTCCCGCGCCTCGATGGATTTCCAGTTGCCGGGAAGGATGCGAAACAGCGGGGCCAGTATCGACTCGTTAAATCGGCGTTCGTCCCGGTGTCCGATCAGCATCGACGGGCGCACAATCGTCAGCTGCTCCCATTTCTGCGCAATCAGTGCATCCTCCATCTTGCCCTTCACCTTGTTGTAGAAGAAAGGCGATCCGGCACTGGCACCCAGCGCGCTGACCACCAGAAAATGTTTGGCCCCCAGCTTTTTCGCCGTGAGCGCGGTGTCCACCACCAGCGTATAGTCGGCGTGGATAAATGCCTCTTTGCTGCCCGCCTCCCGCCGCGTGGTGCCCAGACAGCAAAAGGCGATATCAATAGGATCCTGCACCTGCGCCAGCGCGTCCGTCAGCTGAGGATCGTGCGGATTAAAGACGCCGGATAAATCTGCCAGCGGTCGACGCGTCGGGGCGGCGATATAGTTTACGCGGCGATCCTGAATCAGCAGCCGCAGCAGATGATCGCCCACTAACCCGGTGGCACCCGTAATCAATACCTGACTCATCTTATCCCCTTTACAGAATTGTCCGTTTGCGAACTCAGCGTCGTCGACCACACTTAGAAGTCTGTTACAGGTAAGTATTTACCACAAGCGGAGAAAAATCAGTCTGAAGCCAAAACAACGGAGGAAGCATGGGCAAGAAAATCGCAGTCTTGATTACCGACGAGTTTGAAGATTCAGAATTCACCTCTCCAGCAGAGGCGTTCCGCAAGGCGGGACATGAGGTCATTACCATTGAGAAAGAGGCGGGCAAAACGGTAACAGGCCATAAGGGCGAGGCCAGCGTAACCATCGATGAGACCATCGATAACGTGAGCCCCTCAGATTTTGACGCCCTGCTGTTACCCGGCGGCCATTCCCCGGATTCCCTGCGCGGGGACGAGCGCTTCGTGACCTTCACCCGGGACTTTGTCTCCACCGGCAAACCGGTCTTTGCCATCTGTCACGGCCCGCAGCTGCTCATCAGCGCAGAAGTGGTCCGCGGGCGTAAGCTCACCGCCGTGAAACCGATCGTTATCGATCTGAAAAATGCGGGGGCCGAGTTTTACGATCAGGAGGTGGTCAACGACAAAGACCAGCTGATCACCAGCCGTACCCCGGACGATCTCCCGGCGTTTAACCGCGAAGCGCTACGCCTGCTCGGCGCGTAGCCAATGCAGCTTCTTGCCAAAGCCCAGGGTGTTGTCGGTAAATTTCAGCTCATCGAGGCGGATTTCCCACACCGGGGCTTTTAGCGCAGCGGCAACGGGAAAGCGGCGCGTGTAGAGCTTACGGCGCGCGTCGCTCTCTTCGCCGTCCAGACGACGGATCTCGCCTTTGAACTGCACGCCGCGGATCAGCGCGACCGTTTTTGGCTGGCCGTTTACCGTGCCTGCCACCTTTGCCTGCTGGCCGGTCATCTGCGCATGACGCGTTTTGTCTTCGCTCATGACATAAAAAGCCACGCGCTCTGGGTCGTAGTAGTAAAACGCATTTGCGCACCACATTTCCCCCTCGTCATAGACGCACCAGGTGACAACATGCTGCTTCGCCAGCCAGCGGTTAATGGCGGCCAGTGTTTCCATTTTCGTTCTCTCTCATGCTATGGTGCGTTCACCTTAACATACTGAATCTGTTTACCGTGTGCTGGTTTCTCTATCTTGTCCGAACCGCTGATAATGCCCTCTACACCGGGATCACCACCGATGTGGCGCGGCGTTTTTTACAACATCAAACGGGAAAAGGGGCAAAGGCGCTGCGGGGGAAAGGGGAATTACAGCTCGCCTTCTCAGCGGCCGTCGGCGACCGATCGCTGGCGCTCAGGCTGGAATACCGCATCAAGCAGCTGACGAAGCGCCAGAAAGAGCGCCTCGTGACCGGAGACGGCTCCTTTGAGGCGCTACGCGAGAGCCTGATTAAAAGCGATTGAAATGGTCGTGATACTCGACGAGACCATTCACGCCGTTGAGCGCGTCGTCCGCCAGACGATGGACCTGGAAAGCGGATTCCGTAACCGGCCAGCGGCAGCGCAGATCGTAATGCGCGGCCTGCTCAAAGCCTAAACGGCCATAGAACGCCGGATCGCCCAGCGTGACAACGGCCGCATAACCGAACTCATTGAGCGAATCCAGCCCTTCATAGACCAGCTGGCGTGCCAGCCCCTGCCCGCGATAGCTTTCATCTACCGCCAGCGGCGCCATGCCTACCCACTGCAGCTCTTCGCCCTGAACGATGACCGGACTGAAGGCAACATAGCCCACCACCTGACCTTCGTCATCGGTGGCAACCAGCCCCAGCGTAATCAGGCCGTCTTCGCGAAGGTCGTGGACAAGTTGGGCTTCGGCATCGCTCGCAAAGGCGCGGCGTAACAACGCATCGATCCCCGGCGCATCAATCCCAATTTCGACTCGAATCAGCATGGCTCACCTACTGAAGTGTGTTTACCGTCCGGCGGGGTTTTCAGCCCGGCCTCAACGAAATCTGCCATTTGCATTAACATCACGCGCAGCGCTTTCGGCATCTGCTCCAGCTCAATGGCATCCATTAAATTCTTAACGTACAGGCCCAGCTCCGTGTCGCCTTCAATTACCAGACGGCGCTGGAAGAAGAGCGTATCTGGATCCTGCTTACGCGCGGCGATCATCAGCAGATCGCTGGCGTTGGCGCTAAAACTCACATCCGCCTCGGCAGATTCGCGTACGATCAGCTGGTCATTCTCAACGGAGGTAAACCAGCGCAGCCCGATGTCACGCACTTCAATGCTTAACCAGCGGCCTTCCAGGAATTCCAGCTCGCCGTCCTGCAGCGCCTGGCGGAACTGCCAGCTCAGGACCTGCTCCAGCACCTGACGTTTAAGCGCGAACGGCGCCAGCTTGACCGGCACGCTCAGCATTGATGGACCAAATTGTACGAGACGTGAACGCAGTTTATCCAGCACGAGCTTTACTCCCTGATATCTATAGTCCTGCTATTTTGCCATATCCGAAGCGCAACATAGCGGCGTAAATCAACAAACCGTCGTCCGTCGTACCTCATTATTGGTGCCATCAATACGCCATTAGCTGCCTTAAATCAAAAATTGTCGCGTATGGGTTAATTAAAATCCCAGCTCGTTAACAATTTTGCGATCGACTACATCAGGATAAATTATGGAGCTGCTCTGCCCTGCCGGAAATCTTCCGGCGCTTAAGGCGGCCATCGAAAATGGGGCCGATGCGGTCTATATCGGGCTGAAAGATGACACCAACGCCCGCCATTTTGCTGGCCTCAACTTTACGGAGAAAAAGCTTCAGGAAGCCGTTAACTTCGTTCACCAGCATCGCCGCAAGCTGCATATCGCCATCAATACCTTTGCTCATCCTGACGGCTACGCCCGCTGGCAGCGCGCGGTGGATATGGCGGCACAGCTGGGCGCCGATGCGCTGATCCTGGCCGACCTCGCCATGCTTGAGTATGCGGCAGAACGCTATCCCCATATTGAGCGCCACGTCTCTGTTCAGGCATCTGCCACCAACGAAGAGGCCGTACGTTTTTACCATCAACACTTCGACGTGGCCCGCGTGGTGCTGCCGCGCGTGCTCTCTATTCATCAGGTTAAGCAACTCGCGCGCGTCACGCCAGTACCGCTGGAGGTTTTTGCCTTTGGCAGCCTGTGCATCATGGCCGAAGGCCGTTGCTATCTTTCCTCTTATTTAACCGGTGAATCGCCGAATACCGTCGGAGCCTGCTCCCCTGCCCGCTTTGTTCGCTGGCAGCAGACCCCGCAGGGGCTGGAGTCACGTCTGAATGAGGTGCTGATCGACCGCTATCAGGACGGCGAAAACGCCGGTTATCCAACCCTGTGTAAAGGCCGCTATCTGGTCGACGGCGAGCGCTACCACGCGCTGGAAGAGCCTACCAGCCTTAACACGCTGGAGCTGCTGCCGGAACTGCTGGCGGCCAATATTGCCTCGGTGAAAATCGAAGGTCGCCAGCGCAGCCCGGCCTATGTGAGCCAGGTGGCGAAAGTGTGGCGTCAGGCCATCGACCGCTGCATGGCGGATCCGCAGAACTACGCTCCGCAGCAGGCCTGGATGGAGACGCTCGGATCGATGTCCGAAGGCACGCAAACCACGCTGGGCGCGTATCACCGTAAATGGCAGTGAGATAATCATGAAATATTCATTAGGACCGGTTCTCTACTACTGGCCAAAAGAGACGCTGGAAGATTTTTACCAACAGGCCGCCGCCAGCAGCGCCGATGTGATTTACCTCGGTGAAGCGGTGTGCAGCAAGCGCCGCGCCACCAAAGTGGGCGACTGGCTGGATATGGCGAAAAGCCTGGCCGGCAGCGGCAAGCAGGTGGTGCTCTCCACGCTTGCGCTGGTGCAGGCGTCTTCCGAACTGGGCGAGCTGAAGCGCTACGTCGAAAACGGCGAGTTCCTGCTGGAAGCGAGCGATCTCGGCGTGGTGAACATGTGCGCTGAACGCAAGCTGCCGTTTGTCGCGGGTCATGCCCTGAACTGCTACAACGCCGTCACCCTGCGTCTGCTGCTCAAACAGGGGATGACGCGCTGGTGCATGCCGGTAGAACTCTCTCGCGACTGGCTGGCTAACCTGCTGAATCAGTGCGACGAGCTGGGCATTCGCAATCAGTTTGAAGTGGAGGTGCTGAGCTACGGCCATCTGCCGCTGGCCTACTCCGCCCGCTGCTTTACCGCGCGCTCGGAAGACCGCCCGAAAGACGAATGCGAAACCTGCTGCATCAAGTACCCGAACGGACGCAGCATGCTGTCACAGGAGAATCAGCAGGTGTTTGTCCTGAACGGCATTCAAACCATGAGCGGCTATGTCTATAACCTCGGCAACGAGCTGGCGTCGATGGACGGTCTGGTGGATATGGTTCGGCTGTCGCCGCTGGATACCGGCGTGTTCGCGATGCTTGACGCCTTCCGCGCCAACGAAAACGGTGCCGCTCCGCTGCCGCTGACGGCAAATAGCGACTGCAACGGCTACTGGAAGCGTCTCGCCGGGCTGGAATTGCAGGCGTAAAAAAGGCTCACTTTGTTAACAACGGTTATCATTTTTTAATGCAGTATTAAAGATTCACCGTCGACAAAGTGAGCTGTTATGACTGACAAAACCATTCCGTTTTCGGTGCTGGATCTGGCGCCGATCCCACAAGGCTCCTCGGCAAGAGAAGCCTTTTCGCACTCTCTCGATCTGGCTCAGCTGGCCGAAAAGCGTGGCTATCACCGCTACTGGCTGGCCGAGCATCACAACATGGTGGGCATCGCCAGCGCTGCCACCTCGGTACTGATTGGCTATCTGGCCGCAAACACTACAACTTTACACCTTGGTTCGGGGGGTGTGATGTTGCCTAACCACGCCCCGTTGGTGATTGCCGAGCAGTTTGGCACCCTGAATACCCTCTATCCGGGGCGGATTGATTTGGGTCTTGGTCGTGCGCCCGGCAGCGACCAGCCGACCATGCGCGCCCTGCGTCGCCATATGAGCGGCGATATCGACAACTTCCCGCGCGACGTGGCCGAACTGGTTGACTGGTTCGACGCGCGCGATCCGAACCCGCACGTGCGCCCGGTACCGGGCTACGGTGAGAAGATCCCGGTGTGGCTGTTAGGCTCAAGCCTCTACAGCGCACAGCTCGCCGCACAGCTGGGGCTGCCGTTTGCCTTCGCCTCGCACTTCGCACCGGATATGCTGCATCAGGCGCTGCATCTTTACCGCACGAACTTCAAACCGTCCGAGCGTCTGGAGAAGCCGTACGCGATGGTATGTATCAACATCATTGCCGCCGACAGCAATCGCGACGCGGAATTCCTGTTCACCTCTATGCAGCAGGCGTTTGTAAAACTGCGTCGCGGTGAAACAGGCCAGCTTCCGCCGCCGGTGGAGAATATGCATCAGCTGTGGTCAGCCTCCGAACAGTATGGTGTTCAGCAGGCGCTGAGTATGTCGCTGGTAGGTGATAAAGCGAAAGTGCGTCACGGGCTGGACGCGGTGCTGCGCGAAACGCAGGCGGATGAAATTATGGTTAACGGCCAGATTTTCGATCACCAGGCGCGTTTGCATTCGTTTGATTTGGCCATGCAGGTGAAAGAGGAGTTGGTGGGGTAGCCTTTTTGCCGGATGGCGGCTTCGCCTTATCCGGCCTACGGTTTTCTCCCTCTCCCTTCGGGAGAGGGGCGGGGTGAGGGGATCAGGCCGCACGGTTTAATGGTAAACAGGCAGCAGGTTAAAACTCGACAGCACGTGTACCAGGGCATTGCCAGCACCAAACACCAGGATCAGCGCAATCATCGGCTTGCCGCCCCACACGCGGAATTTCGGGCTGCCGAAGCGTTTACGTGATTTACGTGCCAGCAGCGCTGGCACAATCGCCGCCCAGATAGTTGCCGCCAGCCCTGCATAGCCGATGGCGTACAGGAAGCCGTTCGGCCACAGCAGACCGCCCACAATCGGTGGCAGGAAGGTCAGCAGCGCGGTTTTGAAACGCCCCATCGCAGAATCATCAAAGCCAAACAGATCCGCCAGGTAGTCAAACAGGCCCAGGGTTACGCCGAGGAAAGAGCTCGCCACCGCAAAGTTAGAGAAGATAACCAGCAGCAGATCCAGGCTGCGGCTGTTCAGCACGCCGCTCAGCGCCTGCACCAGCACGTCGATGTTACCGCCCTTCTGGGCAATGCCGATAAATTCCGGACGCGGGATGTTGCCCATCGTCCCCAGCAGCCAAATCACATACAGCCCCAGCGCCAGCAGCGTGCCGTAGACCAGACACTTCACAATGGTGCGCGGATCTTTGCCGTAGTACTTCATCAGGCTCGGCACGTTACCGTGGTAGCCAAACGACGCCAGACAGAACGGCAGGGTCATCAGCAGGTACGGCGTGTAGGAGGTGTTTACTTCGGCGACGTTAAACAGCGTGGCGGGCGTCACGTGCCCCAGCAGGCTGCCGAAGGTCAGGAAGAAGGTGATGACCTTAGCGCCTAATACAATCGCCGTCATGCGGCTCACCGCTTTGGTACTCATCCAGACGATAAACGCCACAGCCAGCGCAAAACACAGCCCCGCCAGACGCGCCGGAACGTTCAGCGACATCTCCGAGAAGGTGTGATGCAGAATCGAGCCGCTCGCCGAAATATACGCGTAGGTCAGGATATAGAGCACAAACGCGATGGATAGCCCGTTCACCAGGTTCCAGCCTTTGCCCAGCAGATCTTTGGTGATGGTGTCGAAGCTGGAGCCAATGCGGTAGTTCAGGTTTGCTTCGAGGATCATCAGCCCGGAATGGAGCATGCAGAACCAGGTGAAGACCAGCGCGGCCAGCGACCAGAAGAACCACGCACCGGACATGACCACAGGCAGGGAAAACATCCCGGCACCAATGATGGTTCCGCCGATGATCACCACGCCGCCAAGCAGCGAAGGTGACGTTTGGGTGGTGGTTAGTGTCGCCATACAGCCTTTTCTCCAGTCAATCATGCGGTTCTGCATTTTAATGTGACGCACTGTACCAGTACAAGAGTACAAAAGGAATAAAAAAAGCCCCGATAGCGTGTATCGGGGCTGTATATTTTACTTTACGTCAGTTGCGTAAGGCTTACGCGTCACGGCGACGGCTGGTGCCTTCGTCACGACGTGGGCCGCGGTTTTCGCGACGCTCGCCGGAGAAACGACGTGGTTCACCGCGACCTTCGCTGCGGCCGCCTTCACGACGTTCGCCACCGAAGCTGCGACCACCGCCACGACGCTCACCACCGCGGTCTGGACGTGGCTGTGCATCGCCCATCAGCTGCATGTTCATCGGCTTGTTCAGGATGCGGGTACGCGTAAAGTGCTGCAGCACTTCGCCCGGCATGCCTTTTGGCAGCTCGATGGTAGAGTGGGATGCGAACAGCTTGATGTTACCGATGTAACGGCTGCTGATATCGCCTTCGTTAGCGATCGCGCCAACGATGTGACGAACTTCAACGCCATCATCACGGCCCACTTCAATGCGGTACAGTTCCATATCACCCGCGTCACGACGTTCACGACGTGGACGGTCTTCACCACCACGCTCTGGACGGTCACCACGTGGGCCACGGTCATTGCGGTCATTACGGTCGCCACGACGTTCGAAGCGATCGTCACGGTCACGGAATTCACGCTTAGGACGCATCGGCGCATCTGGTGGCACGATCAGGCTACGTTCGCCCTGAGCCATTTTCAGCAGTGCTGCTGCCAGGGTTTCCATGTCCAGCTCTTCGCCTTCAGCGGTAGGCTGAATCTGCGACAGCAGCGCGCGGTACTGATCCAGATCGCTGCTTTCCAGCTGCTGCTGTACTTTCGCGGCGAATTTTTCCAGACGGCGTTTGCCCAGCAGATCTGCGTTTGGCAGGTCAGCTTCTGGAATGGTCAGCTTCATGGTGCGTTCGATGTTACGCAGCAGACGACGCTCGCGGTTCTCAACGAACAGCAGCGCGCGGCCAGCACGACCCGCACGACCGGTACGGCCGATACGGTGAACGTAAGACTCGGAATCCATCGGGATGTCGTAGTTCACAACCAGGCTGATACGCTCAACGTCCAGACCACGTGCTGCCACGTCGGTTGCAATCAGGATATCCAGACGACCGTCTTTCAGACGCTCCAGAGTCTGCTCACGCAGGGCCTGGTTCATGTCGCCGTTCAGCGCTGCGCTGTTGTAGCCGCTACGCTCCAGGGCTTCAGCCACTTCCAGAGTCGCGTTTTTGGTACGCACGAAGATAATCGCCGCATCAAAATCTTCCGCTTCCAGGAAACGTACCAGCGCTTCGTTTTTGCGCATGCCGTACACAGACCAGTAGCTCTGGCTGATGTCCGGGCGAGTGGTTACGCTGGACTGAATACGCACTTCCTGAGGATCTTTCATGAAGCGCTTGGTGATACGACGAATCGCTTCTGGCATGGTGGCAGAGAACAGCGCGGTCTGATGACCGTCTGGGATCTGCGCCATGATGGTTTCGACGTCTTCGATGAAGCCCATACGCAGCATTTCATCTGCTTCATCCAGTACCAGGCCGCTCAGTTTAGAGAGGTCCAGAGTACCGCGCTTCAGGTGATCCAGCAGACGGCCCGGCGTACCGACAACAATCTGTGGGCCCTGGCGCAGGGCGCGTAACTGCACGTCATAACGCTGGCCGCCGTACAGGGCTACCACGTTTACGCCGCGCATATGTTTAGAGAATTCCGTCATTGCTTCTGCAACCTGAACAGCCAGTTCACGGGTTGGAGCCAGGACGAGGATCTGCGGTGCACGCAGGTCCGGATCAATGTTGTTCAGCAGCGGCAGCGAGAATGCTGCAGTTTTACCGCTACCAGTCTGGGCCATGCCCAGCACGTCACGACCAGAAAGCAGGTGTGGGATACACTCAGCCTGGATCGGAGATGGTTTTTCGTAACCCAGATCGTTAAGGGCTTCAAGGATAGGAGCCTTCAGGCCCAGATCTGCAAAAGTGGTTTCGAATTCAGCCATGTAGTACAAGTGCCTCGATATTAATGGCGGCCAGTCTACTTAGCTCATCGTGAAAATGATTAGCAATTTTCATTGAAAAGTGTGAACCGGCTCAAAGTAGGTGTATTGACGAACAACAACGCCCTCACCAGTTAAGGTGATGGCAATCAAAAGATTACGGGCTGATGTTTATGTCGTCAGCTATTGCTGGTCCGATTCTGCCAGGTCGTCATGCTCCTGGCCCAAGAGCGATAATTCCAACAATGCATAACGGTGCTCAACGAAGTTGTGTACGTTGTTAGCAACCGCTAATTTGAACAGTGCCGTAGCGCTGTCCATATCCCCCAGACTTAGGTAGTACTTACCTAAATAGAAGTTGGTTTCACTGAGATGCTCAGCGAGCGAGGTGTTATCCGTTGCGTCCGCCTTGAGGCGTTCCATCAGCGTTGCTTCGCTAATGTTGCCCAGGTAGAACTCGACAATGTTCCATCCCCACTGTTCCTTGTCCGATTTATCGAAGCGCTGTTTCAGTGCCTCTTTTGCCTGCTTCTCATCGAGCTTCCGCTCAACGATGTAAAGCCACAGGCTACGGAAAGGATCATTAGGATCGTCTTGATAAAACGCCAGCAGATCATCTTGCGCTAACTTATCACGACCGCCGTAATACAATGCGATACCGCGATTCAAGTGCGCGTAGTTGTAAGTTGGATCAAGCTCAAGTACAGAATCAAACGCTTCATAGGCAGCATCAAAATTGCCTGCCTGCGTTAAATAAATGCCTAAGTAATTGAATACTTCAGGCATATCAGGTCGGATAGCCAGCGCTTGTGAAAAATCATTTCGCGCCAATGCCCTCAGACCGAGACTATCATACAACACTCCGCGCTCATATAAAAGCTGTGCGCGTTCTTCATCGGTTAAAGCCCGACTGGCAAGAATTTGTTCCATGCGTGCCAGAATCACTTCCTGCTGCAAAGTCGGTTGCAATGGCACTGCGAGGACTTCGCTCTTACGCCAGGCAGAGTTGCTGCATCCTGCCAGCGTTAAAGCTGTCGCAACGAAACACCAGCGCAAAAAAGGCTTCATTTCCCACTCCCGAAGACAACTATTGGATGAACGTCCTGTCCCCCGGCGGCTTAACAAGGCGTCCTGCCTGATAATAGGCCCTCCGCAAAGCGGAGGGCAAATGGCAACTTACTCGCCTTGCTGTTCTGCTGCCTGTGCTTCTGGCGCAGCAGCTGGCTGAGACTGCTCGGTTGCTTCTTTAATGCTCAGACGGATACGGCCCTGGCGATCAACTTCCAGAACTTTCACCGGGACTTCCTGACCCATCTGCAGGTAATCGGTCACTTTCTCAACGCGCTTGTCAGCGATCTGAGAGATGTGAACCAGACCTTCTTTACCGCCACCGATGGCAACGAACGCGCCAAAGTCAACGATACGGGTCACTTTACCTGCGTAGACGCGGCCCACTTCGATCTCTGCAGTGATTTCTTCGATGCGACGGATAGCGAATTTCGCTTTCTCGCCGTCGGTTGCTGCGATCTTCACAGTACCGTCATCTTCGATTTCGATCGTGGTGCCAGTCTCTTCGGTCAGCGCACGGATTACGGAACCGCCCTTACCGATAACATCTTTGATCTTGTCTGGATTGATCTTGATGGTGTGGATACGTGGAGCGAACTGAGAAATGTCGCCACGCGGCGCGTTAATCGCCTGTTCCATCACGCCCAGGATGTGCAGACGCGCACCTTTAGCCTGGTTCAGAGCAACCTGCATGATCTCTTTGGTGATACCTTCAATTTTGATATCCATCTGCAGCGCAGAGATACCTTCGCGGGAACCCGCTACTTTGAAGTCCATATCACCCAGGTGGTCTTCGTCACCCAGAATGTCAGACAGAACAACGAAGTTGTCGCCTTCTTTCACCAGGCCCATTGCGATACCCGCAACGGCGGCTTTGATCGGCACGCCTGCATCCATCAGCGCCAGAGAAGCACCACACACGGAAGCCATGGAAGAGGAACCGTTGGATTCGGTGATTTCAGAAACCACACGAACGGTGTACGGGAATTTATCAGCTTCTGGCATCACTGCCAGCACGCCGCGCTTCGCCAGACGACCGTGACCAATTTCACGACGCTTCGGCGAGCCAACCATACCGGTCTCACCTACGGAGTACGGAGGGAAGTTGTAGTGGAACAGGAAGCTGTCAGTACGCTCGCCCATCAGTTCGTCGATGTTCTGTGCATCACGTGCGGTACCCAGGGTCGCGGTAACCAGCGCCTGCGTTTCGCCACGGGTGAACAGCGCGGAACCGTGAGTACGTGGCAGTACGCCAGTACGCACATCCAGACCACGGATCATGTCTTTTTCGCGGCCATCGATACGCGGCTCGCCTGCCAGTACGCGGCTACGAACAACGTTTTTCTCGATAGCGTGCAGAATGTCGCTCAGTTCGTTAGCGTCCAGCGCTTCGTCTTCAGCAACCAGCGTCGCGATAGTTTCAGACTTGATCACGTCAACCTGAGCGTAACGCTCCTGTTTGTCAGTGATGCGGTATGCATCGCTCAGACGAGATTCTGCCAGGGCTGCAACGCGTGCGTTCAGCGCGTCGTTTGCCGCTTCTGGCTGCCAGTCCCAACGTGGTTTACCGGCTTCTTTCACCAGGTCGTTGATGTTCTGGATAACGATCTGCTGCTGCTCGTGGCCAAATACCACGGCGCCCAGCATCTGGTCTTCGCTCAGCAGTTCTGCTTCGGATTCAACCATCAGCACAGCGGCTTCAGTACCCGCAACAACCAGATCCAGCTTACTTTCTTTCAGCTCTTCCTGAGTTGGGTTCAGCACGTACTGGTCGTTGATGTAGCCAACGCGCGCGGCACCGATTGGGCCATTGAATGGAATACCAGACAGTGACAGGGCAGCGGATGCGCCGATCATGGCAACGATGTCCGGGTTAACCTGTGGGTTAACGGAAACAACGGTCGCGATAACCTGTACTTCGTTAACGAAGCCTTCCGGGAACAGCGGACGAACCGGGCGGTCAATCAGACGCGCAATCAGGGTTTCGCCTTCGCTTGGACGGCCTTCACGACGGAAGAAACCACCCGGGATTTTACCGGCAGCGTAGGTACGCTCCTGGTAGTTAACGGTCAGCGGGAAGAAGTCCTGACCTGGTTTAGCTTTTTTCTGGCCAACAACGGTAACGAATACCGCAGTGTCATCCATGCTTACCATAACGGCAGCAGTAGCCTGACGTGCCATCATGCCGGTTTCCAGCGTGACGGTATGTTGACCATACTGGAATTTACGAACGATCGGATTCAGCAAAGTTCTGTCCTTTCTTAAATGTTTGACAGCACACCACCGGTGTGCTGTCGATTTAACCCGACCTTCTTCGCATCCTCGCGACTAATGACAACCAACACCCCCATGGGTGAAGCCTCTCATTAGCCGCGCGAACCTCTGCAATGAAGATCATTTATAGCAACAATACAATAGTTTCCAGTGAATTGCTGCCGTCTGGTTGAAAAAAGGGGCCATCAGGCCCCCTTTTCTGAAACTCGCAAGACTTAGCGACGCAGACCCAGACGCTCGATCAGCGCGGTGTAGCGTGCAACATCTTTACGTTTCAGGTAGTCGAGCAGTTTACGACGCTGAGAAACCATACGCAGCAGACCACGACGGCTGTGGTGATCTTTTTTGTGCTCTGCAAAGTGACCCTGCAGGTGGTTAATCTGTGCAGTCAGCAGTGCAACCTGAACTTCGGTAGAACCGCTGTCGTTAGTACCACGACCAAACTCAGAAACGATTTTAGCTTTAGCTTCAACGCTTAGAGACATTTTCAAACTCCAAAGTATAAAGAATGTAAGGATGCCGATCTCTAATTCAGCAATCCAATGTACGCCCCGCAGATTGTTAAACAATTTACCAGGCGTTAAGCGGCGATATTCTACTCGTCTCCCCTGCTTATCGCAAGGTGAGCCGTTATCACCGTCACGCGTCGACCGGATATTCGACGACCAGACGACGCGGCGCAACGCGCCCTTCGCCGTCCATTTCGCCCATACCGATGAATTTCCCTTCGTCACCTTCGGTCACGCGTACCAGCCCTTCCAGCGGCGCTTGTGCCGTACGAACCGGATTGCCGTTCTTAAAGTAAACGGACGATGTTAAAGGAAGATTAACAACCGGGAAGTCCGCTGCCGGACTGTCCATCGGCATCAGCAATGGATCCAGCAAATCTGCCGGCGCGATCCCCTGCGCTTCCGCCTGTTCAACCAGCTCGCGCAGATGTTCCAGGGTCACCATCCGCTCCACCGGGTACTTGCTCACCGCCAGACGACGCAGGTAGATCACATGCGCGCCGCAGCCCAGCTTTTCACCGAGGTCGTCGATGATGGTGCGAATATAGGTCCCTTTCGAACAGTGCACTTCCAGCTCAAGCTCATCACCTTCATGGCGAATAAACAGCAGCTCGTACACGGTTATCGGACGGGCTTCACGCGGGACGTCAATGCCCTGGCGCGCATATTCGTAGAGCTTCTTGCCCTGATATTTCAGCGCAGAATACATCGACGGCACCTGCATCGTGTCACCACGGAAGCCTTCCAGCGCGGCATCAAGCTGTTCCGCGCTGAAGGTCACCGGGCGCTCTTCCACCACCTGGCCATCCGCGTCGGAGGTGTCCGTGCGCTGGCCCAGTTTAGCGATAACGCGGTAACGCTTATCGGAGTCGAGCAGGTACTGGGAAAACTTTGTCGCCTCTCCGAGGCAGACCGGCAGCATGCCGGTTGCCAGCGGATCCAGCGCGCCGGTGTGGCCCGCACGGTTGGCGTTATAAATACGCTTAACTTTTTGCAGCACGTCGTTGCTGGAAGCGCCCTGGGGTTTATCCAGCAGCAGCACACCGTGCACGTCGCGACCGCGACGACGAGGACGACTCATCAGTCCTCCTTGCTGTCGTCCGCCGGGTTAACACGACGCTCGTCGTCATGTTTCACCACGCTGGTCACCAGGTTGGACATACGCATACCTTCGACCAGCGAGTTGTCGTAGAAGAAGGTCAGTTCAGGCACGATACGCAGGCGCATCGCTTTGCCAAGCAGGGAGCGGATGAAGCCAGAGGCTTCCTGCAGCGCTTTAATGCCATTTTTTACTGCCGCTTCGTCCTGATCGTTCAGGAAGGTGACGAACACTTTTGCATACGCCAGATCGCGGGACATTTCGACACCGGAAACGGTGGTCATCATGCCGACGCGCGGGTCTTTAATTTCACGTTGCAGAATGAGTGCGATCTCTTTCTGCATTTCCTGCGCTACGCGCTGAGGGCGACCAAATTCTTTCGCCATAATAAATTCTCCAGACAAAAAAGGGGCTAAAAGCCCCTTTTAAAATTATTGCCGGGTGGCGCGAGGCGATCCCGGCTCACAATCGGTAATTAAGCGATGGTACGCTGAATTTCGATGATCTCGAACACTTCGATCATATCGCCAACGCGAACGTCGTTGTAGTTCTTCACGCCGATACCACATTCCATGCCGTTACGGACTTCGTTAACGTCATCTTTGAAGCGGCGCAGGGATTCCAGCTCGCCTTCGTAGATAACCACGTTGTCACGCAGTACGCGGATTGGGTTGTGACGCTTGATGTTACCTTCGGTAACCATACAGCCCGCGATCGCACCGAATTTCGGTGATTTGAACACGTCACGTACTTCAGCCAGACCGATGATCTGCTGTTTCAGCTCAGGAGACAGCATGCCGCTCATCGCTGCTTTCACTTCGTCGATCAGGTTATAGATGACGGAGTAGTAACGCAGATCCAGGCTTTCGGCTTCAATTACTTTACGCGCAGATGCATCCGCACGAACGTTGAAGCCAACCAGGATAGCGTTGGAGGCAGCAGCCAAGGTCGCGTCGGTTTCGGTGATACCACCTACGCCAGAACCGATGATCTTCACTTTCACTTCGTCGGTAGACAGTTTCAGCAAGGAGTCGGAGATCGCTTCCACAGAACCCTGAACGTCAGCTTTCAGAACGATGTTCACTTCGTGAACTTCGCCCTCGGTCATGTTGGCAAACATGTTCTCGAGTTTAGATTTCTGCTGACGAGCCAGTTTAACTTCACGGAATTTGCCCTGACGATACAGTGCCACTTCACGCGCTTTCTTCTCGTCACGCACAACGGTCACTTCGTCACCGGCAGCCGGAACACCGGACAGACCCAGGATTTCCACAGGAATGGACGGACCCGCTTCCAGAACTTCCTGACCCAGTTCGTTACGCATCGCACGAACGCGGCCGTATTCGAAGCCACACAGAACGATGTCGCCCTTGTTCAGGGTACCTTCACGAACCAGAACGGTTGCAACCGGACCACGACCTTTATCCAGGAAGGATTCGATCACCGCGCCGCTCGCCATACCATTACGGATCGCTTTCAGCTCCAGAACTTCAGCCTGCAGCAGGATCGCGTTCAGCAGGTCGTCAATACCGGTACCCGCTTTAGCAGATACAGGGATGAACTGCGCTTCACCGCCCCACTCTTCCGGCATAACGCCGTACTGAGACAGTTCGTTCTTCACGCGGTCCATATCGGCTTCTGGCTTATCGATTTTGTTGACCGCAACAACCAGAGGCACCTGCGCCGCTTTCGCGTGCTGGATAGCTTCGATGGTCTGTGGCATCACGCCGTCGTCTGCTGCAACAACCAGTACAACGATATCCGTAGCCTGAGCACCACGAGCACGCATTGAGGTAAACGCTGCGTGGCCTGGGGTATCCAGGAAGGTGATCATGCCGTTTTCGGTTTCTACGTGGTAAGCACCGATGTGCTGGGTAATACCACCCGCTTCACCAGAGGCAACCTTAGTAGAACGAATGTAGTCAAGCAGAGAGGTTTTACCGTGGTCAACGTGACCCATGATGGTCACAACAGGTGCACGCGGTTCAGCCGCAGCGCCTGTGTCACGGTCGCTCATTACTGCTTCTTCCAGCTCGTTTTCACGACGCAGGATAACTTTGTGGCCCATCTCTTCAGCAACCAGCTGTGCGGTTTCCTGATCGATGACCTGGTTGATGGTTGCCATGGCGCCCAGCTTCATCATCGCTTTGATGACCTGAGAGCCTTTAACCGCCATCTTGTTCGCCAGATCGCCAACGGTGATGGTTTCGCCGATCACGACGTCACGGTTTACGGCCTGGGCAGGCTTCTGGAAGCTCTGCTGCAGAGCGGAACCTTTACGCTTACCGCCTTTACCACCGCGAACGGCAGCGCGTGCTTCTTCACGGTCAGCTTTGGATTCAGCGTGCTTGTTGCCTTTTTTCGCAGGGCGCGCAGCTTTAGTACTGCGAGTACGACCACGACCACCTTCAACTTCACGGTCGTTGTCGTCTTCAGCCTGACGTGCGTGCTGAGAAGTGGTCACGTGATAATCGCTGGTGTCTTCAGTCGGCTCAGCGGTATTCACACCGTTCTTCTCGTTTTCTTCTGCCATACGGCGCGCTTCTTCGGCGACGCGGCGAGCTTCTTCTTCCAGCTTACGGCGGGCTTCTTCTTCCGCTTTACGCTTCAGCTCGGCAGCTTCATTTTCACGGCGGGCTTTTTCAGCCTGGGCGGTTTTGGTCATTTCGTCTGTCTGTTGATTGCTCACTTTGTCTTTTTCCGCAGCGTCACGCTTCACTTTATCACTTGCGTCGCGTTTCGCTTTTTCTGCGGCCTCACGTTCAGCTTTTAATTCTGCTTCACGTTTGGCGGTTGCTTCCGCCTCACGCTGAGCTTGTTCTTCCGCTTCACGCTGTGCCTGCTCTTCCGCGGCAAGGCGTTCTGCCTCTTGCGGATCACGTTTTACAAAGGTGCGCGTCTTGCGGACTTCAATTTGTACCGATTTGCTTTTGCCACCAGTACCAGGGATGTTTAACGTGCTACGCGTTTTGCGCTGCAGCGTTAACTTGTCAGGCGTAGAGCCGTGTTCACGGTTCAGGTGCGTTAACAAGGTTTGTTTTTCTTGCGCGGTCACCGAGTCATCAGCGGACTTCGGGATCCCTGCATCAGCAAATTGCTGTACCAGGCGGTCCACGGAGGTCTGAATCTCAGCAGCCAGCGATTTTACAGTTACATCAGTCATGCTGTTCCTTCCTGCTACAGTTTATTACGCTTCGTCGCCGAACCAGCAAATATTACGTGCGGCCATGATGAGCTCGCCGGCTTTCTCGTCGGTTAAACCTTCGATATCAGCCAGGTCATCAACGCCTTGCTCAGCGAGATCTTCCAGCGTACAAACACCACGGGCAGCCAGCTTGAACGCAATCGCACGATCAAGACCTTCCAGATTCAGCAGGTCATCAGCCGGCTTCTTATCGCCAAGGCTTTCTTCCTGAGCCAGCGCCAGGGTGGTCAGTGCGTTTTTAGCGCGTTCACGCAGGGCTTCAACAGTCTGTTCATCCAGACCGTCAATTTCCAGCAGCTCTTTCATTGGCACATAGGCCAGTTCTTCCAGCGTAGAGAAACCTTCTTCAACCAGAACAGTGGCGAAGTCTTCGTCAATATCCAGGTATTTAGTGAAGGTATCGATCGCCGCATGGGCTTCAGCCTGATGCTTAGCCTGCAGGTCATCAACGGTCATAACGTTGAGTTCCCAGCCGCTCAGTTGTGACGCCAGGCGTACGTTCTGGCCGTTACGACCGATTGCCTGCGCCAGGTTGCCCGCTTCAACAGCGATATCCATGGTGTGTTTGTCTTCGTCAACAACGATAGACGCCACATCAGCTGGAGCCATTGCGTTGATCACGAACTGCGCCGGATTGTCATCCCACAGAACGATATCAATACGTTCGCCGCCCAGCTCAGTAGAAACTGCCTGGACACGCGCACCGCGCATACCGACGCAAGCACCGACCGGGTCGATACGCTTGTCGTTGGTTTTCACCGCAATTTTCGCACGGGAGCCCGGATCGCGAGCTGCCGCTTTAATCTCGATAACTTCTTCACCGATTTCCGGTACTTCGATACGGAACAGTTCTACCAGCATTTCTGGTTTAGAACGGGTCACGAACAGCTGTGCACCACGCGCTTCAGGGCGAACGGCGTACAGAACGCCGCGGATACGGTCGCCTGGACGGAAGTTTTCACGCGGCAGCATATCTTCACGCAGGATCACGGCTTCAGCGTTACCCGGCAACCCTTCGGATTTGATCTCCAGGGAGATGTTGTCGCGGTTCACTTTCTTCACCACACCGGTGATGATCTCGCCTTCCTGATCGCGGAACTGATCGACAACAAGCGCGCGCTCGGCTTCGCGAACTTTCTGCACGATAACCTGTTTAGCGGTCTGGGTCGTGATACGGTCGAAGGTGACAGATTCAATCTGATCTTCAACGTACTCGCCTACGTTCAGACTTTCGTCTTCAAAACGGGCGGCTTCCAGCGTGATCTCTTTGGTCGGCTGGGTCACTTCTTCAACGATTACCCAACGACGGAATGTATCGAAGTCACCGCTTTTACGATCGATTTCTACGCGAACATCGATCTCTTGTTCGTATTTTTTCTTGGTTGCTGTAGCCAGTGCACTTTCCAGCGCTTCGAAAATCTTCTCACGCGGCAGTGATTTCTCGTTGGAGACGGCTTCAACAACAGCCAAAATTTCTTTGTTCATCGCGGGCTTTTCACCTCAATCCAGACTGTTAAAAGTGGGGAACCAGGTTCGCCTTCTGGATATTACTCAGCGCGAACACTTCATCTTTGCCGTCGACTGTCACCGTGATCATTTCACCATCAACGGCTTTGATAATTCCCTGCCATTTACGGCGGTTCTGTACGGCCATACGCAGAACGAGAGCCACTTCTTCACCGGTAAAGCGCACATAGTGCTCGGCCGTGAACATCGGGCGATCGAGGCCAGGTGAGGAAACTTCCAGGTTGTACGCAACGGTAATCGGGTCTTCAACATCAAGAACCGCACTCACCTGGTGGCTAACATCAGCACAATCATCAACATTGATGCCATCTTCACTATCAATATAGATGCGCAGCGTCGATGTACGGCCGCGAACGAATTCGATGCCGACCAGTTCGTAGCCCAGTGCTTCGACCGGTGCAGTAATCATCTCTGTTAATTTTTGCTCTAATGTGGACAAGCCCACCCCCAAGACATAAAAAAAGGGCGTAAAGCCCAGTTATTCTGTAGTCAGATAACAAAAAACCCCGATAAATCGGGGCTTTAGATAACTGAACCCTATAGCCACAACTGTGGCCTGGAGCACTTTCCGAAAGAATTTTTTCAAATCCAGCTACGAAGGCTCTAAGTCTTCACAGTATATTTGAAAAAGAACTTTATGGGAAAGTGGTTGCGGGGGCCGGATTTGAACCGACGACCTTCGGGTTATGAGCCCGACGAGCTACCAGGCTGCTCCACCCCGCGCCTGAAACGTGGCAAATTCTACGCGTTTTGGACAGAATTTGCAAATAATGCTGGGATTTGGTACCGAAGACGGGACGTAAAATCGGCGTTTAGTATATTGATAGTTGACCCCACCTGTCAACCCAACTTCCGCCAGAGCGATCAGACCAAAATTTTTACAAAAAACGCACGACTCTCTTCCGGTCTTCGCCAAAAGATGATTAAATGAATACTCACTTATTTTGCATAAAAATGCACAAGAGAGCGAAAGCGGTCTCTAATCAGTCAATCAAGCAGGGTTTTATTCTATGACGACGATTCTCAAGCATCTTCCGGTTGGACAACGTATTGGCATCGCTTTCTCAGGTGGCCTGGATACCAGCGCTGCACTGCTGTGGATGCGCCAGAAGGGAGCGGTTCCGTATGCCTATACTGCGAACCTGGGTCAGCCGGATGAGGACGACTATGATGCCATTCCTCGTCGCGCTAAAGAGTATGGTGCAGAGAACGCGCGCCTGATTGACTGCCGTAAGCAACTGGTCGCTGAAGGTATCGCGGCTATTCAGTGTGGTGCGTTCCATAACACCACCGGCGGCCTGACCTATTTCAACACCACCCCGCTGGGCCGTGCGGTCACCGGCACTATGCTGGTTGCGGCGATGAAAGAAGACGGCGTCAATATCTGGGGTGACGGTAGCACCTATAAAGGTAACGATATTGAACGTTTCTATCGTTATGGCCTGCTGACCAACGCCGAACTGCAGATCTACAAGCCGTGGCTGGACACCGACTTCATCGACGAGCTGGGTGGCCGCCATGAGATGTCCGAGTTTATGATCGCCTGCGGTTTCGACTATAAGATGTCAGTCGAGAAAGCCTATTCCACCGACTCCAACATGCTGGGTGCGACGCACGAAGCGAAAGACCTGGAATTCCTGAACTCCAGCGTGAAGATCGTTAACCCGATCATGGGCGTGAAGTTCTGGGACGAGAACGTCAAAATCCAGGCTGAAGAAGTGACCGTGCGTTTCGAACGCGGCCATCCGGTTGCGCTGAACGGTAAAACCTTCTCTGATGATGTTGAGCTGATGCTGGAAGCTAACCGTATTGGCGGTCGTCACGGTCTGGGCATGAGCGATCAGATTGAAAACCGCATCATCGAAGCGAAAAGCCGTGGCATCTATGAAGCCCCGGGAATGGCCCTGCTGCACATCGCTTATGAGCGTCTGCTGACCGGCATTCACAACGAAGACACCATTGAGCAGTATCACTCTCATGGCCGTCAGCTGGGTAAACTGCTGTATCAGGGCCGCTGGTTCGATCCACAGGCGCTGATGCTGCGCGATGCGCTGCAGCGTTGGGTGGCAAGCGCGATCACCGGTGAAGTGACGCTGGAACTGCGCCGCGGTAACGACTACTCCATCCTGAACACCGTGTCTGACAACCTGACCTATAAAGCAGAGCGTCTGACCATGGAGAAAGGTGAGTCCGTGTTCTCGCCGGACGATCGTATCGGTCAGCTGACCATGCGTAATCTGGACATCACCGATACCCGCGAGAAGCTGTTCAACTATGTTGAGAATGGCCTGCTCTCCGCCAGTTCCGGTAACGGCCTACCGCAGGTTGAGAACCTGGAACACAGCGATAAGAAGTAATCGGTAGCAAAGCATGCAAAAGGCGCCCACAGGGCGCCTTTTTTATTTTGATTTTCGTAGGCCCGGTAAGCGCAGCGCCACCGGGCAACATGGCGGGTGGCGCATGCGCTTACCCGCCCTACAAAAGATCGGAGATCTCGCAGTCTACAGACGAAAAAAAAGACGTCTTTCGACGTCTTTTTTCTGGAATATTGGTACCGAGGATGGGACTCGAACCCACAAGCCCGTTAGGGCACTACCACCTCAAGGTAGCGTGTCTACCAATTCCACCACCTCGGTACAGAATACTTAGTGCGGGATATCGCTGGTTGGCTTAGCCGGTGCAGCTGGCTGAGTCTGCTCAGTTTTCGCTGGCGCGCTCAGATTTTCCCACTCGCTTCCTTTGCTGGTCTTATTGCTGTTGATATTGCCAAGCACCAGACTGATGATGAAGAACAGCGTAGCCAGAATTGCCGTTGTGCGGGTCATGAAGTTCGCAGAACCACTTGAACCAAACAGCGTACCGGAAGCGCCTGCTCCGAAGGAGGCTCCCATATCAGCGCCTTTACCTTGCTGCAGCATAATCAGCGCTACGAGAGCGATGGCTACAATAAGGAAAATAACTAAAAGAGCTTCGTACATAATCAACCTGTTCCTTGCGGATTTGCCGCATACCAATGCTTCGACCAATTAGCAGGATTTTTGTTTCCCACTGAAGCGGGTGTGAATACTAACCAAAGCGAATGGCCTTCGCAAGGGCAATTTTGACGCATTGTATCAACTGCGGAAAAAAACAGCAAAAAGCCATTAAAAGCTTAAAAATAGAGCTGCAACTGCCTCACTTTTAAGCACTTAGCCAATAAGCGCGCTTGCGCGCGCTTTGTATTACGCTTCGATTGGTGCACGCCAGTCGTCTGCACCAGACGTGCCTGATACCGTGTGTTCCCAGGTAATCTTCCGGTAAGCCAGAGAGACTTTTACCAGTTGCGTAAACTCCGCCTTCTGCAGATCCTGACAATGCGGCATCTGGCAGTCGATATCCACAATGGTCGCGTCATCCAGGATGGTTGAGAAAAAGTGTTCCTGCTTCCCTTCAATTGACGTGCGGTACCATTTCATTTCAACTTTAGGCAGCATCTCACCTGAAGCCAGTGCGTTATAAAGAAGAGGAACCGCTTTGTTCAGTGCAACGGTGAATCTAAACGGTTTATGCGCGCGCTGACCTGATGGCTGGCCTGACTGTGGATCAGTCGGAACCGTTACGACATGTTCAAATTCCTGCACCAGCATCTGATCCTCGTGCCCCTGAACATAGATGTTACCGACAGAGTCAGACGTGAACGCGCCGGAGGTGATGTTGCCCTGGGTTTTCCCCTGGATTGAGATATAACATGGAGTTGGCATTTCAATTTCCTTTGAAAAATAACCATCGACTTTGTGAAAACAAATATCCTGTTTATTTTCACTCCTTCAGAGATCGCTCAACATTCCGTAGAGCACAACGTCTCTGGAAAAAAGTACCATGGTCAGTTAGCAATAAATTTCTCATGCATTCATAAAATGTAAAAAATCATGAAGAAAGAATCTTCCTCATGGAAAAAACTTTCCATTTTTTATCAAATATAAGCGTGGAAAATAATAAAGCTCTTTTTTACTTAAATTCATCAGATGGAATTTATGACATCTATATTATTGCTCGTCATTTAGACAGCGTTGCAAAGCGAGTTCACAACAATTCAAATGTCCGTCTAGCAATTTATACTGAAATGCACGCTGCGCCGTCATAAGCGGATTCGGATCCGGGCTTATCCACATTTGCACCGGGCCAAAAAAATCGTCAAGACGAATAGCGGCCAGGTTATGCAGCCAATGGTTAAACACCCGTGGATCATAAAAACGGAACCGATTCGATGCCCCACCCTCTTCCTTTATATAGAGTAATCCCTGGAGATGACGGATCAGCTGCTCGGGATCCTCCACATCTGCCACCAGCCAAAGCGCGTTAAAACCATACTCCGGCCTTGAGAGTATGTATTGAATCAGCCTCGGCTTGGTCCATGCTGCCAGCAACCACGGCCCTTTGACAGCCAGCGCTTGCTCATCCGCACGAAACAGCGAGTAATTCGCTACCTCTAATGCATCGGCCATTCCCTGGACTGAAGCATCAAGGGCGTTATCAACAATAACCCATAAGGGCAGACCCGCCTCGCACAGCCTATAAAGCGTATTTTGCGTAACGTCGATTTTAACCGGTTGCCCGCCTGCGACTGGAGTCGTGTTCAGTGAGGCCAGTTCTTCTAACACCGCCCATTTTTCCGAGCCTGCCTCTCCTTTGCTCAACAGCGTTTGTACTTCCTCCTGTCGCCAGAAAGGGTCTCCACCGGTCAGTGAAATTGTTAATAACCGCGCAAAGCCTTCTCGGGTCAGCACGTTAAGCGCGCTTGCACGCTTCACCTGTTCCTCCAGCCAGTACAGCCCTTCTGGACCTGACGGCGGAGCAGGAATATCATCCCGCCTCATCACATCCCGCAGGGCATTAAAAATAGCGGCTTTCTCCCTTCCCTGCTCAAGTACCAGGCGGTCTTCATCACGTAAATGCCAGAACGACTTTTCCATTTATTCTCCTTTTGACGCCGCCTTCAACGGCGCCTTTACCGTGATTAATGACCGTACATCTGGATATCTTCGTCAGCACCTTTACGCATCTTAATGCTTTCCAGTACCCACATAGCCAGCTCTTCACCGCTGACCTTGTCCCGCAATTCTGGCGGCAGATCGCGGGTGTCAAACCTGCCGGCGATCTTTATCAGCGGCTTCATATGATTTCCGGTCTCCACATGGCTCGGGATCCACTGAAACTCCCGGGCTGACGGGTTGCTTTTATCGCGGCTGGTGTACAGTTCGCCCTTCATACCGCCCACCTCAACGGTTGTGCTCGGGAAGAAAAGCTGCAGGAGTTTGCCCTTGGAGACGCGGCTTTCCATGTCAGCTTCTTCACCTTTGAGATAGGTTTTCACTTCCACCGAGAGGAACGTTTTTGAGCCTTCTCGCTTTGAGTGCCAGTAAATAGAATAGGATTCATTTTTTTCCAGACGTCCTGGATAGTAGTGGTATTCATTATCCAGACAGAACCCAGGTGCAAAGTGTGGGTAAGGTTTGTAGATGATTTTATTAATGTCATCCATCTGAGCGTCAAGCTTACGCTGAACCTGCTGGCGGAGTTGGTCATCTGGCAGAGGGCGAGGTAATTCGATAGAACCGCCGTTCAATAAAAGCCATTCATTTCTCTCAGGAAAATGTTTTAAATAAAATGAACTGAACATATACAATCTCGCCAATGAACTATTGCCATTAGTCGTATTAACATATTCTACGATTACACGAGGATTACTTTTCATATCCTGATGTACTATTTTACTTCCGTAGCCGATACTATCCTTGCGCATATCTGGTGCTATTGTATCCTTTATATATTTCTCCCAATCTTTTTCTAGAGTTGGATTACCAGATCTTATCGCCGTTACCATATCGAGATAAAAATTATCAAAATTATAATTTCCACTGTACATATACATGTAATCAGGCAGTTCAACTTCATAACGTCCAAAACAGTGTTTCTGAACCGATAGTTTATTTTCCGTCATAGAATCCTTTCCTTCTGCGATATGACCACACCCTTGCAACATCACCGCAACGCTTAAGATTATTACCGCTGACCATTTTCTATTCATTTTTCTCCCCTTTCGAGAACCTATACCGAACCGCCCTTTTAAGCAGAAAATTTTCAGCCCCGTTATTGAGCAAACATCTGGATATCTTCATCAGCACCTTTACGCATCTTGATGCTTCCCAGTACCCACATAGCCAGCTCTTCACCGCTGACCTTGTCACGCAATTCTGGTGGCAGATCGCGGGTGTCAAACCTGCCGGCGATCTTTATCAGCGGCTTCATATGATTTCCGGTCTCCACATGGCTGGGGATCCACTGAAACTCCCGGGCTGACGGGTTGCTTTTATCGCGGCTGGTGTACAGTTCGCCCTTCATACCGCCCACCTCGACGGTTGTGCTCGGGAAGAAAAGCTGCAGGAGTTTGCCCTTGGAGACGCGGCTTTCGAGTTTGGATTCCTGTCCTTTTTGATAATTTTCCACATCCACTGACAGGAAGGTTTTTGAACCTTCCCGCTTTGAGTGCCAGACCATGTGATAGAACTCGTTCTTTTCGAGCCGCCCAGGATAGTAGTGATATTCGTTATCCAGGCAGAAACCGGGGGCATAGTGAGGGTACGGTTTGTAGGTGATTTTATTAATATCATCCATTTCAGCATCCAGCTTACGCTGGACCTGCTGGCGGAGTTGATCTTCTGATAGTGGCCGCTGTAGCTGGATTCCTTTTCCGTCTATAACGAGCCACTCCTTACGTTCCTTTATTTCCTTTAAATAAAAGGTACGAAATAAATAAAGTGAACTTAGGGAGCTAACGTCATTTGTAGTTTCTATATATTCCATAATGACACGTGGGTCACTTTTCATATCCTGATGAGCTATTTTACTTCCAAAAGAACTCATCCCTTGACGCATATCTGGTGCGATTGTCTTTTTAACATATCGCTCCCAGTCCTTTTCAATCCCAGACCGCTCCTTTTTAACAGAGCGCACTATTTCCAAATAAAAATTCTCGAACCAATAATTGCCACTATGCATAAACATATAATCAGGCAATTCTACTTCATAACGACCAAAACACTTTTTTTTAGTCTGAATTTTATTATCCATCATTGCATCCTTACTTTTTGCGATATGATTACATCCTTGCAATACCAAAGCCATGCTATAAAACACAACCACCGCCTTGAATCCTTTCATATTACTCTCTCTTCTTATTTTTTGACTTCTCGTTATATTCCCAGGTCGCTCTCTGCATCGTTTCATACACTGCTTTACGTATCTCTTCGCCCTGATAAATATCGCTATGATGCTCACTGCATGCAAGAACGTCTTCACCTGAATTTGTTCCAGAAATGACCATGCCGTCGCCTTGCTCTGTTCCCGCCTGCATTTCAAATTCGGTTGGTGATGCTGTACACTTATATTTCTCAGCGAGCAGTATTGTTCCCTCACCATTATCTAAAGCTTGCTCGAAAAGCTTTAGACCAAATAGTTCATTTACACCTTTAATAATAAGGTTATCACTTGGGATATTATTCAGATAGAAACCCCATTTTTGGACATCACTATCAGGAGGAATCTGAGCTTTAGCCTGCCAGACAATTCTCGCTCTTGTAGACGGCTTACTAGTTTTCCCTAAAATAAATTTATTTACTTTTGAAAGCGTTGGGGTTGCGCTAAAATATGAATAAAAAGCTAATGACTTATCAATTATAGATTTTACTTTAGTGTAGTTAAAAACAGCTAAGAACTCATCTTGGGCGATATGTTTTTTATCTATTAACCTGTACCATTCAACATCATTACGATATTCTGCATAAATATCTTCATTTAATTTAAGCGGGACCAGTTCAGGTTTTTTCTCCCCCTCTACGAGTTCAAAAGGCATAGCCTGCCAGCATAACCACCCTTTTGGATAGTCATTATTCGGCAAAGCCTCAAGCCCACACTGGCTGTAACTGAGCACAGCCGTAATTTCTGCGGCATTTGACCCTAACACCTGATTTGTCACATAAGCCACCGCCATATCAGACATACTGTCTGATTTAACGGGAGTCTGAATGCCAGCCCGGAACCAGGCATATATTTCGGGCATCCCCGTTTGCGGAACACCAACATGAATGGCTTTAAGTAACTCCAAATCTTTGCCAAAGGGGTTTGGCTCAGATGCGATACGGAATTGAGAACTCTCCTCTCCTTTCGCTTTTTTAGCTGCATCAGGAGATTTTTGCTCATCAATACCACTCATATATTCTTCGACATTTTCCTCTGGGGGAGGATTGTCTCCATCTGATGCATTACTTCCATCCGTCTCTGGCCCAACATCCGCCAGCAAAGCCCGCATCACCTGTCCACCCATACCATGCGTAATGACAATCACCTGCCTTACCGGCTCCTTTGTCATCCATGTTTCGTCATCACTTCCCGGTTGATAAGATCCAGCGATCTGTTTGATCCGGCGCTTGAGCCGCTGCGCCCCATCGGCACAACCCTGCATCCAGTTATAACCAACGACATGCAGAGGAAAGGCATACCCAGCCATCTGTTTGGCATAGTTTGGGTTCGCTCCCCAGGGTAACGGTTCCTCTTTCTTAGCGGGTTCGTCCTGCCTGGTGGCTGTCGTCGCGGCTGCCGGAGTGGCAGCCGCAGCGGCCGGTGCAGCAGGCGTGAAATCAAACAGCTTTTCGATGGCTGCAAAAAGATCTTTCAGTGCCTTACCCGTCACCATAGAAGGCTTGGGGATGCTCCCCATTTCCGTCGTGGCCCCGGCCTGCGCGACCTCGCGGAGGTTAAAATGTGCGTCCAGATGACGCTGCAGCGTCATCAAAAATTCGCCGTACTGCTCCCAGCATACCTCTCCCCAGCCGCGTAAATGGCGGTCTCTCGATTCTAACGGTCGGATGGCGGTTTGCCCCAAATAGTAGCTTCTGTCGTAGCTCGCGATGCCTTTCTCGGCATCCTGGGGGATGGCCAGGATCGTATCGTCACGGCCAATTTTTTCACCCACCAGCAGCTTGCGTCGTTCAGACGCATCGCGGAACATCCACTCCAGTACCGAGATCATCCCCCATACATTGCGGGCGATGCGTAATACCTCTTCAAGCCTGCCCATTTTCTCAAAGGCGCTATTAATCTCCTTTTCTATGCGCGCAATTTTCTTTTTAATATCAGCAAGCTGCTCTTTCACCTTTGCCATTGCGCCTTTGGTGTCAGCGCTGGCATCCTGACTGGCCGCCTCGAGACGTTTTGCCACATCATCAAGCCCAACCGCTTTTAAAACGTGGCTACTGAGCATATACAGTTCATTCAGTGCCCCCTGTAATCCTTTGAGGACAGTCTGTAACTCAATTAACTTCTTTATCACCGGAGAGCTGGTGATGGCCGCCGTGGTGCTCGTGACCTTACCGCTCAGATCTTCTACCGCCGTGCCGAGGGGCGTGTGGTAACTGCCCATCCCTGCCAGCGGATCCCAGACCACTGCGTTTTCAGTACTGTTGTAAAGCCGGGTGCCCATCAGGTCAGGAACAAAAATAACCGGAATAACCTGTTTCCTGCACTGACATCCCTGGCGACATTCATGACTACTCATTGCCGACATCCTTATCCAATCGTGAGCGTTGCATCACCTTCAATGACCTTGCCGCCGTGCGCGGTCGGCGACCCTACCAGCGCGACTGGAATACCGTTTACGGTAAGTAATGACGTCCCGCCGGTGATGACATCCGGACTTTCTTTCTGACATTCACAGCGGTGCCCTACCAGCGCTACCGGAATACCGTTTACCGTCAACGCGGGGTCGCCATCCTGAATGGGGCCGCCGATGTGTTTATCCAGCGGGCAGGTATGCTGATGTCCTTTTAAAGAAACGGGAATTCCCATTTTGTTCTCCTTAACTCAATGATTGTTTACAGATTGGGCAAATTTCCGACAGCGGATCGCCATTCATAGCGGCCACTTCAAGCGAGTTGAGCGCGCCGCTGGAACTGCCGGTAATTTTTGTAATGGCATTGATTCTGAGCAGGCTACTGGATATTGATATCCCGCTGCTATCCATGACAATCTTGCCGTTTGGCCCCTGAATCACGACCTTTTCTGAGCCAATAAGCTGCAGCTCCCGGGTGGTGACAGTCACCTTTTTCCCTGCCTGCATCTCATACCAGCCCGCAACGGTGTGATGATGATCGCCCGCCGTTTCTTCGGTGTAGTCGGCCCCCATCGTGTCTTTACGCTGGTTCAGAACATGAAAGAGATACTGGTTATCAACCTGAATCTGCTGGTTATGAATAACGTTGATCATCTGATCGTGGTGAACGCGCTCAATGTGATCGTGTTCAACGATGGACGTTTTGTCGTTCTTGATTTCCTCACGCTGGTCATGGTGGATGGTGGCAAAACGATCCTGTTCAACGACCAGGTATTCATTGTTTTTAACCTTGGTCTGGAAATCTTTTTCCGCATGGAAATAGATCAGCTGGTTGTCGTTTTCATCCTCGAACGATAATTCGTTAAAACCCGCTCCCTTATGGGTGTCGGTGCGTAATACGGTACGGGTTTTGTGCACCGGCAAAGAATGAGGCGGGACATTCGCAACGTGATACGTTCTGCCGGTGATGATCGGCTGGTCAGGATCGCCTTCCAGGAACGATACAATCACTTCATGACCGATACGCGGGATGGCCATTGCACCATAACGACTTCCGGCCCATCCCTGCGCCACACGGATCCAGCAGGAGCTGTTTTCGTTGTTTTCTCCTTCCAGATCCCAGGGGAACTGCACGCGCACCCGCCCTACTTCATCACACCAGATCTCTTCGCCTTCTGGCCCGACGACAGTGGCTATTTGCGGGCCATCGACGCGTGGGCGCGGGTTGGGTTCTGGTCGCCAGGTGATTTTGTCCGGAATAGCAGTGAAATGACTTTCAAGCCAGGTCCCCTTCACCCCGGCCTCTTCCTCCTGCGACTGTGGCTGTTGGCCCGTGATAGTCAGGGATACGGTTTGCCAGACGCAGTTAAAATCATCGTGAGGATGGGATGTCAGCGAGAAGCAATCCCCCGCCGTCAATGACGGGGAATCAGAAACGCCGAGCGCCTGCATTGCGTCACGCCGTAGCGCATCCAGGCGATAGCCACTGTAGGCATCGCCATTAAAATCCGTTTTATAGCGGCCGGGGTAATCGTAGTGTTGCATCTGATGATGCCGATACGGTGCTTTGTTATCCTGCTCACGATAGAGCATTGCCCATGCCGGATTCTTAAAGGTGTACTCTTTTAGCAGCACCTGGGAAACGCGTAAATTTTCCTCATAGCTGAACCGCTGTACGCTGGCACCCTCATTCAGACCCCGTCTATGGGGATTCCAGGGCAGGATTTCCCCTTTTGGTAAAAAGGTGTAGTCATCGATAAACACCACCTCATGCGCCTTGCCGGTGAAACGGAAGTACCACGAAATCCCCTCTTCGGCCGCAAGGCGAGAGATAAAGTCCAGCGTGGATTCACGGTATTGCACGCAGTATTCACGCACCGGATGGTCATAGCGCAGTGAGAAATGAAACGCCGTGATCCCTGCTTTTTGCAGCAGCTGGGTGATAATTTGCTGGGGCGTCTGCTGCTGAAAAATACGGGAGTGATGCTCAAGCGAAAGTAACCACAGATCCGGCCGGAGCGTCGCGCTGTAACGCGTACGCTGGTGTCCGGTATCATTGCGGGCGAATCGGGTGACCAAACCGTGAACGCGACGCTTCAACTCGCCGTTAAACCAAATCTGCAGCTCAGCGCTATCGTCCAGCACGCATGGGAAAGCAATATCGTCATGCTGAGTGGCCAGCTCAAGGTTCAATTCATAGGGCTCAGAAAGCCCTTCCGTTAACTCAAATGCAGTGACGGTTAATGCGCCTGGCGTTAACGTATTCGCGACAAAGGTGTACTGAAGGCCGGTACTGTCAGCCATGACCTTATCCTCGCTGTTTCGCTAACTGGACAAAGGCGGCGATATGTTTGTTTTCTGCAAGCGGCTGACAGGCTGCTTCCGGAACAGGATTATCTTTTTCCAGGGATTTCTCGACGTTGATACCCATCTGCATCAACGTGGGATTATAGAGCTGCGAGTTCCAGTCCCCAGTGGTGTAATCGCGAGGATCCCACCCCATATCCATTGCCGTCACATCCGCGATGGCCGCCAGGGATTTATCCGCAGGAATGTCGCCAAGACCACAGTGATCGCGCAGATAGCCTGCACTGCCGATCAGATTCGCCAGGGCATTCATTTGTTCAGTTACCGAAGGTTTGCTGGCGGCCCGGGTCTGGCAACCCATGAGTAATACCGCAGCAAGAGCAAGAAGGGTCACTTTTTTCATTTCTTTTCATCCTGATAAGAGGGTGGTGTGTTGACTGACTTAAGCGTCTGCACAACTTGCAGATATCGGGCCTGGATCCCTTTCAGTTGGTCATTCACTTTCTGGAGATCGGCCGGGGAAGGCTGTTTACCCTTACGGATAGACTGCTCGATTGAAGTCAGCTGGTAGGAGAGCGGCTCTGTCTCTGACAGACGCTGTTGAATGTCGTAAATGGCGCTTTTGAGGTAAGAAATCGTAACGGTACGATGCTGCTTTTCATTATTGAGCAGTTCGTCCATGAGCGACTGAAGCATCACTTTCGCCTGCCCATAGCCAGGCGCAAGGCCCTGAGAAGACAGTTGCTCTAATTGCGTATACCACCCTCGAGTGACGGCGTTTCCCGGATAAATGTCTTCCAGCAACCTCGCCATCTGAAGCCCTTCACTCATCGATTCCACTGGCGATTGCGTAAGAAGGGTCCCCAGCTTTTGCTGGTATTTTTCGAGAATCAACGGGCGGTTGGCCGTCAGCTCCGGGAGATGCTTTTCGGCTGTTGCCGTCTTCACCACCGCAGGAGGGCGTTGTGCACTCATGAGCATTTCATCAACAATATTGCGCTGATGAAAACGGCTAGCCACTAGCGTTCCCAATAGCGTGAGCCCAGCCCCAATCACGATGCCAGCCATCATTTGCCACCCACCTTTCCCGTTTGCATTGGAACGCGCTCCGGCAGGCGTATTGCGTGAAGACGTATCAGAGAATACCTGTTGCTGCCTGTCCAACTGCGGGGCAGCCTCCACTGAGGGGGGATGACTCTCTTTATTATTTTCCGGGAGATACACCAACGGTAAGGTGACGGTTGATACGTTATTATTCGTCGGTGATACATCCGGTGGCTGAATGATATTAATCGCTTGTTCCAGATAAAAATGGACGCTTTGCAGAAGCGTGAAATTGATATCACCAATAGAAATCAGCTTTTCACATATTTTACCCAACGCATATTCAGCACGATAAATATCGCGCAGCGACTGTTTATTTTTAGGCAATTGTCGCATGGCGGCACCGACTCGCGCCGCAAACCAGTCCAGGATTTCGCGTCTTGCCCTGCCAGGCTTTTCCGGTGGCCAAAATATGTCCCATTGGGAAACAATAAGTACAGCCAATAATTCACACCCTTCGGCAAAACCCTTCCACTGATTTAACCGGGTACGCGCCAGCGAGTAATAAACCACGCTTTGCAAATCAATGCCATTTGAGGAAAACAACGCGATCGCCTGAGATTGCAGGAGATGCCAGTCAATGACTGGATGAAGCGGATGATTTAACTTGTTAATCTCAGACCTAATTACCTCAAATGCTTCAAAAGCACGGGGGTCCTTACCTGTGGCGACAGGTTGATAATCAAAATATCCCATAGAAATTAATCGGGCTCAGTTATATTATAAATAAACCCGATACGACTCCTTGTCAGTAAAGTTGATCCATCAATGTAAATTGACTAAATATTTCCCCAGCGAATGGATTATCGGATGCATCCATATAAATACGATAGCTTATCGTACCGCCATCAACTGTGAAGCGGATATCAAAGCTGCCATCCTGAATACTGGTTAATTCGCCTTTATCGAGAATATGGAAGGTTGCCCAAGGACCAGAATACCCTATACTCCGCGGAGATGCTTCCACGGCATTCGGTACAAGCGTAATTTTACTTTCATTTCCGGCGCGCATCGCATTTGGCCAGACAAGATGGGCCGTCGCATGGTTCCCCTGGGTATAATCAATCAGCTGGCCATCAAGATTCAGGACAGCACGACGCTTATTAGCACTGAGCTCTATCGGTGAGATAGCATACTGAATACCAAAACCATTTTGTTTTGAGAAGAAAACCGAACGGATTTTCTCCGCTTGCTGGAGAGACTTAACGATTTCTGGACGAATCACCGAGCGACCATCCACAGCACTGGCATGGCCCTCAACAAACACTTTAAGGTTATCGTTATAGAAGCTGTCGATAACGCCATCCGGGGCAAAGAAGCGTTCCATATCACTGAGAGCAACATCTTTCGTCGCTTTCCTGTTAAACGGATATTTGTCAGCCAGCTGTGAAAGGAATGGGGTTACAACCTTGCCTGACCACTCTTTTTCAAGTGATTGCAATGCAAGACCCATAACGGCTTCCCAGCTATTATCTGCCAGTTGGCCAACCCAACGTCCGAGAGGGTCTGAGAGGTTTCTCGACATCTGTTTCGCCGTGAAGAACGCATCGGCATTGTTTTGCTGGAAACGCATTTGTACCAGTAGCAGCGCCGCCTTTCCAGGCTCTGGAGCATTACTGATGCGATGCAACTCGGCATTCATTGCCGCGAGTGCATTATATGCCTGCCGCAGTTGCCCATTCTGATCCTCACTCTGATCGACCAGCGCTTTCTGTTCTATAAATGAGCGACCAATGCGGTTGAGCAATATATACTCGGGTTGGTTACCGATTTGTTCCAGCGAATTTTTCTGTGCAATATTAAGCGTTTCGGCAATCTTTCGTTCCTTTTTTGCCACGTCGGGAACAGGAATTTTAGGATCAACGATAGCGGCCTGAAGCTGAGTTTGCGTGTTATCGCGTAATAACAGCAGGGCTCGCCAAATTGGCTGTCCGTTATTTAATACCGCATCTAACGCATCAGTCGCTTCAGAGATGTCGGCAAAAGGTCGAACATTGAGATTAGTGAGCGCATTGCGCCAGCGGCTCACATAATCTCCAACATAGCGGTCAGTAATCTGACGCTGGATCTCCCGCTTATCCGCCTCACTGTAGTCAGTATGCTCAGCCAGTTTTAACACCCATGCATCTAACCCAGTGATATCTACCAGACGATCCATTTGTTTGGTCAAGTAGTGCCCCAGACCATAGCGCGTCCAGAACTGAGGTATTTTCAACAGAGCGTCATCATCGGCAACAAATACCGTATCAAACTGGGCCCCAATTTCGGTGCGAAGATCGAGATCTGGCGGAAGTTGTTCTCGAGCCTTAATGCCCAGGTTTTGATAAACACGCTGGTATAGCGGGAGCTTACTCAACTCACGCTGGGCACTTTGCACGTTGCCGGCAAACGGCTCCCAGGCTGTAATCGCGTCTCGATCGCCTTTACGCCGCTCTCCGGCCCAGTCGGTATGTTGAAGTGCGTAGTCCAGATGCTGCATCAGACGTTCCTGCACCTCTCGCTGCCCGGTAAATGCTTTTTGCCAGCGTCCGCGCATGTACTCTTCAACGAGCGGGATACTGCGCCCACTCCTGTCCTCAAGCATGCGCATAATGCGCAGTAGCGCTAATTTTTCGTCGCTGTTATCGGGTGCAGTTTCCAGCTGCTTCTGCAGATCTGCCATTAACTGTGGCAAAAAACGTAGCGTCAGAAAACGCAGATATGTCTTTTCAACCAGCTGTCCGATTCTGTCTCCCTGATATAACCCCATATCTGAAAACAGCGAGTTCTTATCATGGTAATCGCCATAAGACAGGGTTGCGTCACGAATAATGTCCATGTGCGGTAACCAGTCTGCCCCGAGCGGTTGACTGGAATCAGGCGAGCCAATCTTCTGGAAAGTCTCGACTTTTTTGAGCGCTAACTCTCCTGCCCGATAATTCTTGAGATAGTAATAATACCAGCCACTGAGCAGCGATAACGTCACCCCACCAGCAATGACCGTTGCGAGCGTTAAATTATGGCGGCGGACGCGGGTAAATTCATCGTTCTCACCTGCAAGATTAGGCTCGGAAAAAAGAATATTCGAAAAAAGATCGTGAAGAAAATATCCGTTCTGGTTATCTTTTGGTTGCCAGGCACCTTGCGTCGTTGAACGTAATCCATACCTTTCTGCAATCGCATCCTGGAAGAAGTCACTGCGCCTGTTTTGTTGAATGGCCGACGTAAAGTAACAGCCGCGGATAAGCATTTGTCTACCCGGATCGCGATTGTAATGTCTTAATAGATCGTTAATGGTCTCTTCGATTACCGATTGCAGCGCAGAAAGTTGACCAAGGAAGCAGAACAACGCCGTGCGAAGATCGATAGTTGTCCCGTTGATCATTTGCTCTGGCATCAGTTGATGAAGATGATGCTGCCATTCTTTCCAGAACATCTTAAGCTCGTTACGCCAGACATCTCCTTGCTCAGCCTCTAAAGAGAATGAAACCCCAAGGGGCTTATTTCGCATCTGCTGTGATAAAGAAGGATATAACGCCTCAAAACCATTCAGAACATCTATTTTATTGATAACGATATAGACCGGAACACGGCATGCAAAACGATCGCTTAGCGCCAGAATGTGGGTTTGCCACCGTTGCGCCCACTTACGGCGATTCTCAGCGGTCATCGCCATCAATTCCTGAACATTAATGGTTAAAACCACACCATTAAGCGGCTGACGAGGACGATGGGTGATTAACCAGTCCAGAAGATGGTGCAATAATCGCCCGCCCCGATGGTGCCTATTGTCGGCATCATCTTCACCTTGCTGGAAAAATTCTCCGGGAGGATCGAGCAGTACGGCAGACTGTGTTAAGGATAACGCCAGCGTCTTAAGCTCTTTTCCATTGTGCATCTCTCGCTTCATTTCGCTCTGGTAGTTGAGCGGAAGAACCTGATCGGAGGTGCGGATCAGCGCACTTTTGCCGCTGATACTTTCCCCCATCATCATGTACCAGGGGCGGCTGTACATGGCATTTTTGCGGTTGCTACGTTGAAAATAGTGTTGAAGCCAGTCATCAAGAAAACGCGCCTGATAGTCGACACTCGCCTGGTAGGGCAGATTTTCTGTTGCCTGCTGGCCGGGTAATGCATGCTTAACTTGCTTATAGAGATACCAGCTGACGGTACTCAGCCCCAGCAGCAAAAGGAGCAATGTTGCTACTATGCGGTTGCCTGCCGATCCCAGCGGTTTTACTTCTCCCCACGTCCACAGAGGGCCCCATAACCAAATAGCAAGCAGCCCCATTCCCCATATCAGCCAGAGTAACGTTAAAGAAAATGAAAACCGGGGTAACAGAGGCTTAAGTCGCCCTAATTTGCCTGTGAATGTCTTCACAGCCCGCAGCGGAGAGAGCCAGTAAGCGATCTTATTTATAAAAAACATGAATAATTACTCCAGTCCCTGTGAAGTCTCAGAAATATATTTTTTCAGGAAAGTCATTAGCGAAGGCTCCCATTCCTCAAGCGAGAGGGGGCGAATACTTTTCCAGAGCGAACAAAATTGTTGTTGCGCAAGTTCACTGAAGCCTGCTTCTTCCAGCAGCCTCGCTGTAGTGAGTTGGTTGTAATAATAAAAGCGAGGGTCGGCGCGGGTTCCCTTTTTCTGAATATCTTCAAGTTTGCGCAGCGCAGCCTGTAGCCCGTGTTGATGGAATTCTTGCCAGAGTGATTCATCATCATTAATAGTCAGCTCGCGATGTTCACTCTCTTTTTCCGCACCCATCATCCAAATGCAGGTTTCAGAATTTGCAAAAAATGTCCCGTCGCTGAACTGCATTTTCTCTACACCGGGAAGTCTTTTGATCAGCTTCGTTACGCTTTCCCGAATCGCCTGAGCCACGTCATGGTAACCACACTGTTCTGCTCTTTGAGAAGACAGGTGATGCCCATCGAACCACCAGGGGGCGAGGGTCAGGCTGGTTTCAATCTCTTTCCAGACGTCCGGATCGGTAGCCATTCGGTTGCGATAATCAGAAACACGGTCAGGGGAGACAGCAGCAAGCTGCGTTCTGGTCCCATCCTTACTCACCGGTGCACTATTCAGGTTCCCCCAAATTGCATGACGACGAACCAGATATCCAACCGGATCGGCTGGATGGGATCCGCACAAGAGATCGGCCACTTTAAGCAGGCTTTGCCGCCACGCTCTTTCCGAGTCAGCCGCGATGTCGAAATTCGTTATGGCTGCCGGGCTTAACGCAGCGACAGCTGGCTTAATCTTCTGCGTCTCTTCATCCTTTCTGACGGAGGCCGCATTCGCAGATCTGTCATAGACCTGCACCAACGAACTCACCTCGGCGGAAAGGGTTGCATCAAACGAAGAAAGCATTTCCGATAAAGAGACCATCGTCTCCCGGAATTGTTTTCTTTCTGTGTCCTGACATCGCTGCGAAAAGTATCCGACTACGCCTTCAAAACGCTTCAGAACTTGTTGTAGAAGCCTGACTCTCATCCGGCCATCTTGCGGCCAGGCACTGGACGCAAAATGGCGTAAATACCCGGTGAGCAATACGCTAGCCAGCACAACCTGTTCGGGATGGCCGCCATGCTGAAGCGTACGTAATAAATGGATTAAGATGCGAAAATCTTTGCTTTCCTGCTCCAGCAGGATCAGGCAGTTCTCCTGTATGCGAGGAATATCAACATGTTCATGCGTAAGTGACCCCAGCCTGGCAATACTGCTGTCGACCTCTTCCCACAAAGGCGATTCGTCGTTAACTTTTGCCGACGTTTTGTCCGCAGACAACGGGGTCAGGATCCGCTGCAGCCAGGGGTGATTATTTAATGTCATCGTTTTTGTTCCAGCTTCACCAGTGGCATGCCTGACGTAAAGGTTCAAGCGCCTGCTTCAGGCCATCGATACGAAAACGCAGATCATTCAGCGCAGGCCGATCGGATGAAATGACCAACTCTTTCGCGCCAAACAGCTGCTGTATTTCCGCAATACCTTGTAATCCTCGGCTTGCTTCCAGCCGGTATCCGCTTCCTCGCCAGAACCAGCGGCTGGTGAGCGCGCTGCCATCAGCATGCATTTCCAGCACCTGGTCACCTTTCCCCTGTGGAGCAGTAAACGCGATTTGCATACGGGTAATATTCTCTATGCAACTGATGGCAAATATCGCCCGTGCCGGATAGTTGCCACTTCCTGGCACCGTCAACATCACGATCCCGGCGGAGTCCTCTGCTTTGAATGTTTTGAGTATCATTACGGAATCGCTTTTCTGGCGTTCTTTTTCCTGCTCCATAATTTGCAACCAATAGCGGTCAGGCCTGACCGCCTGATTAATTTTAATTTCAGGGTGCCATGCCTCGTCATAACACTGGAGACGAGGTAATGGAGATGATTGCTGACGGCAGGCCAGCAGGGCCGCTTTTACTTCATCCGTAAATGATGGCTCCATCGCCGTTTTTTCCGCAGCAGCGGCACAAAATTTATTAATAAAGAGAAGAAAAAATATCATTGCCATGAATATTTTTAATTTCATCGCACTATCCCTGTTTTTTTACACTTCATATCCAATGAACGTCTTGATATTGAGAGGCTGGAGGCCGTTCTTTCTTTGTCAAAATTGTATTTCTCCAGACGTTGACGTAAAACTACCGCCTCGTAACGTGCGAGAATTGCTTTGAGCGAACCGGAGCCGTGGCTTTCGGACAATGGCGGAAAGATACCAGCAGAGCGACAGATTGTTTTCTCTCTGAGTGCCGTATATGCAGCAGCGATACCGTCACTTTTCACGCGAAAAATATAATCATAGAGAATATTTTCTAGCTCTCTAATATTGCCGGGGAATGAGTATTCCAACAAAGTATCAACGACTTGCTCAGGCAGAGAAAAGTCCCCAGGAAGGTGGCGCTGGTTTTCGGTTAAAAAAGCCTCCGTGAACGATTTAATATCCTGTGGCTGCTCCCGTAATGGGGGAAGAAATATTTCACCACCAGCAAGCCGATGATAAAAGCCGACGTGTTTTCTTTTCCATTCTTCGCGACCCAGGCTGGTAAGAATGAGCTTTAAATGAACATGCCCGGCGTCTCGCCCATCTGTACTCAGCACCTCATTGGTATCAAGAAAATGCTGGAAATATCCATGCCAGCGAGGTGCCAGCCTGTCGATATTTTCGATCAGTAAAAATCCCCGATGAGCTTTTACCAGAGCACTTCCTGAAACGTTTTTCTCACCAAAAATCTTTATGCCCTGCCATTCTTCTGAAAGTACTGCGCAATCAAGCGTGTACAGCGATGACTGCCCCGCTGAACAACGGTGCAAATAATGGGCGAGCCAGGTTTTTCCTGTCCCCTTTTCACCGACAATAAGTATTGGCTTTCCCGGGGACGGCGCGTCTATAAGATGTTGCATACGCTCATACGACCTGCGCCATGTCGGGGATTCCGACGCTCGCCGACAGGTCGCTGGTCCATTCTGGATAGCTGTTTTGTTCAGTTCCCTTGAGCGAAGCAGGAAAACCTGCAACAAGGAGGAAAACTGATTTTCAACATTCAGCAACGCTTCAAGCGTTGCCGCACAAGCCAGTATTGCCCAAATCCCAAATACTTTTCCCTGGCCATCAAGCAGGGGAATTGCGTACAGTCCGCACTCCCCGCTCTGACGTAGTACCAGCTCACGAAAATCGGGATGTTCGATTCTTGCACCGTAATTTAGCGATAGCCACACTGCAGGTTTACCGCTTCGAATAACCTGCGCCAGCGGATGCCTGAAATCGTCAACGCTCAAATGGAGAGGAGCAGCCCTGTCGCCGGTGACCTGACATGCCATCTCAGATCCCGCGAAGGAGAGCACCCCGAGGATTTGGCTCCTGCCCGGGACCATCATTGCGATCCTGCCGGCAAAACATGTCATAAGACCGTCCATATGCTGGCAGGAAAGCAACTCCAGAATCGCGGGCAGTACTGGCTCAGGCATCAGCTCTCGACCTCAACGGTGAAATGACCCAACTCAATGCCAAAATGAATACGGCTGATAGCATCACCGGTGGAGAGTTTTTGTAAGATAACCTTTGAAACAGGCGGCAATAATGCCCCATCGATTACGGACTCCAGCATGCGCGCGCCATTCTCTTTGCGCGTTGCCCGGTCAATAATCTCCTGATATACCGCCTCGTCAATAATGACTTCCGCGTTAAAGCGTATGGATAATTTATTCGATAACTCAGCAAGTTTGCTGCGAATAATGGACATTAATATCTCACTGCCTAACGGGAGAAAAGGCACGATTTCCATGCGCGCGAGCAAGGCCGGTTTAAAGAATGCAGCCAGTTCCGGATAGAGCACATCAGGTATCTGCTGCGGAGTAGTACTCATTTCAACTATTGTCTGGTAACCGAGATTTGATGTGAGGAAAAAGGCAATGTTCTTACAATCAATAAGTTGCCCTTCACCATCCGCCATCTCCCCTTTATCAAAAGCTTGATAGAATAAATTCAGCACGTCTGGGTGCGCTTTTTCGACTTCATCCAGCAGCACGACTGAATAGGGTTTTTTACGGATAGCCTCGGTCAGGATCCCCCCCTCACCGAACCCAACGTAGCCCGGAGGAGAGCCAATAAGTCTTGAAACGGTATGTTTCTCCTGAAATTCCGACATATTGATGGTCGTTAACCAGGCATGGCCTCCAAAAAGGAGTTCAGTAAGTTGTAATACGGTTTCGGTTTTGCCAACACCGCTTGGTCCCACCAGCAAAAAAGCGCCCAAAGGACGTCCGGCTCGCCTTAAATCGGCGCGCGCGGTCAATAGATGTCGATGAAGATGTTCTATCGCAAGGTCCTGACCTTTAATGGTTTTAGAAAGAAAGTCAGGCAGCTCGGTGATGACCTTCAGTTCATTTTGCGTGATTTGCTGTAGAGGTACGCCTGTCCATTCGGCGATGACTGACGAAATCAGATCTCTGTCGACATGTGCTGAAAGGCATTTTTGCGTTTTTTGTAAAGCAATCAGCTGTTCTTCACATCCCGCTAGTTGCAACGCGGTATCGGAAGATGCCTCCTCTTTAAGAAGAGACTGGCGCAAGGCGATTATTTCTGAAACCAGTGCTTTCTGGCTTTGCCACTGCTTTTCGAGCATTTCCCGTTCGGACTGTAGGCGTTGACGCAATGAAAAAAGCTCACCCAAGCGTTCCGCGTATTCGTTTAGTCCGATACGCTGCTCACGTTCAATATGATGAATTTCTTGTTCAGTCTCTTTCAACCGGGTTTCCAGCCTGGTGTACTCTCGGGGTGGAGCCGTCAGGTTAATTGCGCAGCGCGCACAGGCGGTATCAAGAACATCGATAGCTTTATCAGGGAGTTGTCGGCCTGAAAGATAACGAGCACTTAATTGAACCGCAGCGACCAGCGCCTCGTCATCAACAAGAACGTTATGCGCGAGTTCATAACGAGCCACCAACCCCCGGAGAATGGTTGTTGCCTGAACGAGATCTGGTTCGTTGACTTTGACAAGCTGGAAACGTCGAGTTAATGCTGCGTCTTTCTCAATGTATTTTTTGTACTCCCGCCAGGTCGTGGCAGCGATCGTTTTTAACTCACCTCTGGCCAGCGCAGGCTTGAGTAAGTTTGAAACGTCCAGCCCTCCCTGCGTATTGCCCGCACCTATCAAGGTATGCGCTTCATCAATAAACAAAATAACTGGCGCTGGCGCGTCAAAGATCTCCTGCATAATCCCTTTGAATCGCTTCTCGAATTCGCCTTTCACTGAGGCTCCCGCCTGCATCGCGCCAAGATCCAACGAAAGCAACACTGTTCCTTTGAGCGGGTCCGGCACCTGGTTCGCCGCGATACGACTCGCCAGCCCTTCAATAAGCGCACTTTTGCCCACGCCAGCTTCGCCAACAACGATGGGATTATTCTTGCGACGACGACAAAGAATATCGATCATTAGATCTATCTCTTCATCCCGGCATAAAACGGGGTCAAGCCGGTTCTCACGCGCAGCCTCGGTGATATCCGTAGTGAACCGAGAAAGTAGCGAGCCCTCACCACCGACGTTAGCTGGTGTCGTTCGGGATAGGGGTACGTCCGTGGTGCAATTTTCAGCCGAGTCCCTGGTGATGGAGTTAATTTTTGCAGTCAATTGCTCGCGGTGGATTCCTTCGATCAAGCGGCAAAAATCAACCGGAAGGTACCGATGACGGTGCGTCAGTAAGACCAAAAACAGAGCCCCGCTTCGCAGTTCATGTTGATTCAATTCCGTTGACGCCAGTAACCAGCTATCCTGTAACCACTCGACAAGCAGGGGCGAAAATGAAGGGTATGACTGCGGATAATCAGTACGATCGAGAGGACTAACCTGCAGTAATGATTTTGCACGCTCGGCCTCTATTCCATATTCATGGAAAATGAATCGAATATCACAAAGCGGAGTGTCAATTAATTCATTTAATAAATGAATGACGCTAATTTCAGTTGCATGTTGATTAACACTCACCGCCGCTGCCTGCTCTAGCGCACGACGAACGAGAGGATGCAACCGTTCTACAAGAGCGGCTATTTCAATCCTGATCATTTTTATCTCTTAGATATATTTATATAAAGTAGTTTATTGGCCTACTGCAGTAAAACATCCAGTCTGTCTATGATATTTTCTGTCTGAATATGTAACTGCCAATGGAAAAGTAAAAAGCCCCCCAGCGCGATAAAAGTCATCAGCCAGGCAATTTTCTTTACCGAGAGCAATCCTCTTAGCCCATATTTTTTCTCTCGTTCCGTTGAGCCTAAGTGAATGATCGTATTGCCAAGAAGAACGTTACGCTCTGCTGGTTGCTGTGCACTGACGCTTTGTAACTTCTGATGAATGAGCCGCAGAATACGTTCCCGTTCTTCCTGGTATTGCACCGTCATGCGGTAGCGCCCCTGAAAGCCCAGGCACAAACAAAGATGAATAAACTCCAGCAGGTCATGGTAGCGTGAGGGTTCGAGCAATAGTCGGTTTATAAGTTGATAGCATTTTTCTCCGCCCCAGGTTTCACTATGAAAACGCACGAGCAAAGTGTGTTGCGCCCAGCATTCGATTCCCCATGGGCGAGCCATAACCATTTCATCAATAAACGTACAGAAGAAATAACTCCAGGATATTAATACTCCCGGTTCATAGCGCTCCGCTTCAAGGCGCCGTAATATATGGCGAATATCCTGCTCAACCAAATCGATAAGATTTTTATCATCAGGCGGCTCAAGCAATGTTTTAACCCGGACAGTAAAACCCAGCAAAGGAGACGACTCTCTGATTAACGGATTGGGATGGTTAATCATGCCAGAAAAGTCATCCACTTCCCCTGACACTGGGGGGTACCTGAAGCCAGGATCTTGAATAAACGTCGTGTGTGAAGCATGCATTTGAATTTATCTCCTGATAGCCCAGAATTGCATATCCAGCTCCGGGAATTTCCCGCCGATGTGAAAAGCAAACCCGGTATGGGTACCCACTCTGGGCCAGTAAGGGCTTTGACGATCTAAAGAGAAGTAGATATAGCCATTATGGTATGGCAATTGACGAGGCGAGGTTGCCAGCGGGCGAAGAGGAATACCCTGCGTATGCGTGCTGACCAGTTTCATAATAGCTTCAGGCGTTGCGATTTTGCTTTGCTGAATGAACTGCTTACTCAAAATATCAAGCGGCATGTTTGCTCTTACTGCGAGTACAAAATCGGCATCACTGAGTAATTCTTCTTGTGCCACCGCAGCAACAAATACGCCAAAGCGCTGCTCAAGTAATTGCAGAGATTGTGCCCGAGGTGAAAGAACGGTACTCAGAGCCTGTCTGAGTGCCAGCATAAGCGGGCGGAAACTACGCTGTAAATCATCATGGAAATAGTGCGGAATACTCCTGGGCAACCGGCTAAGATCGGTAAATGTCATTAATTCGCCGCAAAATCCCGATAACAAAGTGAAAAGGTGTTCGGGGTGCAAAACGGCCCGGCTATTTAAATGCTCAAGGACGGGTCGCATACGATTTAAGAGCTGCAGCAACATGAATTCGGCCACGTCAGCGACGCCTTGCTGGCCTGGAGATCCAATCCTGTCAGCCAGGTTTTTTGCCCGCTCCCCCACCAGACCGGTGACTTCAGACAAAAAGTTTTTCAAATGCGTCACGGTATTAATGGTCAAACAGGTTGGAATAAAATGTGGATCCAGCAGCAAACTACCATCAGGTCTTTTATCCGCAATTCGCGCGACAGAGATCGATGCAAAGGTGCTTCTGTCTTCACTTTCCAGCATTAGCCGCAAGTTAACTTTAGCGACATTCACTGCCGCTATTTCTGCACTCTGAGAATACAGATCGCGAACGGATTCAAGGCACGCCTGATAGCGCGTTCGGCTTCCGTTATGCTCCTGAGAAGTATTTATCTCAAGAATATGATCGCTCGCCAGAGGTACCGCGAGATAAACAACCTGTCCAACCAGGTTAGCCTCTGAGACCTGTAACGGAAGAGGCAGTACATCTTCATAAGGGAGGCTAAAGAAGGTCCCGTCGGGCATAATCCCTGACGCCGAGACAAGCGTAACTCGGCCAAAGCTTAAGTGATCTTCGTTGATTTTAAGCTCAGATACACCGTAAAAATGCTCGGTTAAAGCTGAAAGCGAAGTATAGAGCAGATAATCGTTATGCCTCTGCTGCTGCTGAAAATGTTGAGGCTTAATGAATAACCCCTCCCCCCAGATAATTCGATTGCGGGTTAACATCAGTCTTCGCTCTCCTTGAGGATATCTACGCTATTCTTATGCAGCTGAATTAAAATTTGATAACGATGGCCGACCGGTGAAACTTTTATCACTTTTTTCCACTGCGTCGCATTCGGTTGACTGAAATAAACGGCAACACCTATGAATCGTGTTTCTTTCTCCAGCTCAACGGGTGGAAGATATTTATATTGCCCCGGTATAAGGGTGAAGTCCTGGTGGTTCAGATAGTTTTTGCCAAGGACATCCTCCAGCTTTTTTGTAGTGAGCTGATCGATATCTGTGGCCAAAAGTTTTGAATCATCTGACATCCAGATAACCTGAAAAGAGGCGGGCGAAGCAGCCAGACTCTCATTGGGGTTGATGTCACTGTCGGCCAGCAATGTGAGCCCAACCTGTGAGGGAAGCTTCGAGACAGTCGTCGTTTCATCTGCAGGCCAGAGAGGATTTTTACACCCTGAGAGCAGCACTGAAAAAAGAATGAGCAGTTGAACTGTCATCAACATTCGCAGCCGCCTCATGCCTTATCCTCATCGCGTAAGTCACGCAGCGCTTTATCGTAGACTTGTTCGAAAACCTCCTGGAACAGACGGTCGACTCCCTGCTGCCTTGTCGATTTGAGCTCTTCAAAATAGTGGTTATACATTTCCCAGATCCAAGCCGGATCGTTTATATCAACCAGGTGATCGCGTCGATAACGCTGAAAGCGCGCCATAAGGACGTCAGGGGAGAAGGTGTCAATCACACACGCGAGCGCTTCACCTACTGCCTGACGGGACGCATACGCATGCAACCGTAAAAAAGAGAGGCATTCCGCTACCGCGGCTGAAGGTGACAAATGAACCTGGCTTTTTTGGTCAGCGAAAAGCGCATCAACCGTGGCGACGTAATCTAAGCCAAGCCGCAGCGGGTTATCTTCTACGGGCTGGAGTTGCTTATTAACTCGAATACGATCCTGCTCAAGAAGCAGTATCCCTTTAATCGCGGACTTTAGCGTACGTCCAGCCTCTTCTAAAAAGCCATTTGCCTGCTGGCTATCAGAAAGGTTCAAAAAATGTCCCATTCCCCGCATCAATGGCGTAATGGCTACACTTTCAAAGGGCTGAGATTCGTGACGCTCACCATAAAGAGACGTCGCTGGCGTGGGGATATCAATAAATTCTTCATCCAACATGGGCTCTGACCGCGAAAAAGTAGCCCCGGTTTCAAGAATATTATTTCCTGAAGGCATCATTTCCGGAGATGAAAGCGAGCCTCCCATACCCAGTGTGCCCGGATCGTAAGGGTGATGACTGTAAACCATCGATTTCGGTAAAGCGGAAGGAGCACTTGCCCCGGAGGGCTCTTCAATTATTTGGTTCACATCGCTCGGGCTCGACATAGCCATAAGACTCTGGGTACGCTGATAGTCCGCAATATCCTCTTTTTCTGTGCCGACGATTATTTGGGTAGTGAATGCTATGCTCCCCATTTTGATCTGGTCTCCAGAGGACAATGCCACCACATTTTTCGCGCCAATGCTGTGCTCAGCTTCGTTGATAAAGGTTTGTCCACTCACATCTTCAAGACAGAATTGGCCATCCTGCCAGAGAATTCTGGCGTGAATAGTTTGAATCGCCTGATGGCTATCTTGCACATGCCAGTGCAGGGCTTCTCCCGCATCCTGGCTTCCTATCGTTCCGCCTTCTTTATTAAAACGATGAGAGCGATCGATTTTTCTGCCGGCACTGTTTAAATCAACAATGTTTAGAATCAGTTCCATTGAATCATTCATATAAATTATTCCTGAACACAGAGAGTGACTTTTAAATTATTTGGCAAAGGATCAAGAAAAGTTGTCCATCCGAGTAGACACCCCTTTCCACGACCAAGACTCGTCTTTTCAGACTGGTTGTGTGCTAAATTCAACTCTAAATCCCACGCAAACTGTTCTCTCATGATAAAAGACATCACTTTTGTTAGCGGTGCGAACAGATCGCCATTCGGAAGAAATCGCAAAAAGGTGGAATAGCTTAAATTATTTATTTTTAATATATATTTACTACTGATGTCTGGCGTGTATTCTCCAACGACAAAATCGTTCCCAATCGACATATTTGCCTGGCCAAGCCGATTTTGTTGCTGCTTTGCAATAGCAACGCGGCGATATTGCCAGCATAAAATCTTAACGTCATTCAAATCAAAACAGTGGGAAATCAATCCCTCAACAACCTGAGGAGAGCGGCCTGGAGCAGAAAGCAGGCCAGCATAGGCTAACATTTTACTGTGATTTATCGCGACTGAATGGCGTAGAGCTTCACTTCCCAGACCTATCAGGGAAAACATGCATTGAGAAAATCTATCGACACCGCCAGGGCGATACCGAACATGGTAACGATATTTCCGCCATCCGCGATGTAAAAGCATCAAAAAACGATGATTGAAAAAATTCAAAAACTGTCCGGGTCCATCTTCCTGATGCATATACTGCCAGGCAAGATTCTCCAGGTAATATCCTGGCAGTGGCGACTGAGCCCCATGCAGCCCGAGGAATGACACCTCCAGATCATAACCATATTCATGCTTACTAACGGATATAATATCACCAGAAGGAAATCCTAATGACGCACTGGCGGAATACCGGATCCGCTCATTTTTGGGTAACTGATTATCAAGCTTTTCGATATCCTGCCCTTCGATACGATAGAGCAACTCTACAAGCTGGTAAAAATTATAATCTTTTAAGTTATTATTCATTATATCAATGAATGACTACCTTGTTGCAATGGCCAATGATAGGCTGAGTTATTTTCAGTATCTATTAATGACAGTTCATGAAATGAGTTGATAGTAGAAAAAAGTGATAAAAAACGGGCCAGAATACAGCCAAACAAGTAGAATTCACCTTCGCTAAGAAAAGCGCTCTGTTTTGCAAATAATGTTGAATGAATCCCTCTGACCGGCATGCCTCCAATCAATCTGTCGACAGGTTTCGTATCAATCTTTTCCACCCCATCAAATCTCTTTTGCGCAATTTTTGCCGCATGTTGATCGTTCATTGCGGGGAAATCATAATTTCGAATAATTTGTAACAACGCATCTTTGTCTAATAAAGAATGGTAGTTTAACGCCATGCTGGAGATCAGAGTCCAGTGTAGTTTCTCATCAATCAAAGGGCGCAATGTCTGCGAAGGTAACGATATATTGCTATAAGCAAGCCAGGGTGGTGAGTCTCCCAAAGGGAGACAGATTTCACCGCTACTTAGCTCGGCGGGCAAATTCCTGTTTGTACAGAGCATTTTCACCGCGACAATTTCATCACTGCTCGTCAGGATGTTCTCATCACTACGCAGAAATGAAATGTTATGCTCATAGCCCTTAAGTTTGAGTGAATTGCAAACGCTCACTTTGAAATAACTCATCGTCCTCTTTTTTTCAAACTCGACCTCGTGTTTGAACGTTTCAAAGGCATGATACGTTCTGAGCTCGCCCTTGGTACGTTCCCCATTCTTTCCTGCGTGTTCACTTTTCCATCCTTCGACCTTCTCGACAGAAAACACTTCATAATGCTCGGGTAGCATATGGCTTGCCTTGAGAGGATAATGGATTCGCTTCCCGTCAAGTTGAATGGGTTCCGCATGATGTTCAAACAAATTCGCCGCAGGCACACAATTCAACTTAATAGATGAAGGTGTAATACGACAATCTGAAGAAAAAGGTTTGTCATAATGGAAACATAATTCAATATCGTTTACCGGTATCGTCTGCGGAAGCGGGTCAAAGCCATTAATGTCAACGAACAGAAATCCTTCAGGAAAACAGAAAAACTCCTGCAAAATACGGTACCCGGAGTAGACATTTTTAGGATACGGCAATAAAGCATCGTGTTCAGAAAAGCCCACAGGGCTAACGCTGGCATTTGGTAGCGCAAATTCTGCCCCATTCAGCTTAATCGTCACCTTTTTAAGATGGTTTAGCATGTATAGATACAGCTGCGTAGCGACGTAATAGTCGCTGCCGAGAAATAACCTAAGATTTTCCAGGCCAATCTTATCGAGGGGCATTGCGATGAAGGGTTTAAGTGAAAGCGTCAGGCATCCATTCTCGTTAGTATTTACCATCGTTAGATGGGTCAATTCTACGGGTAATATCCCGATGTCCCTGCAGGTAGAGAACGTACACGCAGTTCCTTTTATTGCCTTTGAACCTAGCTTAATGCTTTTTTTGACCTGACAAGCCTCGGTAATAGAGCCCACCTTCGGTTGGCATTCGATAATGGTAAATGACGGAACGGGCCGTAAATAATTTGGCCATAAAATATTTAGCAAACCATGGGTGAGCTCCGGAAAATCATCCTCAATTTTCGCGCGCAATGTGCCAGACAAGAACGCAAAACCTTCCAGAAGTCGTTCAACGTCAGGATCGGCACTTTTTTCCGCGAGGAAACGCGTAAGCTGAGGCCATGCTCTGGAGAAATCAGCACCCTGCCTTCGCAACCAGGACAATTCATCTCTGAAAAACTCATCTAGTTTCATAAATATTATTTATATTCATTCCAGTTTGTATTTGTGATTTCCATCAATACGCAAATTGAAATTGATAATGCTCTCGCGCTCCTCGAACGAAACATAAGACCTCACCAAAAAATAAAGTGTTAAAGGATCGGCTTCATTAGGTTGTGCGATGATTTCTGCCCTGCTTATTCTCGGTTCGTAATCCTCTATGCATCGTTTAATTGCTCTACATATCGCCGAATAAACCTCAACAGAACTTCCAGTTGCATCGTTGAAATCGATAATGCCTAATTCGGGACAACTCTGCGCGTTACCAGAGCGGGTGTTGAGAATCGCCTGAAGATTGCGTTTCAAAGAGTCCACCAGGTCGTTAGTGTCATCCGAAGACCTGATGGTTTTGCTCTCTTCAATGCGCTCAAAAAGACTGGCAGAACGACTTCTTCGCCATGCGGTAAGCGCTGACATCCCTTATTCCTTATCCAGACGACCAACGAGAGAAAGCTCGAAACTCGCGCCCATGTATTTAAAGTGTGGCCGTACCGCCATGGATACCTGGTACCAGCCTGGATCACCTTCAACATCAGAAACCGTTATCTGAGCGGCGCGTAAAGGACGACGGCTACGCACTTCTGCTGGCGGATTTTCCTGGTCAGCAACGTACTGCCTGATCCATCGATTTAGTTCTCTTTCCAGATCCTGTCGCTCTTTCCATGCGCCAAGCTGTTCTCGCTGGAGTACTTTTACATAGTGAGCCAGGCGGTTAATGATGAACATATAAGGAAGTTGAGTGCCAAGGCGGTAATTAGTTTCAGCAATCTTGCCTTCGCGTGTATTAGGGAATACCTTGCATTTCTGTACTGAGTTTGCCGAGAAAAAAGCTGCGTTATCGCTTCCTTTACGCATCGTAAGCGTGATGAATCCCTCTTCAGCGAGTTCAAACTCACGACGGTCGGTTATCAGAACCTCGGTTGGGATCTTGGCCTGGAGTTGCCCAAGAGATTCAAACTTATGAACGGGCAAGTCATGCACGGCACCACCGCTTTGAGGTCCAATGATGTTCGGGCACCAGCGATAACGTGCGAAGCTATCCGTCAGGTTACAGGCCATGAGATAGGCCGTGTTTCCCCACAGATAATTATCATGTTCACCCTGTATGGTCTCATGATAATCAAAAGATTTAACCGGATTATCCTGACTGTCGTAAGGAAGACGTAACAAGAAACGCGGTGCCGTGAGTCCTAAATAGCGTGAATCTTCTGACTCTCGCAATGCACGCCACTTGACGTATGCCGGACCTTCGAAAACAGCCTTTAATTCCTTAATGGCGGGGAGCTCGGTAAAGCTTTTGAGGCCAAAGAAGGCTGGAGAGACTGAGGAGATGAATGGCGCATGGGCCATAGCGCCGACGGAACTTACATACTGCAGAAGTTTCATATCCGGGGCTGAGGGGGTAAATGCGTAATTGCCAATAACAGCACCCACTGGCTCTCCGCCAAACTGTCCATAGCCACTCGCGTAGATATGTTTATAGAATCCGGATTGCACTATCTCAGGTGAATATTCAAAATCGTCTAATAGCTCTTCTTTTGTGGCATGCAGGATCGTGATTTTGATGTTTTCTCTGAAATCTGTTCTGTCTACCAGCAGTTTTAACGACCGCCAGGAGGATTCCATATTCTGGAACTCATCAGAATGCAGGATCTCATCCATCTGGGCACTCATTTTTTTATCGAGTTCCACGATCATTCGATCGACAAGCAGTTTATTTACTGGAACATCTTCCTGCCCTGACTCCAGTAAATTCGCTATAAATGCCGATATCCCCTGCTTAGCAATATCATACCCCTCATCCTCAGGTTGGAGTCTTGCCTGGGACATTATGTGATCAAGTAAAGAGGACGATTCGTTTTTTAATTCACTATCATGAATAACACTTTGAACTGTCATACGCGCACCTTATTAATTCTCTGAGGAAATTACTCTTTTGTGGAATGTTCTTCTTCAAGAGCGATGTCAAGTTCTTTGAGAAGTTGTGCACGCATTTCGCCATCTGTTAATAACTTCTGTAAACTAGTCCGGAAAGAAGGAATATTACCCAATGGACCTTTTAATGCGACCAAAGCCTCCCTCAACTCGAGTAGTTTTTTCAGTTCAGGGACTTGACGGGCGATGTTGTCTGGAGAGAATTCTTTTAGCGCATTGAAGTTTAAGCTAATCGGTAGTGCTTCCTCTGTACCATCCTGCAGTCTGTTTGCCACTGAAAAATCCAGATGTAAACCTGCCGTCTCCATGACCGAGTCAAAATTGTGCTTATTAATTGAGATCGCCTCTCTTTCTTCAATGGCAGAATCTTCATTCCCACCGTTGAAATCGCCGACAACGAGAATATTAAGAGGCAGTTCGACTTCAGCTTGTTCATCACCTGTTGCTGGAACATACTTAATATTTATACGTTCTTTCGGTGCAATACTTCCTTCATATAATTTATTACCCATCCGCATTTAACTCCACTCCATGTTAAGTTTAGCTAGTCTTATAATTTTTTATAACACACTAGAATGGCAAAGAAAAATACGTTTCGATAATTTCAAACAGCGAAACAAATCATTAAATATATAATATTCATCCAAAAAATTAGTTATACATAAATATATTCATGACTGTGAATCAAGAGGGATGTTATCTGGATAATTTATGGTAATAATTGAGGACATACAAAAAGAAAAAAGGCGGCAAAAGCCGCCTCTCAGAACGCTTACCGTCAGTTTTATGCTGCTTTTACCGCATCCGCAATACGGTGTGCAAATTCGGTTACCTGCGCTTCGTCTTCACCTTCCACCATCACGCGGATCAGCGGTTCGGTACCGGACTTACGCAGCAGCACGCGTCCACGAGTGCCCAGGGCCGCTTCAACGTCAGCCATCACCGCTTTGACGTTCTCATTTTCCAGCGGATCGCCTTTACCGGCAGTGAAGCGTACGTTTACCAGGATCTGTGGGAACATTTTCATCCCGCTGCACAGATCGTGCAGGCTCATATGGTTGCGCGCCATCGCGGCAACCACCTGCAGCGCGGCTACGATACCGTCACCGGTGGTGGTTTTGTCGAGCAGGATCACGTGACCCGAGTTTTCTGCACCGATGCGCCAGCCCTTCTCCTGCAGTTTTTCCAGCACATAGCGGTCACCCACTTTCGCGCGGACAAACGGAATACCGAGCTGTTTCAGCGCCAGTTCCAGGCCCATATTACTCATCAGCGTACCCACCGCACCACCGCGCAGCTGGCCCTGACGCAGACCTTCACGTGCAATGATGTAGAGGATCTGATCGCCGTCGACCTTGTTGCCTTCGTGGTCGACCATGATCACGCGGTCACCGTCGCCGTCCAGGGCAATACCCAGATCGGCTTTCTCCGCCAGAACACGCGCCTGCAGGGCACGAACGTCAGTTGCCCCTACCTGCTCGTTAATGTTCAGACCATCCGGCTCGCAGCCAATGGTGATCACTTTCGCACCCAGCTCGCGGAAGACATTCGGGGCGATGTGATAGGTCGCGCCGTTTGCACAGTCCACCACAATTTTGAGGTGAGCGAGGCTCAGCTCATTCGGGAAGGTGCCTTTACAGAATTCGATATAACGACCCGCTGCATCAACGATACGGTTGGCTTTACCCAGCTCTGCGGAATCAACACAGGTGATCTCTTTTTCCATTTCAGCTTCAATAGCCTCTTCCACGTCATCCGGAAGCTTGGTGCCGTCAATGGAGAAGAATTTAATGCCGTTGTCGTAGAACGGGTTGTGAGAAGCCGAGATGACAATCCCCGCTTCCGCACGGAAGGTGCGCGTCAAATACGCGACTGCAGGCGTTGGCATTGGGCCCGTAAAGGAGGCGGACAGTCCGGCCGCCGCCAGACCCGCTTCCAGCGCAGATTCCAGCATATAGCCCGAAATACGGGTGTCTTTACCGATAATGATCTTACGGGAACCATGACGCGCCAGCACTTTACCGGCAGCCCAGCCGAGCTTCAGGACAAAATCAGGGGTGATGGGAGCATCGCCTACACGCCCGCGGATACCATCGGTACCAAAATATTTACGATTACTCATAGCGTTTGTTTTCCTTCGCTGCCAGTGTGGCTTCCACCACACGCATGGCTTCTACTGTTTCTTTGACGTCATGGACACGAATTATGTGCGCGCCCTGCATAGCCGAAATCACCGCGCAGGCCAGGCTGCCGCTCAGGCGCTCGCTCGGCCCCACGTTCAGCAACTGCCCAATCATCGACTTTCTCGACATCCCCACCAGCAGCGGCAGACCAAAGTGATGGAATTCCGACAGACGCGCAAGCAACGCATAATTGTGTGAGAGATTTTTACCGAAACCGAACCCCGGGTCGAGCAGCAATTTCTCTTTTGGGATACCTGCACGTTCACAGCGCGCGATATGCTCAATAAAGAAGCGATTCACGTCGGCAAAGACATCGTCGTACTTCGGTGCTTCCTGCATGGTTTTCGGCTGACCCTGCATATGCATCAGGCAGACCGGCAGGCCAGTTTCCGCTGCCGCCTCAATCGCGCCAGGCTCAGTCAGTGAGCGAATATCATTAATAATGTGAGCGCCCACTCTCGCCACTTCACGAATCACTTCCGGTTTGGAGGTATCAACGGAGATCCACACTTCAAACCGCTGGGCAATCGCTTCAACCACCGGCACCACGCGCGCCAGCTCTTCTTCCACAGACACGTCCGCCGCACCCGGACGCGTCGATTCGCCGCCAACGTCAATAATGGTGGCACCCGCATTAATCATTAAATTCGCGTGCTTAACCGCCTCGATAAGCGTGTTGTGCGTGCCGCCGTCAGAGAAGGAGTCAGGGGTAACATTCAGGATCCCCATCACATGGGGATGTGAAAGATCGAGATGCGAGTCCTGAGCGAATAATTTCATGGCGAAATCCCTGATATCTATATCGTTAAACAGAAATGAAAAACCCCGGAGCAAGCTCCAGGGTTTGAGGTACAGACAAACGCGTCAACAGCAGTGACTTACTTATCGCCCAACTGTTCTGACATGGTGTTGCCCGGGTTTGGCGTACGCGGTTCATCAACCGGACGCGGCGCACGCGGGGTGCCATTGTTGTCAGAATTATTGGAAGCGCCTGGGTCTTCCCAGCCTGCTGGCGGACGCACTTCACGGCGCGCCATCAGGTCGTCAATCTGCGGTGCATCGATGGTCTCATATTTCATGAGCGCATCTTTCATCGAATGCAGGATGTCCATATTGTCGTTCAGGATCTGGCGAGCACGTGCATAGTTACGCTCTACCAGAGATTTTACTTCCTGGTCGATGATACGAGCCGTCTCATCGGACATATGTTTCGCTTTAGCCACAGAACGGCCCAGGAATACTTCACCCTCTTCCTCTGCATACAGCAGCGGACCGAGTTTGTCGGAGAAGCCCCACTGCGTCACCATGTTACGCGCCAGGTTTGTCGCGACTTTGATATCGTTGGACGCACCGGTAGAAACATGTTCCACACCGTAGATAATCTCTTCTGCCAGGCGACCACCGTACAGGGTAGAAATCTGGCTTTCCAGTTTCTGACGGCTGGCGCTAATCGCGTCGCCTTCAGGCAGGAAGAAGGTCACACCCAGCGCACGACCGCGCGGAATAATCGTCACTTTATGCACCGGATCGTGTTCCGGCACGAGGCGACCGATAATCGCGTGACCCGCTTCGTGGTATGCCGTGGACTCTTTCTGCGCTTCCGTCATCACCATGGAGCGACGTTCCGCACCCATCATGATTTTGTCTTTCGCTTTCTCAAACTCCACCATCGATACGACGCGCTTGTTACCGCGAGCGGCAAACAGAGCGGCTTCGTTGACCAGGTTAGCCAGGTCCGCACCGGAGAAGCCCGGGGTACCGCGCGCAATGATTGCCGCGTCGATATCTGGTGCCAGCGGTACGCGACGCATGTGAACTTTCAGAATCTGTTCACGACCGCGAACGTCCGGCAGACCCACAACAACCTGACGGTCGAAACGGCCTGGACGCAGCAGCGCAGGGTCAAGTACGTCCGGACGGTTAGTCGCCGCGATAACGATGATACCTTCGTTACCTTCGAAGCCGTCCATCTCAACCAGCATCTGGTTTAGCGTCTGTTCACGTTCATCGTGACCACCGCCCAGACCTGCGCCACGCTGGCGGCCTACGGCGTCGATTTCATCGATGAAGATAATGCACGGAGCTGCCTTTTTGGCCTGCTCGAACATGTCACGCACACGAGATGCACCGACACCCACGAACATTTCAACGAAGTCAGAACCTGAAATAGTAAAGAACGGCACCTTCGCTTCACCCGCGATGGCTTTCGCCAGCAGGGTTTTACCGGTACCCGGAGGGCCAACCATCAGCACGCCTTTCGGGATCTTACCGCCCAGCTTCTGGAAACGGCTCGGTTCACGCAGGTACTCAACCAGTTCACCCACCTCTTCTTTCGCTTCGTCACAACCGGCGACATCAGCGAACGTGGTCTTGATCTGGTCTTCCGTCAACATACGCGCCTTGCTCTTACCGAACGACATGGCACCTTTGCCACCGCCGCCCTGCATCTGGCGCATAAAGAAGATCCAGACGCCGATAAGAAGCAGCATCGGGAACCAGGAAATGAAGATAGAAGCCAGCAGGCTTGGTTCTTCTGGCGGCTCGCCAACTACCTTGACGTTTTTGGTCAGAAGGTTATCAAGCAGCTTAGGATCGTTCACCGGGATGTAAGTCGTGTAACGGTTACTATCTTTCTTGGTAACGTTGATCTCACGTCCGTTGATACGCGCTTCGCGAACCTGGTCCTGATTGACCTCCTGCAGGAAGGTAGAATAATCCACCTTGCGGCCATTCGACTCGCTGGGCCCAAAGCTCTGGAATACTGACATCAGCACGACGGCAATGACCAGCCAGAGAATTAGGTTTTTCGCCATGTCACTCAAGGGATTAACCTCACATTACAACTGTGTTAAAAACAGCGTCAGGATACTCTATATCCAGTTTCATTCAAACTTTCGCCTGAAATCTACCGGTTATCATTTTCGCCCGGTCGCTACAATATACACTTCTCGGGAACGGGCCCGGGAAGAGTCCGGCTTACGAACTTTAACCTTCGCAAACAGGGAGCGAATTTCCTTAAGATACTCCTCGAAACCTTCGCCCTGAAACACCTTCACAACAAAACTACCACCAGGCGCCAGAACATCACGACACATTTCTAACGCTAGCTCAACCAGATACATGCCGCGGGGGATATCCACCGCCGGTGTTCCACACATATTTGGTGCCATATCAGACATGACAACCTGAACCTTACTGTCACCCACACGTTCAAGTAACGCTTTCAGCACTAATTCATCACGAAAATCGCCCTGAAGGAAGTCGACACCGACGATGGGATCCATTGGTAAAAGATCGCATGCGATGATTCGACCCGCTCCGCCGATCTGCGTGACCGCATACTGGGACCATCCGCCAGGGGCAGCGCCGAGGTCGACAACCGTCATCCCCGGCTTAAAAAGTTTGTCACTTTGCTGTATTTCATCAAGTTTAAACCAGGCGCGGGAACGCAACCCCTTTTTCTGCGCCTGCAGAACATATTTATCGCTAAAGTGTTCCTGAAGCCAGCGGCTGGAACTGGCAGAACGCTTTTTACCTGTCATTTAACATTTCCGTCCGGGTTCATCGTTGCTTACCTTTGGCGTAAATTTCTACGCTGCTATTTGGCGATATTAGGGAGATGGCGGTAGAATGAACCGTTTTCAATCCCAACGTAAGCAAAAATATACGATGAATCTGAGTACTAAACAAAAACAGCACCTTAAAGGTCTGGCACATCCGCTCAAGCCTGTAGTCATGCTTGGCAACAATGGTTTGACCGAAGGGGTGCTTGCCGAGATTGAACAAGCGCTGGAACACCACGAGCTGATCAAGGTGAAAATCGCCTCTGAAGACAGAGACACTAAAACCTTGATCGTGGAAGCCATCGTGCGCGAAACCGGCGCCTGTAATGTACAGGTCATCGGTAAAACGCTGGTGCTCTATCGCCCATCTAAAGAGCGCAAAATCTCGCTGCCACGCTAAGGATATCCTGAATCAAACACATTTTCTGTGTGAAACGAGGGATTTCTGTCAGCAGGCGAGCAAAATGCCATGCTCCTTGAGTTGATAAAAGGCCGCTATGCGGCCTTTTTCTTTTCTTTACAATGTATCAACATCTTAGTAGAGAAGCGAATTACAGGTATTCAACCTTAATAATTTCGTATTCCACTTCACCGCCAGGGGTGCGGATGGTAACAACATCGTCCTGCTCTTTGCCAATCAGGCCGCGAGCAATCGGAGAGTTCACTGAAATCAGGTTCTGTTTGAAGTCTGCTTCATCATCACCCACGATGCGATAGGTCTGCTCTTCGTCGTTGTCCAGGTTCAGCACGGTCACGGTAGAACCAAAGATCACACGCCCATTGTTAGGCATTTTGGTGATATCGATAACCTGTGCATTGGACAGTTTTGCTTCGATATCTTTAATACGCCCTTCACAGAAGCCCTGCTGCTCACGCGCGGCGTGGTATTCAGCGTTCTCTTTCAGGTCGCCATGCTCGCGCGCATCCGCGATAGCGGCGATGATTTCAGGGCGACGCACGGATTTCAGAAAATCCAGCTCTTCGCGCAGTTTTTCGGCACCACGTAAGGTCATCGGAATAGCTTGCATTTGTTATACCTCTTAAACATTCCTGTTGGGAGCAGTGTTCCCTGCTCCTGCCCCCCTAAGCGGGCAAGAAGCAAAAAGAAAACCGACCCGGGAGCAATGCCCCAGGTCAGCAGCAATTTTTCAATTTGATATGCATTTTACCGCGAAGTTCACTATGGGTCATCGTTTACTTTGCAGTGCCATGCACCGTAGTATGACGGTTTGTTTTCGGGTTGTTAGCGCGAGATTATGCGATTTTCCAGATTTATCATCGGATTGACTACCAGTATAACGTTCACCGCCCAGGCCGCGAATGTTGATGAGTACATTAATCAGCTCCCCGCAGGCGCGAACCTTGCCCTGATGGTGCAGAAGGTTGGCGCACAGGCTCCCGAGATTGACTATCACAGTCAACAGATGGCCCTGCCTGCCAGTACCCAAAAGGTGATCACTGCCCTCGCCGCCCTGCTCCAGCTCGGGCCTGACTTCCGTTTTACGACCACACTCGAAACCAGAGGTAACGTAGCAGGCGGTGAACTGAAAGGCGATCTTATCGCCCGTTTTGGCGGCGATCCGACCTTTAAGCGTCAGGATATCCGCAATATGGTTGCGGTGCTGAAAAAATCTGGCGTGCAGAAAATTGATGGCAATGTGCTGATCGACACCTCCATCTTTGCCAGCCACGATAAAGCCCCTGGCTGGCCGTGGAACGACATGACCCAGTGCTTTAGCGCCCCGCCCGCCGCCGCGATTGTCGACCGTAACTGCTTCTCGGTTTCGCTTTACAGCGCGCCGAAGCCAGATGATTTAGCGTTTATTCGCATAGCGTCCTATTACCCGGTCACGATGTTTAGCCAGGTTCGCACGCTGGCGAAAGGCTCCCCGGATGCGCAATATTGTGAGCTGGACGTCGTGCCAGGCGATCTTAACCGCTTCACGCTTACCGGCTGCCTGACGCAGCGCGCCGATCCGCTGCCGCTGGCCTTTGCGATACAGGATGGGGCAAGCTATGCGGGCGCCATTCTGAAAGATGAACTGAAACAGGCGGGAATCACCTACTCCGGCACGCTGCTTCGCCAGACGCAGGTCAACCAGCCCGGCACGGTCATCGCCAGCAAACAGTCCCCGCCGCTGCACGATTTACTGCGAATCATGCTGAAAAAGTCTGACAACATGATTGCCGACACTGTATTTCGCATGATTGGTCACGCGCGTTTCGGCGTGCCGGGCACCTGGCGTGCGGGTTCAGACGCCGTTCGTCAGATCCTGCGCCAGCAGGCCGGGATCGAGCTGGGTAATACCATCGCGGTCGATGGCTCCGGATTATCGCGTCATAACTTGATCTCCCCGGCCACGATGATGCAGGTGCTTCAGTACATTGCACAGCATGACACTGAGCTAAACTTTATTTCAATGCTGCCGCTGGCCGGGCATGACGGTTCACTGCAGTATCGCGCCGGGCTTCACGCTGCCGGCGTGGATGGCAAAGTATCCGCTAAAACAGGCTCACTGCAGGGGGTTTACAACCTTGCAGGCTTCATCACTACCGCCAGCGGACAACGCATGGCATTCGTGCAGTATCTTTCCGGCTATGCCGTCGAACCGACCGACCAGCGCAATCGTCGTATTCCGCTTGTTCGCTTCGAAAGCAGGCTTTATAAGGACATCTACCAGAATAACTAGCGATGAAACTACTCATAGTTGAAGACGATTTGTTATTGCAGGAAGGGCTGGCGCTGGGGCTGGCCAATGAGGGGTATGCCCTCGACTGTGCCGGCACCGCGGCGGAGGCGGACGCCCTGATTCAGAGCGGCGAATACAGTCTGGTGATCCTCGATTTGGGCCTGCCTGATAAAGACGGCGCCACGCTGCTCAGCCAGTGGCGACGCCGCGGTATCGCCAACCCGGTATTGATCCTGACGGCACGCGATGCCATTGAGGATCGTATCACCGGCCTCGATGCAGGCGCAGATGATTACCTGGTGAAGCCTTTCGCGCTTGCAGAGCTGCAGGCTCGGGTGCGAGCGTTGATTCGCCGCTATCAGGGCCATAGTGATAACTTACTGACCGACGGCGATATTACGCTGAATCTGCAAACCCAGCAGGTACTGCGCCAGGATCAGGCGGTAGAGGTGACGCCAAAAGAGTTTGCCTTGCTTACGCGTCTGATCATGCGCAGCGGGCAAACGGTGCACAGAGAAACGCTCCAGCAGGATATCTACTCCTGGCAGGACGATCCGGGGTCCAATACCCTTGAAGTGCACATTCACAACCTGCGTCGCAAGCTCGGCAAGGACAGAATCAAAACCGTCCGTGGCGTTGGCTATCGCCTGGAGAGCCAGAAATGAACAGCATGCGTCGGCGTTTGATGGTGCTGCTGGCGGTCATTCTGTTATTTTTCCAGCTAATAAGCGTCATCTGGCTGTGGCATGAAAGCCGTGAGCAGATTGGTTTTCTGGTCAGTGAAACGCTGTCGGCAAAAGCCCGCAATAACCATGTCGAGAAAGAGATCCGCGAGGCGATTGCATCTCTTCTCGTCCCTTCTCTGGTGATGGTCGGTTTCACGCTGCTGTTTTCATTCTGGGCGGTTACCTGGATAACCCAGCCCCTGAACAAACTGCGTGCCAGCCTGGCTAACCGTTCGGCGGATAACTTAACTCCGCTTCCCATGTATTCCGACATGGAAGAAATCGGCGCGGTGACAACCTCCCTGAACCAGCTGCTCGCCCGACTGGACAATACCATTCAGCAGGAGCGCCTCTTCACCGCTGACGCCGCACACGAGCTTCGAACACCTCTTGCCGGTATCCGGCTCCATCTTGAGCTCATGGCGCAGTCAGGCGCGCCTCAGGCCGCGACGTTAATTAGCCGTATCGATCAGCTGATGCATACCGTCGAACAGCTGCTGATGCTGGCCCGTGCCGGACAGGCAATGGCGAGCGGCCACTACGAAACCGTAAGCTGGACGGAAAATATCATTGAACCTCTCGGCCTGGGGCATGAAGCCAAAGAGCATACGGTGATTTGGCCTGCTAAAAGCGCGCTCACGGTTCAGGGAGACGCCGTGCTCCTGCGCCTGATGCTGCGCAACCTGCTGGAGAATGCCGGACGCTACAGCCCGGCAGGGACAACGATTACGGTGACTTTAACCGAGGTCGACGGGGGGACGCAGATCGGCGTTATCGATCAGGGGCCAGGGATTGATGAAGCACACCGACAGTCAATTACCGAGCCATTCCGCCGTCTTGACCAGCGCTACGGAGGCAGCGGTCTGGGCCTGAGTATTGTGCAGCGCATCGTGCAGCTCCACCACGGCAGATTAACGCTTGAAAATGGCGCTGAAGGCGGCTTAATCGCCAGCTGCTGGCTGCCCTCAGCGCTGGAATAAAAAAAGCCCCCATAATGGGGGCCTTAGACAGATATTAGTGCTTGTAGATGAACTCGACGCCTTCTTCGTCGTCTTCATCCCAGTCATCGTCCCAGTCTTCATCATCTTCTTCAGCTTCCAGCTCTTCAAGCTGCTGGCGGTGGTAGTCATCCCACATGAATTCAACTTTTTCAGGCTGTTTCGCTTCTTCCGCCTGAACGATTGGGTTCTCGATGATAAAGGTCATCACATCCCAGCACAGATCTTTCACGCCAACCTGGCTTGCCGCAGAGATCAGGTAGTATTTATCTTCCCAACCCATCGCTTCAGCAATCGCTTTGGCTTTTGCTTCCGCTTCGGCTTTATCCATCAGGTCGATCTTGTTGAAGACCAGCCAACGTGGCTTACCTGCGAGTTTTTCGCTGTATTTTTCAAGTTCACCGATAATGATACGGGCGTTTTCGACCGGATCGGACTCATCGATTGGATTGATATCAACGATGTGCAGCAATACGCGGCAGCGCTCAAGGTGTTTCAGGAAGCGAATACCCAGTCCTGCGCCTTCTGCTGCGCCCTCGATCAAACCAGGGATATCAGCGACAACAAAGCTCTTTTCGTGGTCCATACGAACAACGCCCAGGCTTGGCACCAGCGTCGTAAACGGATAATCCGCCACTTTTGGCTTCGCGGCTGATACAGCACGGATAAACGTCGATTTACCGGCGTTAGGCATTCCCAGCATACCGACGTCAGCCAGCAGCATCAGTTCCAGCTGCAGCTCGCGCGTATCGCCCGGTGTCCCCATGGTTTTCTGACGCGGAGCACGGTTAACCGATGATTTAAAACGGCTGTTACCGAGACCGTGCCAGCCACCTTTAGCAACCAGCAGGCGCTGACCGTGTTTGGTCATATCACCCATGGTTTCACCGGTGCCCTGGTCAATCACACGCGTACCGACCGGAACCTTGATGTTGACGTCTTTACCACGTTTACCCGTACAGTCACGGCTCTGACCGTTCTGGCCGCGCTCGGCACGGAAAGATTTTTCGAAACGGTAGTCGATCAGCGTGTTGAGGTTTTCATCCGCCTCCAGCCACACGTCACCACCATCCCCGCCGTCGCCGCCATCAGGACCGCCACGTGGGATATACTTTTCACGGCGGAAGCTCACGCAACCATTGCCGCCATCACCAGCCACGACCAGGATCGTCGCTTCATCAACAAACTTCATTTTACTCTCCGTAACTCATTCGCCTGAGCGGGGGACTACTACAACCGCTTCATTTTTGCGCCAACGTCCCCAAAGACGATGACCAATGGCGGAATACATCGCGCCCGCAACCACGACAAACGCACCGAGATAACCCAACAGGTTGAGCATCGGTCTGACGAAGACATCGGGCCAGGCCATTGATAACAAATCTGAAAATAACAGCGTAAACAGCGGAGTAAGCGTAATTAACGCGCTCACCTGTGCTGCCTGCCAGCGCGCCATCGCTTCGGCCAGCGCGCCATAACCGACCAGCGTGTTCAGCCCACAAAAAATGAGGCACGCCAGTTGCCAGTCGCTAAGCTGGGTAATCACGCCCGGCTTTGCTAATGGCAGCAATGCTATTGTACACAAAGTGTACAGCAAAAAGAGGATCTGCTGTGAGGCAAGTCGACGCAATAACACCTTTTGCGCGACGCCATAGCTCACCCAGACCGTTGCTGCACCCACACCGAAAATGACACCCCATGTGTAATCCGTCAGGCGGGTAAAAATCTCTATCAGACTGGTGTTGAAGAACATCACCAGACCGCATAACAGCATGCTCGCCCCGATGATCTGCGTACCGCGCATCTTCTCCTTGAGGATAAAGACGCTGGCGACCATCATGCCCACCGGTGAAAGCTGACCTATCACCTGCGACGCCGTGGGGCTGAGATATTGCAGGGAAGAGCTGAACAGGATGAAGTTACCGAACAGACCACCCGTCGCGATAGCCAGCAATACCAGCCAGCGCGGTTTACGGAAGAGCCGCAAGGATGGAAGCTTACCTTTGATAGCCAGAATGGCCCCGAGGCCGATGCTTGCCATCAGAAAGCGATAAAAGACCACCGTAGGCGGCTCCATCACTTCCAGTACCTGCTTCATTGCAATTGGCAACGCACCCCAGCACATTGCGGTGGTAAGTGCCAAAAGAATGCCCATGCCGGCCTGCTGCTTCATGCCCGTTTTCCCTACAGAAAAAAATTACCGGGTTTCCAATGTAAAAAGCCCCGCAACAGGTTGCGGGGCTTTAATCCGTTACCGGACCGAGAAAACCTTACTCAGCAACGATGCTGATGTATTTACGGTTGTTCGGGCCTTTAACTTCAAATTTCACTTTACCGTCTGCTTTAGCAAACAGAGTGTGGTCACGACCGCAACCTACGTTGTTGCCAGCGTGGAATTTGGTACCACGTTGACGAACGATGATGCTACCCGCCAGAACGGATTCGCCACCGAAACGCTTAACGCCAAGGCGTTTAGCTTCTGAATCGCGACCGTTACGTGTGGAGCCGCCAGCCTTTTTATGTGCCATTTAAATCTCTCCTCAGGTCTTAGGCGCTGATGCCAGTAATTTTCACATCAGTGAACCACTGACGGTGGCCCTGCTGCTTACGGTAGTGCTTACGACGACGAAACTTAACGATTTTAACTTTCTCGCCACGACCGTGTGCAACAACTTCAGCTTTGATAACGCCGCCATCAACGAAAGGAACGCCGATTTTGACTTCTTCACCGTTTGCGATCATCAGAACTTCTGCGAACTCAACAGATTCGCCAGTTGCGATGTCCAGCTTTTCCAGGCGAACGGTCTGACCTTCGCTTACTCGGTGTTGTTTACCACCACTTTGGAAAACCGCGTACATATAAACTCCGCTTCCGCGCACATCCTCGTATGATTCAGAGTGCGCTATAAATATTCACAATAGGGCGCGAATATTACGCAAAACGCGAGCCTTTGACAAGTGCTACCGTCAATACATGAAGAAAAAAAACACAACACGTACGGTAACGTTTATCTGTGCCGTTTTTTCAGTACAATCAGCACTACTATTGATAAACCGAAACCCTTCGTTACCCCATTGAAGATGGGATCAACAGGATAAAAAGCCCGGCTTTTGCGATGAATTTAGAAAAAATCAACGAGTTAACCGCGCAAGATATGGCGGGTGTGAATGCAGCAATCCTGGAGCAACTCAACTCTGACGTTCAGCTGATCAATCAGTTGGGCTATTACATCGTCAGCGGCGGCGGTAAACGCATTCGTCCGATGATCGCCATTCTGGCTGCCAGAGCCGTTGGTTATCAGGGAAATGCTCACATCACTATCGCAGCGCTCATCGAATTTATTCACACGGCGACGCTTCTGCATGACGATGTGGTGGATGAATCGGATATGCGTCGTGGCAAAGCCACGGCAAACGCCGCTTTCGGGAACGCAGCCAGCGTACTGGTGGGGGATTTTATCTATACCCGCGCCTTCCAGATGATGACCAGTCTGGGCTCCCTGAAAGTGCTGGAAGTGATGTCTGAAGCCGTAAACGTCATTGCTGAAGGCGAAGTACTGCAGCTGATGAACGTCAACGACCCTGACATCACCGAAGAAAACTACATGCGCGTGATCTACAGCAAAACCGCGCGCCTGTTTGAAGCGGCTGCCCAGTGTTCCGGCATTCTGGCTGACTGTACCGAAGCGCAGGAGAAAGGTCTGCAGGACTATGGCCGCTATCTTGGTACGGCATTCCAGCTGATTGACGATTTGCTGGACTACAGTGCGGACGGCGAGACGCTCGGCAAAAACGTGGGCGATGACCTGAACGAAGGCAAACCGACCCTGCCCCTGCTCCATGCTATGCGCAACGGAACGGCCGACCAGGCGAAAATGATCCGTGAAGCGATTGAGCAGGGAAATGGCCGCCATCTTCTGGAACCTGTGCTGGAAACCATGGCTATCTGCGGATCGCTGGAATGGACGCGTCAGCGTGCGGAAGAAGAAGCCGACAAAGCCATCGAAGCTCTCCAGGTCATTCCCGACAGCCCGTGGCGCGAGGCGCTGATTGGTCTTGCCCACATCGCCGTTCAGCGCGACCGTTAATCCTCCTTGTCTCTCCCCGCGGCCCTGGCGGGGAGATTCCAATAAACTCCTGTAAATTCCGTATTCCTGTAAATTCATCAGTTTAGAGACCGCATGAATAAAGCCATGTCTTATTCTGAATATCCCTTCAAGTAACGCGAACTTTTTAGAACAAGAGTTTGAAATGGGTATAGTAACCCCGTCGTTTCAGAAGAAACGGCGTAGTTGAATCCGAACTTAAGGACGGCGTTATGGATACGAAATTTATCGACTGGCACACGGCTGATATTATTGCCGCGCTGCGCAAAAGAGGCACTTCACTGGCAGCAGAGTCCCGCCGCCATGGACTGAGTTCTTCAACTCTGGCAAACGCCCTCACCCGCCCCTGGCCGAAGGGAGAATTAATTATCGCGACGGCGCTGGATACGCATCCGTGGGTAATTTGGCCTTCGCGCTACCACGATCCCATCACCCATGAATTTATCGACAGATCGCGCATGATTCGCCAGAGAAAGGCAAAAAGAGAACCGCAGGAGTAATGCGTTTTTGACAGGAACAGCAACCCCCCGGTCATTGCTGGCAGGGGGCTGCCGGAACGATTACTCGCCCTTCACTCGCTCGATATTGGCACCCAGCGCGCGCAGCTTATCTTCGATACGCTCATAGCCACGATCGATGTGATAAATACGATCCACGATCGTTGTGCCTTCCGCGATACAACCCGCCAGCACCAGGCTTGCGGACGCACGCAGATCGGTTGCCATCACCTGAGCACCAGACAGTTTCTCAACGCCATGGCAAATCACGGTATTGCTTTCGATCTCAGCATGCGCACCCATACGGATCAGCTCCGGTACGTGCATAAAGCGGTTCTCGAAAATGGTTTCTGTGATGAAGCCAGTACCTTCGGCGACCAGGTTCAACAGGGTGAACTGCGCCTGCATGTCCGTTGGGAACGCCGGATGCGGTGCCGTACGCACATTGACCGCTTTTGGACGCTGGCCGTGCATATCAAGACTGATCCAGTCTTCACCGATTTCGATATCCGCACCCGCATCGCGCAGTTTCGCCAGCACCGCATCCAGGGTATCTGGCTGCGCGTTGCGACAAACAATCTTACCGCCAGAAATCGCCGCAGCGACCAGGAAAGTACCGGTTTCGATACGGTCCGGCAGTACGCGATAGACACCACCGCCCAGACGTTCAACGCCTTCGATGGTGATACGGTCGGTCCCCTGACCGGAGATCTTCGCGCCCAGCGCAACGAGGAAGTTGGCGGTATCCACAATTTCCGGTTCGCGCGCGGCGTTTTCGATGATAGTGGTCCCTTCTGCCAGCGTCGCCGCAGACATAATGGTGACCGTTGCGCCCACGCTCACTTTGTCCATGACAATGTGCGCGCCTTTCAGACGACCATTGACGGACGCTTTAACGTAACCTTCTTCCAGCTTGATCTCTGCGCCCAGTTTCTCCAAACCAAAGATGTGCAGGTCAACCGGACGCGCACCGATAGCGCAGCCGCCCGGCAGAGAGACCTGACCCTGACCAAAACGCGCCACCAGCGGGCCAAGCGCCCAGATAGATGCGCGCATGGTTTTCACCAGATCGTAAGGAGCTGAGAAGTTATTCACCTTGCTGGCGTCGATCCAGACGGAACCGTTACGCTCAACTTTCGTGCCCAACTGGGTGAGCAACTTCATGGTGGTGTCGATATCTTTCAGCTTCGGTACGTTCTGAATTTCTACCGGCTCTTCCGCGAGCAGCGCAGCAAAGAGGATTGGCAGCGCGGCGTTTTTGGCGCCAGAAATTGTGACTTCGCCCTGGAGACGCGTTGGCCCCTGTACACGAAATTTATCCATTGTGTGCTCTCTTATAAATTCAACCGTGCTGCGGGCCTGTCGCCCTCAGCTCAAAAACCGTTTAGTTTGCGATCGCGTGCCCACTCTTGCGGGGTGAACGCTTTAATCGACAGGGCGTGGATGCGGTTATCCGCAATATATTCCATCAGCGGCGCGTACACAGCCTGCTGTTTCTTCACACGGCTCATACCGTCGAACATCTCACCCACAGCAATAACCTGGAAGTGACTGCCATCGCCAGAGACGTGGGCTTCCTGAAGGGAGAGTGCATTCATCAGCACTGTCTGGATTTCATGATTTTCCATGGGCTCTTAATCATCTGATAGTGAAAACAAGCCCAACATCTTAGAGCAAAGTGGCGTTGTCTTAAACAAGCAAAAAGCCCCGACGATGAAACTGTCAGGGCTTTCGGAAGTAACGCACTGAAAATATTAACGAGGCAGTACGTCCTGAGGGAGGTTGTAGAGCTGTGCAAGGGTCACGACATTATCGCTCGCGCCGTGAAGCGTAACGCTAGCACCCTGCTTTTTCCCTACCGCAACCAGATGGGCCAGCAGCGCAACACCCGCCGTATCCACCCGCGTGACGTCAGTTAAATCGATGAGCGTCACGCCCTGCATCGCTTCATGGCGTTTGTCCCACAGTGGGTTCAGCAGATCCTGATCCAGCTCACCGGACAGCTTTAATGTCTCGCCTTCACGCGACCAGCTGAGTTGCTGTGACATTACTTCTTCTCATCCAGGCTAATTTTCTGACGAGAGATAGACTGCAGCTGCGCGGTCAGGCCATCGATGCCCTTGGTGCGCAGCAGGTCACTCCATTCGTTCTGTTTGGTGGTGATCATGCTTACCCCTTCGGCAATCATGTCATACGCCTGCCAGTGACCGGTCTGGCTGTTTTTACGCCACTGGAAATCCAGACGAACCGGCGGACGACCGTTAGGATCGATGATCGTCACACGGATAGGGACGATGGTTGCATCACCCAGCGGCTGCTCAGGCGCAATCTGATAGGTCTGACCGTGGTACATTGCCAGCGCCTGGCCATAAGCCTGTTTCAGGTATTCACGGAACGCGGCAAAGTAAGCATCACGCTGCGCAGGGGTCGCGTCTTTGTAATAACGTCCCAGCACCAGCGCACCCGCATACTTAATCTGCACGTACGGCAGCAGCTCCTGGTCAACGACGTCACGCAGATAATCAGGATTAGCACGAATTTTAGGCTGTTCATTTTTAAGACGGTCGAAGGTCTTCTTCGCCGCTTCGTCCATCAGTTTGTACGGGTTACTCTGATCCGCAGCGTGAGCGGCGGTAAGAGGGGCGATGACCAGCATGGCAACCATTAACAGTCGTTTAAACATGAATGACTTCTCCTGATATTAATTCGCAGCACCTGGCGTCGGTGCGACGTCGGTATGATCTTCGCTCTGCGCTGGGGCAGCGTCGGATTTTTTCTCATCCCCTTTACTGCTGTAAAGGAACTGACCAATCATATCCTCCAGCACCATCGCGGATTTCGTATCCTGAATGACGCTACCGTCTTTAAGGATAGTCGTTCCCAGCTCGGGGTCTTCAAAGCCGACGTTAAGCGCCAGATATTGTTCGCCCAGCAGGCCGGAAGTACGGATAGAAAGGGAGCTGGTGTCCGGGATATGGTTGTAACGCTCTTCGATATCCATCGCGACGCGTGGCAGATAGGTTTTCTCATCAAGCGTAATGTCAGATACGCGTCCGATCACCACGCCGCCGATACGAACCGGTGAGCGCGCCTTCAGCCCGCCGATGTTGTCGAAGGTGGCATAGATGCGATACGTCGGCTCGGTGCGCACAGACGTGATATCCGCCGCTCTCAGGCAGATAAACAGCGCGGCCAGCAGCGCCAGCAGCAGGAATACACCGACCCAAATTTCATTTTTTCTCGTTTGCATGAACTCAATTCCCAAACATCAGTGCGGTGAGCACAAAATCCAGACCCAGTACGGCCAGCGACGAATGTACGACTGTACGTGTAGTTGCACGGCTAATGCCCGCCGACGTCGGGATGGCATCGTAACCATTGAACAATGCAATCCAGGTGACCGTAATGGCAAATACCACGCTTTTAATCAGGCAGTTAACCAGATCCATTCGCAGGTCAATGGCGTCCTGCATCGCGGACCAGAAGAAACCGGCATCAATGCCTTTCCAGTGCACGCCGACCAGCGAACCGCCCCAGATACCCACGGCGACAAACAGAATCGTCAGCAGCGGTAAAGAGATCACCCCCGCCCAGAAACGCGGTGAGATCACGCGACGCAGCGGATCGACCGCCATCATCTCCATGCTGGAGAGCTGCTCGGTCGCACGCATCAGGCCAATTTCAGCCGTTAATGCCGACCCCGCACGCCCGGCGAACAGCAGCGCCGCCACAACCGGCCCCAGTTCACGCAGCAGCGAGAGCGCCACCAGCATCCCGAGGCTGGTTTCCGCACTGTAGGTTGTCAGCACAAGATAGCCCTGTAGCCCAAGCACCATACCGATAAACAGACCGGAAACAATGATGATGAGCATCGACAGCACGGCGACATTATAAAGCTGGCGCACCAATAGCGGTGCGTGCTTACGGAATTCCGGCTTGCCGACCAGCGCGTTGAATAACATCAATCCGGCACGCCCGAACGTCCTGATGGTTTTTATGCCACGGTGTCCGAGAGCGGCCAACGCATTTAACAGCATGAGTGGCTTAACTCCCTATTCCCAGTAAATCGTCACGATAGTCGCCCGCCGGGTAGCGGAACGGCACAGGGCCATCGGCAATACCGTCGAGGAACTGCCGCACGCGCGGATCGCAATTTTCCTGCAGCGCCTGGGCGCTACCGTGTGCGACGATCTTTTTGTCCGCCACGATATAGGCGTAATCGGCAATGCTCAATACTTCCGGTACATCGTGAGATACCACAATGCAGGTGACGCCAAGCGCGCTGTTCAGTTCAGAGATGAGCTTCACCAGCACGCCCATCGTGATGGGATCCTGTCCAACAAACGGTTCGTCGAACATGATTAAATCAGGTTCTAATGCAATGGCTCGCGCCAGCGCGGCACGGCGCGCCATCCCACCGGACAGCTCAGAAGGCATCAGCTTCGCGGCGCCCCGCAAACCGACGGCTTCAAGCTTCATCATCACCGTGCTTTTCAGCAGTTCCGGCGGCAGGCTGGTATGCTCGCGCAGCGGGTAGGCCACGTTATCAAAGACATTCATGTCGGTGAACAAGGCTCCAGACTGAAAGAGCATGCTCATGCGTTTGCGGACAGTATACAGGCGCGAGCGTGACATCTCCGGGATGTTTTCGCCATCAAAGAGGATTTCACCGCGATCGGGTGGGATCTGCCCACCAATAAGGCGCAGCAGGGTCGTTTTACCGATCCCGGACGGCCCCATGATGGCAGTGATCTTGCCATGCGGTACGGTCAACGAAATATCATCAAATATCAATCTGTTGGCGCGAGAAAAACTCACACCGCGAACATCGACTAAATTCGCCATCGTTTGGCTCATTTATGGTTCCTTTATTACCCTGCTCACGTTAAGGCATGCCGCCTGAATCAGCCCTCAACTCCGCATTTTTACAGAATAATAGCCGTTGAGGTTAGCGAAAGCTGGCATTTGTTTTACTTTTCCGGCGCATAAAGTCAAAATTAGGAATTCGTTACGCCTCAGACTGTATGCAGTCCAGCCATTCCCGCGCGATGGACCGACGAGTATACCTGAAGAAAGGACTTTTGATGCTTTTAGCAACAGCACTGTTAATAATTGGTTTACTATTGGTGGTCTACAGTGCTGACCGTTTAGTGTTTGCTGCATCTATCCTGTGTCGCCTGACGGGCGTACCGCCTGTCGTCATCGGGATGACCGTGGTCAGTGTTGGAACGTCACTTCCTGAAATCATCGTCTCTGTCTCGGCATCGCTGCATGGCCAGTTAGACCTGGCAGTCGGTACCGCGATTGGCTCTAACATCGTCAATATACTCTTGATTTTAGGCCTGGCCGCCCTGCTCCATCCATTTCGCGTGCATTCTGATGTTCTGCGCCGTGAATTGCCGCTAATGTTAATCGTAAGCCTGCTGGCAGGCTGCGTTTTTTACGATGGTGTACTGAGCTACAGCGACGGCATTTTCTTGCTGGCGCTGGCCGTTATTTGGCTGCTGTATAGTGTTAAAATCGCCCGTCTGGCTGAGAAACAGGGCCAGGATAGCCTCACGCGTGAGCAGGTTGCCGAACTTCCGCGAGAAGGCACGCTGCCTGTTGCCCTGCTCTGGCTTGGCGTTGCGCTGATCATCATGCCGATGGCCACGCGCATGGTCGTGGATAACGCGACGGTGCTGGCGAACTATTTCGCCATCAGTGAACTGACCATTGGCCTGACGGTGATTGCCATCGGTACCAGCCTGCCGGAGCTGGCCACGGCCATTGCGGGGGCACGTAAAGGTGAGGATGACATTGCCATTGGTAATATCATCGGTTCTAACATTTTTAATATCGCCATTGTGATGGGTCTGCCAGCCCTGATTACGCCAGGGCCCTTTAATCCCCTGGCGTTCTCACGCGACTACGGCGTGATGTTATTGGTCAGCGTGATATTTGCCCTGCTCTGCTGGCGGCGGCAACGACAGATCGGCAAAGGCGCAGGCGCGCTGCTGACGGGTGGATTTATCGTATGGATGGCGATGCTGTACTGGCTCTCGCCTCTTCTCTCTGGGTAAACGGAAACGCATTATGTCGCAAATAGAATTGCAGCCGGGTTTTGACTTTCAGAAAGCAGGCAAAGAGGTTCTGGAGATTGAACGTGAAGGTCTGGCGCAGTTAGATCGGTACATTAATCAGGATTTTAGTCTGGCATGTGAGAAGATATTCTACTGTGCCGGCAAAGTCGTGGTGATGGGGATGGGTAAGTCCGGCCACATTGGACGCAAAATGGCGGCAACATTTGCCAGCACCGGAACCTCTTCCTTCTTTGTACACCCGGGGGAAGCCGCGCACGGCGACCTGGGTATGGTCACGCCGCAGGATATCGTCATCGCGCTGTCCAACTCCGGTGAGTCCAATGAGATCCTGGCGCTGATCCCGGTACTGAAGCGCCTGCAGGTGCCGCTTATTTGCATGACCAGCCGTCCGGAAAGCAGCATGGCGCGCGCGGCTGATATTCACCTGTGCGTGAAGGTGCCCAAGGAGGCCTGTCCGCTCGGCCTGGCGCCAACGTCCAGCACCACCGCCGCGCTGGTCATGGGCGATGCGCTTGCCGTCGCGCTGCTCGAAGCCCGCGGTTTTACGCCGGAAGATTTCGCGCTTTCCCACCCGGGCGGTGCGCTGGGGCGCAAGCTGCTGCTTCGGGTAAACGATATTATGCACACCGGGGATGAGATCCCTCACGTGAGTAAAGAAGCCTCCCTGCGTGATGCGCTGCTGGAAATCACCCGCAAGAATCTGGGTATGACGGTCGTGTGCGACGATCTGATGAAAATTCAGGGGATCTTCACCGATGGCGACCTGCGTCGCGTGTTCGACATGGGTGTAGATGTCCGCACGCTCGGCATTGCCGACGTGATGACGCCGGGCGGTATCCGCGTGCGTCCGGGTACGCTGGCCGTGGATGTGCTGAACCTGATGCAGTCCCGCCATATCACCTCCGTTATGGTTGCCGATGGCGACCAGTTGCTGGGTGTGGTACATATGCATGATCTGCTGCGCGCAGGCGTAGTGTAATGAAGGATAAGACAATGAGTAATGCGGGTGCATCCCTTGCAACCTGTTATGGTCCGGTCAGTACCCAGATGATGGCAAAGGCGGAAAACATTCGTCTGCTCATCCTGGATGTGGATGGGGTACTCTCCGATGGCCTGATTTACATGGGCAATAATGGTGAAGAGCTGAAGGCGTTTAACGTTCGCGACGGCTACGGTATCCGCTGTGCGCTCACCTCCGGTATTGAGGTGGCTATCATCACCGGGCGAAAAGCTAAACTGGTAGAAGACCGCTGTGAAACCTTAGGAATTACCCATCTGTATCAGGGTCAATCCGATAAAATGGCGGCGTTTAAGGATTTACTGGGTAAACTGGCTATCGCACCGGAAAACGTGGCCTACGTCGGGGACGATCTGATTGACTGGCCCGTGATGGCTGAAGTGGGGCTGAGCATCGCCGTTGCCGATGCGCATCCGCTGCTGATCCCGCGCGCTGACTACGTTACCCACATCAACGGGGGCCGTGGTGCCGTACGTGAAGTCTGCGATCTGCTTTTGCTGGCGCAGGGCAAGCTTGATGAGGCCAAAGGGCAATCGATATGAGTAAAACCAGACGTTGGATTATCATTTTGCTTTCGCTTGTCGCACTGGTCTTGATTGGCGTGAACCTTGCCGATCGCGACGATACGCAAACGCAAGTGGTCAACAATAACGATCCAACCTATAAAAGCGATCACAGCGACACCGTGGTCTACAGCCCGGAAGGTGCGCTGAACTATCGCCTGATTGCCCAGCACGTTGAATATTTTTCAGATGACGGTATTTCGTGGTTTACCCAGCCTGTCATGACCACCTTTGATAAGGACAAAGTCCCGACGTGGTCAATTAAGTCAGATCGGGCAAAACTGACAAATGACCGTATGCTTTATCTGTATGGCCACGTTGAAGTCAACGCCCTGACCGCTGACTCGCAACTGCGAAAAATTACGACGGATAACGCCCAGATTAACCTGGTAACCCAGGACGTGACCTCGCAGGATCTGGTCACACTGTATGGCACAACATTTAATTCCAGCGGTTTGAGAATGCGCGGGAACTTACGCAGCAAAAACGCCGAGCTGATTGAAAAGGTTAGAACCTCCTATGAAATTCAAAACAAACAAACTCAGCCTTAAAGTAATTATCGCCAGCGCGATGCTGGCGACCAGTCTCCCCGCGCTTGCTGTAACGGGCGATACCGATCAACCGATCCATATCGAGTCCGATACCCAGTCTCTCGATATGCAGGGTAACGTCGTCACCTTCACGGGTAACGTCGTCATGACTCAGGGCACCATCAAAATTAACGCCGACAAAGTGGTCGTGACCCGTCCGGGTGGCGAACAGGGCAAAGAGATTATTGATGGTTACGGCAACCCGGCAACCTTCTACCAGATGCAGGACAACGGCAAGCCGGTGAAAGGTCACGCCTCGCATATGCACTACGAGCTGGCGAAGGACCTGGTCATCCTGACCGGAAATGCGTATCTGGAACAGCTGGACAGCAACATTACCGGCGACCAGATCACCTATCTGGTGAAAGAGCAAAAAATGCAGGCCTCCAGCGAGAAAGGCAAACGCGTCACGACCGTACTGGTTCCGTCGCAGCTGCAGGATAAAGGCAAAGGCCAGGCCCCGGCACAGAAGAAGAGTAACTAATTCGTTATGGCAACATTAACTGCAAAAAATCTCGCGAAGGCCTATAAGGGCCGCCGTGTCGTAGAAGATGTCAGTCTGACCGTCAACTCCGGCGAAATTGTAGGGCTGCTTGGCCCTAACGGTGCGGGTAAAACCACCACCTTCTACATGGTCGTTGGCATTGTGCCGCGCGATGCCGGCAACATTATCATTGACGATGAAGACATCAGCCTTCTGCCGCTGCACGCGCGCGCGCGTCGCGGGATCGGCTACCTGCCGCAGGAAGCCTCTATTTTCCGTCGTCTTAGCGTTTACGATAACCTGATGGCGGTCCTGCAAATTCGTAACGACCTAACCAGCGAACAGCGTCAGGATCGTGCCAACGAGCTGATGGAAGAGTTCCACATTGAGCACCTGCGTGACAGCCTCGGTCAGGCACTCTCCGGGGGTGAACGCCGCCGCGTTGAGATTGCGCGTGCGCTGGCCGCAAACCCGAAATTTATCCTTCTGGATGAGCCGTTTGCGGGCGTTGACCCGATCTCGGTTATCGACATTAAACGTATCATTGAACACCTGCGTGACAGCGGGCTTGGCGTACTGATCACCGACCACAACGTTCGTGAAACGCTGGCCGTGTGTGAACGCGCGTATATTGTGAGCCAGGGCAATCTGATCGCCCACGGTACGCCGCAGCAGATCCTCGAAGACGATCATGTTAAGCGCGTCTATCTTGGGGAAGACTTCAGACTCTGATAGGGTAGAGGTAACGTAACGCCGAACCGGAGAAAAATGCTCTGAACATGAAGCAAGGTTTGCAATTAAGGCTCAGCCAACAACTGGCGATGACGCCGCAGCTACAGCAGGCAATTCGCCTGTTGCAACTGTCCACGTTAGAACTTCAGCAGGAGCTCCAGCAGGCGCTGGACAGCAACCCCCTGCTGGAACAAACCGATCTTCATGACGAGGTAGATACCCAGCAATCTCAGGATACAGAAGCGCTCGACACCGCGGATGCACTCGAACAAAAAGAGATGCCCGACGAGCTACCGCTGGATGCCAGCTGGGATGAAATCTACACCGCCGGAACCCCTTCCGGTACGCGTGCAGACTACCAGGATGATGAGCTACCGGTCTATCAGGGAGAAACCACCCAGTCGCTGCAGGATTACCTGATGTGGCAGGTGGAACTCACCCCCTTCTCCGATACCGACCGCGCGATTGCCACCTCAATTGTCGATGCCGTTGACGACACCGGCTATTTGACCGTCACGCTGGACGATATCCTGGAAAGCATGGGCGACGAAGAGATTGAGCTTGAGGAGATCGAAGCCGTACTGAAGCGCATCCAACGTTTCGATCCGGTAGGCGTGGCCGCAAAAGATCTGCGCGACTGCCTGCTGATCCAGCTTTCTCAGTTCAGCAAAGAGACGCCATGGATCGACGAGGCGCGCTTAATCATCAGCGATCATCTGGATCTGTTGGCCAACCACGATTTCCGCTCCCTGATGCGCGTCACGCGCCTGAAGGAAGAGGTGCTGAAAGAAGCGGTGAATCTGATCCAGTCGCTCGATCCGCGCCCGGGACAGTCGATCCAGACCAGCGAGCCCGAGTACGTGATCCCGGACGTGCTGGTCAGAAAACACAATGACCGCTGGGTCGTTGAACTGAATTCAGACAGCATCCCTCGCCTGCAAATCAACCAGCAGTATGCCTCCATGTGCACCAGCGCGCGTAACGACTCCGACAATCAATATATTCGTAGCAATCTTCAGGAAGCGCGATGGTTGATCAAAAGTCTGGAGAGCCGAAATGATACGCTGCTACGCGTCAGCCGCTGTATTGTCGAACAGCAGCAGGCATTCTTTGAGCAGGGCGAAGAGTATATGAAACCGATGGTACTGGCGGATATCGCCCAGGCCGTCGAAATGCATGAATCAACCATTTCCCGTGTCACCACGCAGAAGTATCTGCACAGTCCACGCGGTATTTTTGAGCTTAAGTATTTCTTCTCCAGCCATGTGAATACCGAGGGCGGCGGCGAAGCGTCGTCAACGGCCATTCGTGCCCTGGTGAAGAAGTTGATCGCCGCGGAGAACCCCGCGAAGCCACTAAGCGACAGTAAGTTAACCACCATGCTGTCCGATCAGGGTATTATGGTGGCACGTCGTACTGTTGCGAAGTATCGAGAGTCTTTATCCATTCCGCCGTCCAACCAGCGTAAACAGCTGGTCTGACACAACCGATAAGGAAGACACTATGCAGCTCAACATCACTGGACAAAACGTCGAAATTACTGAGGCTTTACGCGACTTTGTGAACGCGAAGTTTGCAAAACTCGAGCAGTATTTCGAAAGGATCAATCAGGTCTATATTGTGTTGAAAGTGGAGAAAGTGACTCATATCTCGGATGCCACCCTGCATGTTAACGGGGGTGAACTGCATGCCAGTGCGGAAGGGCAAGACATGTACGCTGCTATCGACGGCTTGATTGATAAGCTTGCACGACAGCTCAATAAACATAAAGATAAACTGAAACAACACTAATTGTCCGGGCAGTTAACGGGTGCAGGACGGCCTGTTGTGAAACACAACAGGCCATTTGTACAGTTAGCGCTTAGGTGAAATTATGATGAACAACGATTCCGCTCTTCAACTGAGCAATGTCCTTAACCAGGAATGTACCCGCAGTGCGGTTCACTGCCAGAGCAAAAAACGTGCGCTGGAGATCATCAGTGAACTGGCTGCAAAACAGCTGGGCCTGCCGCCGCAGGTGGTATTCGAAGCGATTCTGACCCGTGAAAAAATGGGCAGTACCGGTATCGGCAACGGCATCGCGATCCCGCACGGCAAACTGGAAGAGGATACCCTGCGTGCCGTTGGTGTGTTTGTGCAGCTTGAAACACCCATCGCCTTCGATGCCATTGATAACCAGCCCGTCGATCTCCTCTTCGCGCTGCTGGTGCCTGCCGATCAGACGAAAACCCATCTGCATACGCTGTCGCTGGTCGCAAAACGTCTGGCCGATAAAACCATTTGCCGTCGACTGCGCTCGGCCCAAAGTGATGAAGAGCTCTATCAAATTATCACTGAAGCAGAAGGCAATCAGGATGATGCATAACCAGGAGATGGCCTTCACATCTGTTGTCCTGAGGAGAAACGGAACATGGTGCTGATGATTGTCAGTGGCCGTTCAGGGTCGGGGAAATCCGTTGCTCTGCGCGCGCTGGAAGACATGGGTTTTTACTGCGTCGATAACCTGCCGGTCGTGTTATTGCCCGACCTGGCCCGCACGCTTGCGGAGAGACAAACCTCTGCCGCCGTCAGTATCGACGTCCGTAACATGCCTGAATCGCCAGAGATCTTCGAACAGGCCATGAGCAACCTGCCTGATGCGTTCTCGCCTCAGCTGCTGTTCCTTGATGCAGACCGCAATACGCTGATCCGTCGCTACAGCGATACCCGTCGTTTGCACCCGCTTTCCAGCAAGAACCTCTCTCTGGAGAGCGCTATCGATGAAGAGAGCGACCTGCTGGAGCCGCTGCGTTCTCGTGCCGACCTGATTGTCGACACCTCTGAGATGTCCGTTCACGAGCTGGCGGAAATGCTGCGTACCCGACTGTTGGGTAAACGCGAGCGTGAACTGACAATGGTGTTCGAATCCTTCGGCTTTAAGCACGGTATTCCGATTGATGCGGATTACGTTTTCGACGTGCGCTTCCTGCCGAACCCGCACTGGGATCCGAAGCTGCGTCCAATGACCGGTCTGGATAAACCCGTCGCGGCCTTCCTCGACCGGCACACAGAAGTTCACAATTTTATCTACCAGACGCGAAGCTACCTTGAGCTATGGTTACCTATGCTGGAGACAAACAATCGTAGCTACCTGACGGTGGCGATTGGCTGTACCGGCGGTAAACATCGTTCGGTTTATATCGCCGAACAGCTGGCCGACTATTTCCGCTCGCGCGGGAAGAACGTTCAGTCCCGTCATCGCACGCTGGAAAAACGTAAAACATGACCGTAAAACAAACCGTTGAGATCACCAATAAGCTGGGTATGCATGCACGCCCGGCGATGAAACTGTTTGAGCTGATGCAGGGTTTTGATGCAGAGGTTCTGCTGCGAAATGACGAAGGTACCGAAGCGGAAGCGAACAGCGTGATCGCCCTGCTGATGCTGGATTCCGCCAAAGGGCGCCAGATTGAAGTTGAAGCCACCGGGCCTCAGGAAGAGGAAGCACTGGCGGCGGTGATTGCCCTGTTTAACGCTGGCTTTGACGAAGACTAACGTTCGCCCCTCGGCGGGTGGCGCTGCGCTTACCCGCCCTACATAAGATTATTACGCTGCATAAAACCCTCTCCGCCCAGCTGATTCATCTGGCGTATGATCCACGCCTGACGGCTTCGCACGTATCCTGATGGGGCACTGGCTTTAAAGCGGATGGGATTCGGTAAAACAGCGGCCAATAGCGCTGCTTCTGACATGCTCAGACGGCTGGCTGGCTTATTGAAATAACGCTGCGCGGCAGCTTCCACGCCAAAAACACCGTCGCCAAACTCAGCGACGTTGAGATAGACGGTCAGAATGCGTTTTTTGCTCCAGACCGTTTCCATCCCCAGGGTCAACCCCGCTTCCAGCCCTTTTCGCACCCAGCTTCGACCATCCCACAGAAACAGATTTTTGGCCGTCTGCTGCGACAAGGTTGACGCACCGCGCACGCGGTTTTCATGGCGTTCGTTATGGGCTAACGCCTTCTCAATGGCCGCCACGTCGAACCCCCAGTGCTCCGGGAATTTCTGGTCCTCCGCCGCGATGACCGCCAGCCCCATGAACGGTGAGATCTCGTCCATGCTCACCCAGTCAGAGTGGGCAACATAGCCGAAATCACCGCTGAACCACGCGCTAAGCTGGCGCTCAACCATAACGGCAGAGAACGGAACCGGCATAATGCTGAATAAAGCCAGCCCGCCTCCCCAGAATACCGCCAGTACAAGAACGATACGCAAGAGAATACGTTTCACCCCTGCGCCTGCGGCAAATTTACGCCTCATTCAGTCAGCACCAGCACGCGGGCCACCAGCTTTTCAATGCCTGAGGCCGCCTCAGCGATATTATTCGCCAGCATATACGCTGGTGTAGTGACAATTTTGTTATCTTCATCAACCACAATGTCATCAACCGGGCACGGAACGTGTTCGCCCCCCATTTCCTCGACGATCTCTGCGGTATCAATATCCGTCCCGATAGTCAGGCGCAGCGGGAAATCAAAAATTCTGGGCAGCATTGCCGGCGCGATGCAGATAAAGCCCAGCGGTTTTCCTGCCGCATGCATGGCCTGCGACAGCGCCTTTAAATGAGGATCGACCTGACACTCCGCGCCCTGCGCAGCAAAGGTACTGAGATTTTTGGCCGCGCCAAACCCACCCGGCACAATCAGCGCATCAAGCTCTGTAGGATCTGCCTGAATAAGAGGATGGATATCACCTCGAGCAATACGCGCGGCTTCAATCAGTACATTACGGGTTTCCGCCATCGGCTCACCGGTCAGATGATTAATTACATCCGCCTGATTTTTGTCTGGCGCAAAACAAATAACCTCTGCTCCGTGCTTAGCCAGGGCCAGCAGCGTGATTACGGCTTCATGTATCTCAGAACCATCGTAAACACCGCATCCGCTCAGCACGACACCAATCTTTTTCATCATGACAATCCTTTTCTGCAACTTGCTGAAGCACATTAATAATTTTGATTAAAACGCTATGCTTCACACATTTCACTGATTCATGTAACAAACCATTTAAGATTTGCTATCTTATCTGCGTGCGGCCTAAATTTTTCAGGCAGCGCCCTTTCGAAAATAACTTTAAAAAACAGGCGCAGCCACGATTTCCCTGGTGTTGGCGCAGTATTCGCGCACCCCGGTTAAGCCGGGGTCATTTTTTTCTGGCATCGACCCAGGCTTTAAGCACCGCAACATCGTTTTGCCACTCTTGTTTCATCTCTTCAACCCAATCACCCACGTTATCTTCCCATGCAGGTAAATCAGGCGACTGAATCTGTTGACCCAACTGCTGCAGGTGGCGTAGGCCAACCGAGCCGGCGGCACCTTTAATTTTATGTCCTTCTTCCACAATGCCCTTCTGGTCACGAGCCGTCAGGTTTGATTCCAGCACGCTCAGATAGCCCGGCATCATTTTTTCGAACACCGCCAGACCATCGGTAATCAGTTTCGGGCCGACCAGATCGATGTACTGCTCCAGCATCGCGGTATCGAGTATCGTTTGGGCTTTTGCGCTATCAACAGACGTCATGGTGCTCTCCTCTTCATCACGGGTATCCCAGAACTTCTTAATCATGGCGGTCAGAGCAGGCACCGCCAGCGGCTTGCTGAGTACATCGTCCATACCGGCATCGAGATACTCTTTTTTATCTTTCAGCACGTTCGCCGTCAGCGCCACCAGCGGCGGCAGCTCGTCGGCCGCGTACTGACGCGTCAGCTCACGCGAGATATCCAGCCCGGTCATATCCGGTAGTTGAATATCCAGCAGGACAAGATCGTATTCGCCCGGTTTAAACATCTCCAGCGCGGCCTTACCGGTCATCGCGACATCCACGCTGTTGCCCAGTTTCTCCAGCACAGAGCGCGCCACAATCACGTTCAGCTCAATGTCTTCCACCAGCAGGACGTGCAGCGCAGGCAGCGGCATGTCGTCGTTTTCAAAGGTATCCTCAACCTCCTCCGCCACCGCCGGCGCGTGGACCGTCAGCGTGAAGGTTGACCCTTTACCCGGCTGGCTGGCAACGGTGATATCGCCCCCCATGCTTTTCGCCAGCCGTTTAGAGACCGCCAGGCCAATGCCCGTTCCGGTCGCCGGTTTCCCGCCGTTGCTGTCCTTCACCTGGTAATACATCGCGAAAATTTTGTCCTGCTCCTCCTGTGGAATACCCATCCCGGAGTCTTCCACCTCGAAGTGCAGCATATCGCCTTCGTCAAAGCGGATGCGCACCGCCACCTGCCCCTTCTGGGTAAATTTCACCGCGTTGCTGATAAGGTTCCACAGGATCTGGCGCAGACGCGTGCCGTCAGTCACCACTTTATGCGGCAGCGGCAGGGTTGGCTCCATGACAAAACGCAGCCCCTTCTGCTGCGCCTGCAGGCCGGACAGGTTTTCCAGATCGGCAAGGAAGCTGGTGAAATCAACAGGCTGATTATCAAGCTGAACTTTACGGCGCTCCATCTTATCCATATCAATAATATCGTTGAAGATATTACCCAGCGTGACCGCGGAGACATGGATAGTCTTGAGGTATTTTTCCTGCTCTGCGGTCAGGTCGGTATCCAGCAGAATACGGCTCAGCCCGACAATGCCATTAAGCGGCGTACGCAGCTCGTGGCTGATGGTGGAGATAAAGGTCGTCTTGTCGCGGCTGGCGCGCTCCAGGGCGTCCTGATAGCGCTTACGCTCGGTGATATCGCGGCCAAAGCCCATCAGGCCGTGGCGTTTCCCCACGCGGTCATAGTAGGGCACCTTACGGATCTCAAAGCAGGCTTTGCGTCCGTCCGGGTAATCCAGCCACTGTTCATAGGTCAGCGAGACGTTATGGCGGAATACTTTTTCGTCCGTCTCCATGACCTTGGCCGCCGCCTCTTCAGAGTAAACGTCCTGCGGCTTCAGGTTAATCAGCTGCTTCTCGCTTTTCCCGGTGAGCAACTCCATCGCCCGGTTACAGCCGGAAAACTCTTTATCTTCATTACGGTAAAACACCAGATCCGGCGAAGCATCGAGGAACGACCGCAGGAAAGAGGATTGCTGCTCAAGCTGGATCTGCGTGACCTCGCGCTCTTTCATTTCGATTTTAAGTTGCTCAAGCGTAGCCTGACGCTCGGCCTCCGCCTTCTCACGATCTGAAATCTCCTGGTTCAGTTGCGCAATGTTGTCTTTGAGCTGGACGTTGAGCTTCAGGTCGCGCTCGCGCATCTCTTCCAGTTTATCGACCAGTTTTGACAGACGCTGACGGGACTCTTCCAGTTGTTCAACCACCACGGAAAGGAAATAGACCGCCCAGGGAGTAATGAGCAAGCCAAAGAAGATGGAGCGGATGACGTCGATACTCTCGACCTGACCATGCAGAACCATGGTAACGGCCATTTGCACGACAATGGCCAGAACGACCAGCGCAAGCGCAAGCAGCATGGAGAAACGCACCAGCCCAAGCTTCATCATCAGGTCGACGTAATACTGGGCAAGCATTCGAATTTGCTTCATAGAGGATCCCTTCACGACTTTATCGCTCAATAATACTCAAATTCAGGGCGAGGCGTTGAAGGTTGTGAGAAAAAGTGCGGGGTGAAACAGGAGATTAGCCTCGCTCCCGGTTAACCGGAAGCGAGGAGAGGTCAATCAGGAGCGTTTCAACAACAGCCAGAGGCTGATCAGGAGGAAGCTGGCGCTTGGCAGCAGCGCACCAATGATCGGCGGAATGCCATAAACCAGCGTCAGTGGACCGAAGATCTGGTCCAGCACGTAGAACACAAAGCCGAAGCTGATACCGGTCACGACGCGCACGCCCATCGGCACGCTGCGTAACGGGCCGAAGATAAACGACAGCGCCATCAGCATCATCACCGCCACGGACATCGGCTGGAAGATTTTGCTCCACATGTTGAGCTGATAACGTCCTGCATCCTGCCCGCTCGACTTAAGGTATTTCACATAGTTGTGTAACCCGCTGATGGAGAGCGCGTCAGGATCCAGCGCCACGACCCCGAGCTTATCGGGCGTCAGGTTAGTCTTCCACGTCCCGGTGACCGTCTGAGAACCGGCGATCTGTTTCGGATCGGTCAGGTCAGACTCATCTACCTGGGACAAACGCCACTGTTTTTTGTCGGCGTCAAATTTCGCCGAAGAGGCATGGCGGACTGACTCCAGACGGCGCTGGTCATCGAACGCGTAGATGCTCACCCCACCCAGCTCATCATTCCCATTTACCCGTTCGATGTAGACGAAGTTTTTACCGTCTTTCGCCCATAAACCTTGTTGTGTCGAGAGCAGTGAACCGCCGTACATTGCCTGCGCACGGTAGTTACGCGCCATCTGTTCGCCCTGCGGTGCGACCCACTCGCCAATCGCCATGGTCAACAGCACCAGTGGGATCGCGGTTTTCATGACCGACAGCGCGACCTGCATGCGGGTAAAGCCCGAGGCCTGCATAACGACCAGCTCACTGCGCTGCGCCAGCATTCCCAGCCCCAGCAGCGCGCCCAGCAGGGCCGCCATCGGGAAGAAGATCTGCACATCTTTCGGCACGCTGAGCAGGGTATACATCCCCGCGCCCACCGCGTCATAGCTCCCCTGCCCGGCTTTTTTCAGCTGATCGACAAATTTGATAATGCCGGAGAGCGACACCAGCATGAACAACGTCATCATGATGGTGGTAAAAATGGTTTTACCGATATAGCGATCAAGAACGCCAAACGCCTGCATTAGATGGCTCCTTTACGCGAGAATCGGGCACGTATGCGGCGCACAGGCACCGTATCCCACAGGTTTAATCCCAGCGCCAGTAAGATGTACAGGCTGTTGACGAACCATGTCCAGACCATAGGGTCCAGCTTACCCTTCGCGCCGTTAGAACGAATCGAGGTTTGCAGCAGGAAATAGATCAGGTAAAGCAGCATCGCCGGCAGCATAGAGAGCACGCGTCCCTGGCGCGGGTTCACCACGCTCAGCGGAACGACAATCAGCGCCATCATAAACACGGTGAAGACGAGCGTAATACGCCAGTGGAACTCAGCGCGCGCTCGGTCGGTATCGGTATTCCAGAGGGTACGCATGTCCATTTGCTCGGTATCCGTTGGATCGAGCGCCACCGCCTGATGGCCGATAATGGCCTGATAGTTCTGGAAATCCGTAATACGGAAGTCGCGCAGCATCGCGGTGCCTTCGAAACGGGTGCCTTTGTTCAGCGTCACGACCTGAGAACCATCTTTGCGCTGAGCAAGCTGACCGGAGTCTGCAACCACCACTGACGGACGCGCGTTACCTTTGGGACGTAACTGCGCCAGGAAGACGTCGTTGAATTTACTGCCGTCAACGCTCTCAATAAACAGCACGGAGTTGCCGTCGGTTGCCTGCTGGAACTGACCCTGGGCTAACGCCGCCATGCCGGGGTTGGCTTTCGCCTCGGCCAGCACTTCGTCCTGATGACGGGAAGACATAGGACCCGCCCACATCACATTCACCGCCGCAACAATGCCCGTGAACAGCGCCAGTATCATGGCCGCTTTCACCAGTACGGCTTTACTCAGGCCGCAGGCATGCATCACCGTGATTTCACTCTCGGTGTAGAGTTTCCCAAGCGTCATGAGCAGGCCAAGGAAAAGACTTAGCGGCAGGATGAGCTGCGCCATTTCCGGGATCCCTAAACCAAGCAGGGAAAGCACCAGATTTGTTGGAATTTCGCCGTCAACGGCCGCACCGAGGATCTTAACCAGCTTCTGACAGAAAAAAATCAGCAGCAGGATAAAGAGGATCGCCAGTTGGCTTTTGAGCGTCTCCCGCACCAGATATCTTATGATTATCACTTTAAATACGCCCGTAAAAACCCGTCTCTTTGCAGGAATTTCGCTTGTTTCATGGCTTAAACGTCATTTATTCTCTTGAGTCGTCGAAATCATCGCTAAGATTAAAACATCCAGCGGATTCACGCTTCAGGACTTTTTCTGACGTGTCGAAACCGTAGTAACGTAAGATTAACACGAAGTCACCACAACAGCGGACATGAGTTACGAAAGGTTTCAATTCTATCCGTAGCAGCCGCCGTTGTCTTTAAGATTCAGGAGCGTAGTGCATGGAGTTCAGTGTAAAAAGCGGTAGCCCGGAGAAACAGCGGAGTGCCTGCATCGTTGTGGGCGTCTTTGAACCACGCCGACTCTCCCCGATCGCCGAGCAACTCGATAAAATCAGTGACGGCTATATTAGCGCCCTGCTGCGCCGTGGCGAACTGGAAGGCAAACCTGGGCAGACGCTGTTACTGCACCATGTTCCGAACGTACTGTCAGAGCGTATTCTGCTGATTGGCTGCGGCAAAGAGCGCGAGCTGGATGAACGTCAGTATAAGCAGGTGATTCAGAAAACAATCAATACGCTGAATGATACTGGCTCAATGGAAGCCGTCTGCTTCCTGACCGAGCTGCACGTCAAAGGACGTAACACCTACTGGAAAGTACGTCAGGCGGTTGAAACGGCAAAAGAGAGCCTGTACAGCTTCGATCAGCTGAAGACCAATAAAAGCGAGCCGCGTCGTCCGCTGCGTAAAATGGTCTTTAACGTGCCAACCCGTCGCGAACTGACCAGCGGCGAACGCGCGATCCAGCACGGTCTGGCGATCGCAGCCGGCATTAAAGCGGCTAAAGATCTCGGCAATATGCCGCCTAACATCTGTAACGCAGCGTACCTGGCCTCTCAGGCACGTCAGCTGGCCGACGCCTACAGCAAAAACGTCATTACCCGCGTCATCGGCGAACAGCAGATGAAAGAGCTGGGGATGCACTCTTACCTGGCGGTCGGTAACGGCTCGCAGAATGAATCCCTGATGTCCGTCATCGAGTACAAAGGCAACCCGTCCGAAGACGCGCGCCCGATTGTACTGGTCGGTAAAGGCCTGACCTTCGACTCCGGCGGTATCTCCATCAAGCCTGCCGAAGGCATGGACGAGATGAAATACGACATGTGCGGCGCGGCGGCGGTTTACGGCGTGATGCGCATGGTTGCGGAGCTTCAGTTGCCTATCAACGTGATCGGCGTACTGGCGGGCTGCGAAAACATGCCTGGGGGGCGTGCCTATCGTCCGGGTGACGTGCTGACCACCATGTCCGGCCAGACCGTTGAAGTGCTGAACACCGACGCCGAAGGCCGTCTGGTGCTGTGTGACGTGCTGACCTACGTTGAGCGCTTCGAGCCTGAAGCGGTGATTGACGTCGCCACCCTCACCGGTGCCTGTGTGATTGCGCTGGGCCACCATATCACCGGCCTGATGTCGAACCACAATCCGCTGGCGCACGAGCTTATTGGTGCCTCAGAGCAGGCCGGGGACCGCGCATGGCGTCTGCCGCTGGGTGACGAGTATCAGGATCAGCTGGAGTCCAACTTTGCTGATATGGCGAACATTGGCGGACGTCCTGGCGGTGCGATCACTGCGGGCTGCTTCCTGGCACGCTTCACCCGCAAGTACAACTGGGCGCACCTGGATATCGCGGGCACCGCATGGCGCTCCGGTAAAGCCAAAGGCGCAACCGGTCGTCCAGTGGCGCTGCTGTCGCAGTTCCTGCTCAATCGTGCGGGTTTTAACGGCGACGAGTGATGTAAAACGCCGGGTGGCGGCTTCGCCTTACCCGGCCTACAGCGTCACTCAACCGTAGGCCGGGTAAGCGTAGCGCCACCCGGCTTTGCATTTAAATCCACGACAAGAAGCCCCATATATGAAGAATGCAACGTTCTACCTTCTGGACAACGACACCCATCAGGATGGCCTCAGCGCCGTCGAACAGCTGGTGTGTGAAATTGCCGCAGAACGTTGGCGCGCAGGTAAACGCGTTCTGATTGCCTGTGAAGATGAACAGCAGGCCATTCGCCTTGATGAGGCGCTGTGGGCGCGCCCGCCGGAGAGTTTTGTCCCGCATAACCTGTCGGGCGAAGGCCCGCGCGGTGGAGCACCGGTTGAAATTGCCTGGCCGCAAAAGCGTAACAGCAGCGCGCGCGATATTCTGATTAGCCTGCGGATAGATTTTGCAGATTTTGCCACCGCTTTCACAGAAGTGGTAGACTTTGTCCCTTACGAAGAATCTTTGAAACAACTGGCGCGCGAACGCTATAAAGCGTACCGCCTGGCTGGTTTTAACCTGAATACGGCAACCTGGAAATAATGGAAAAGACATATAACCCACGCGATATCGAACAGCCGCTTTACGAGCACTGGGAACAGCAGGGCTATTTCAAGCCTAACGGCGACGAAAGCAAAGAGTCCTTCTGCATCATGATCCCGCCGCCGAACGTCACCGGCAGTTTGCATATGGGTCATGCTTTCCAGCAGACCATCATGGACACCATGATCCGCTACCAGCGCATGCAGGGTAAAAACACCCTGTGGCAGGCGGGGACTGACCACGCGGGTATCGCGACCCAGATGGTGGTTGAGCGTAAAATTGCCGCTGAAGAAGGAAAAACCCGCCACGACTACGGTCGCGACGCGTTCATCGACAAAATCTGGCAGTGGAAGGCGGAATCCGGCGGCACCATTACCCGTCAGATGCGCCGTCTCGGCAACTCCGTGGATTGGGAGCGCGAGCGCTTCACCATGGATGAAGGCCTATCCAACGCCGTTAAAGAAGTTTTCGTCCGCCTGTACAAAGAAGACCTGATTTACCGCGGCAAACGCCTGGTAAACTGGGATCCGAAACTGCGCACCGCCATCTCTGACCTGGAAGTGGAAAACCGCGAGTCTAAAGGCTCCATGTGGCACATCCGCTATCCGCTGGCCGATGGCGCAAAAACCGCCGACGGTAAAGATTACCTGGTGGTCGCGACCACCCGTCCGGAAACCCTGCTGGGCGATACCGGCGTGGCCGTTAACCCGGAAGATCCGCGTTATAAAGATCTGATCGGCAAATTCGTAGTGCTGCCGCTGGTAAACCGCCGTATTCCAATTGTGGGCGACGAACACGCCGACATGGAAAAAGGCACCGGCTGCGTAAAAATCACCCCTGCGCACGACTTCAACGACTATGAAGTCGGTCGTCGTCACGCCCTGCCAATGATCAACATCCTGACCTTTGACGGCGATATCCGTGAAAGCGCAGAAGTGTATGACACTAAAGGCGAAGAGTCTGACGTTTACTCCAGCGACATCCCGGCGGAGTTCCAAAAGCTGGAACGCTTTGCCGCGCGTAAAGCGATTGTGGCTGCCGTCGACGCACTCGGCCTGCTCGAAGAGATCAAACCTCACGATCTGACCGTGCCGTACGGCGACCGTGGCGGCGTGGTGATCGAGCCAATGCTGACCGACCAGTGGTACGTGCGTGCCGACGTGCTGGCGAAACCAGCTGTTGAAGCGGTTGAGAACGGCAGCATTCAGTTCGTGCCGAAGCAGTACGAAAACATGTACTTCTCCTGGATGCGTGACATTCAGGACTGGTGTATCTCCCGTCAGCTGTGGTGGGGTCACCGTATTCCGGCGTGGTACGACAACGAAGGTAACGTCTACGTTGGCCGTACGGAAGATGAAGTCCGTCAGGAAAACAACCTGAGCGCGGACGTTGCGCTGCGTCAGGACGAAGACGTGCTGGACACCTGGTTCTCCTCCGCGCTGTGGACCTTCTCCACCCTCGGCTGGCCAGAAAACACCGACGCGCTGCGTCAGTTCCACCCAACCAGCGTGATGGTCTCCGGCTTCGACATTATCTTCTTCTGGATTGCGCGCATGATCATGATGACCATGCACTTCATCAAAGACGAAGACGGCAAGCCGCAGGTTCCGTTCCATACCGTCTACATGACCGGTCTGATCCGCGACGACGAAGGCCAGAAGATGTCCAAGTCCAAGGGTAACGTGATTGACCCGCTGGACATGGTTGACGGTATCTCTCTGGAAGACCTGCTGGAAAAACGTACCGGCAACATGATGCAGCCGCAGCTGGCTGAGAAAATCCGCAAGCGCACCGAGAAACAGTTCCCGAACGGGATCGAGTCTCACGGTACCGACGCCCTGCGCTTCACCCTGGCGGCACTGGCCTCTACCGGCCGTGACATCAACTGGGACATGAAGCGTCTGGAAGGTTACCGTAACTTCTGTAACAAGCTGTGGAACGCCAGCCGCTTCGTGCTGATGAACACCGAAGATCAGGACTGTGGCTTCAACGGCGGCGAGATGACGCTGTCTCTGGCGGACCGCTGGATCCTGGCGGAATTCAACCAGACGGTGAAAGCGTTCCGTGAGGCGCTGGACAGCTACCGCTTCGATATCGCGGCGGGCATCCTGTATGAATTCACCTGGAACCAGTTCTGCGACTGGTATCTGGAGCTGGCGAAGCCGGTGATGAACGGCGGTACTGAGGCGGAACTGCGCGGCACGCGCAACACGCTGATTACCGTTCTGGAAGGTCTGCTGCGCCTGGCGCATCCGGTCATTCCATTTATCACCGAAACTATCTGGCAGCGCGTGAAGGTGATTGCAGGCATCAACGCCGATACCATCATGCTGCAGCCGTTCCCGGAATTCGATGCGGCTAAGGTTGATGAAGCGGCGTCCGCGGATACCGAGTGGCTGAAGCAGGCGATCGTTTCGGTACGTAACATCCGTGCTGAAATGAACATCGCCCCTGGCAAACCGCTGGAGCTGCTGCTTCGTGGCTGCAGCGAAGCGGCTGTTCGTCGCATCACCGAGAACAACACCTTCCTTAAGACCATGGCGCGTCTGGAAAGCATCACCGTGCTGCCTGCGGATGACAAAGGTCCGGTTTCCGTGACCAAAATCATCGACGGCGCCGAGCTGCTGATCCCGATGGCAGGCCTGATCGACAAGGACGCCGAGCTGGCGCGTCTGACGAAAGAAGTGGCGAAAGTTGACGTGGAAATTGGCAAAATCGAAAGCAAGCTGGCGAATGAAGGTTTTGTCGCCCGCGCGCCGGAAGCGGTCATCGCGAAAGAGCGTGAGCGTCTGGTTGCTTTCGCCGATGCGAAGACCAAGCTGATTGAGCAGCAGGCGGTTATTGCCGCACTGTAATGCTTTTACCCCTTACGCTTCAGGGCGTAAGGGGTAACCTTCCTGAAAACTCCTCGCTTGCACTCCCCTTTCTGCGGTGCTATTAACAGCAGTTATGTGTGAATTTTTGTAATGAGTAATGCTATGAGCGTGATTACCCCCGTCGCGACGACGATGCGTCGGATCACTGAGCAGGATAATCCGGCTATCGCCGCCGTTATCCGCACCGTTTCTGCCGAATATGGCCTGACGGCTGACAAAGGCTACACGGTTGCGGACCCGAACCTGGACGAGCTTTTCCAGCTCTACAGCCAGCCAGGGCATGCCTACTGGGTAATCGAGCAGAACGGCCAGGTTGTGGGCGGTGGCGGCGTGGCGCCCCTCAGCTGCAGCGAGCCGGATATCTGCGAACTACAGAAAATGTATTTCCTGCCAACGGCGCGCGGACAAGGGCTGGCGAAAAAGCTGGCGCTGATTGCGCTGGACCACGCGCGCAAGCAGGGTTTTACCCGCTGCTACCTTGAAACCACCGCTTTCCTCAAAGAGGCCATCGGCCTGTATGAACATCTGGGCTTTGAGCATATCGATGCGCCGCTGGGCTGTACCGGCCACGTTGACTGCGAAGTCAGGATGCTGAAAAGTCTGTAACTTTCGTTCCTGCCCTCTTCTGTTAAGCGGCTGTAAACTGAATGCTCTACACTCTCAGTTCACACCATAACGGGGGAAACACGATGTCGAAGATAAAAAGCTACGCCGCACCGCAGGCGGGTGCAGAACTTGAGCTGTACGAGTACGATGCGGGCGAACTAAAAGCAGAAGACGTCGAAGTACAGGTTGATTACTGCGGGATCTGCCACTCGGATCTCTCGATGATCGACAACGAATGGGGCTTCTCGAGCTATCCGCTGGTTGCCGGGCACGAAGTCATTGGCCGCGTCGTGGCGCTCGGTAGCGCCGCGCAGGACAAAGGGCTGAAAGTGGGCCAGCGGGTGGGCATTGGCTGGACGGCACGCAGCTGCGGCCACTGCGATGCCTGTATCAGCGGCAATCAGATCAACTGCCTCGAAGGCGCCGTTCCCACCATTCTGAACAAGGGCGGTTTTGCCGATAAGCTGCGCGCCGACTGGCAATGGGTCATCCCGCTGCCGGACAGCATTGATATCGAATCCGCCGGTCCGCTGCTGTGCGGCGGTATCACCGTCTTCAAACCCCTGCTGATGCACCATATCACCGCCACCAGCCGCGTGGGCGTGATCGGTATTGGCGGTCTGGGGCATATCGCCATCAAGCTGCTGCACGCGATGGGCTGTGAAGTCACGGCGTTTAGCTCGAACCCGGCAAAAGAGAAAGAAGTGCTGGCGATGGGTGCGGATAAAGTTGTGAACAGCCGCGATCCTGAAGCGCTGAACGCGCTGGCCGGGCAGTTTGATCTGATCATCAACACCGTGAACGTGGATCTCGACTGGCAGCCGTACTTTGAAGCGCTGGCCTACGGCGGCAACTTCCATACCGTAGGTGCCGTAATGAAGCCGCTGCCGGTTCCGGCGTTTACCCTGATCGGCGGGGATCGCAGCGTGTCAGGCTCCGCGACCGGTACGCCATTTGAGTTGCGCAAGCTGATGAAGTTTGCCGGACGCACCAAAGTGGCCCCGACCACCGAACTGTATCCGATGTCGAAAATCAACGAAGCGATCCAGCACGTGCGTGACGGCAAAGCCCGCTACCGCGTGGTGTTGAAAGCGGATTTTTGATGTGACATTGCCGGGGAATGTGCGGCCTGATGCCCTCACCCCAACCCTCTCCCACGGGGAGAGGGCGCAAACACTAAAAACGGTAACGGTTGTTACCGTTTTGCTTCTACCATGGCCTTAAACACCTCTGCCACCGCGACCGCCCCCGGGTCCATTACGCCGTCCAGATTCTCTTTATTCACATATGACGAGCGCCCTGCTCCGGCTTTCGCCATTTTCGCCGTTGCCTCTGCCCCCTGCTGTGCCGCCTGCGCCGCTGACTGAAGATCTTTTTTCTGCAACGCCTCCAGCGCCGGCTGCAGCGCGTCGATCAGGGTACGATCGCCGAGATCTGCCCCACCGTACTGCTTCATCTGTGTCAGCCCGCTGAGCAACGCCTCCGGCAAAGACCGATCCTCGTGAAGCTTTTGCCCGGCAGCGGTAAAGAAGATCGACATTAGCACCCCGCTCGATCCGCCCATCACCGTGGCCAGCCGCTCACCCACCAGCAGCAGCAGCGTCGATACGTTATCAAGCGGGAGCTTGCGATCCTCCAGGCGCTGCGCAATATCCCGCGCGCCTTGCGCAAAGGTGGAGCCCGTATCACCGTCGCCCACTTTGGCATCCAGCGCGTTCAGCCGGTTTTCCAGCTGGAGCAGCGTGCTGGTCACCGAGGAGACATATTCGCCCACCCGCAGATTGTCCGACGGGGTGTATTCCACGCGATCGTGGATGGCGCTATGCGCCACGGTGCGCAGTGGCGCAAACGCCACGGGCTTCTGCCAGCCCAGCGTTTCAACCTCGGCGTGAATCGCCTTTTCGAAGAAATCGTTGAGCTTCAGCAGCGTGAGCGAAAAGCCCTTCATGTCCAGCGCGCTCACCAGCGGCGCGGGGCCTATCAGGTACGCGATCTCCTCTTTCAGCGCCGAATGCGCCAGCTCTTTGGTCAGCAGCGCCATTTCAAGCGCCGATACGCCGCCAAGATTGTTAATCAATACCGCAAAGCGCCCCTCTCCCGCCTGCGCGCGTAGCGGCGTCACCAGCGTGTCGATAATGGCTTTGCTGTTCTGCGTATCCACGACGGAAGCTCCCGGCTCGCCGTGAATGCCCAAACCCAGCTCAACATGGCCTTGCTTAATGCGCCCCTCTTCCTCGTCGCTGCCCGGCAGGTTGCAGGTTTGCATTGCAACGCCCAGGCTCCACAGGTTGTCGCAGGCCTGTTGCGCAATTTCCCGCACTTCGCTCAACGATTTCCCGTGCTCCGCCGCATAGCCCGCAACCTTATGCACCAGTGCCGTACCGGCAATACCGCGCGGCTGTTTGTTATCGGGCAGCGCGATATCGTCCGCCACGATCACCATCTCCACCTTCAGGCCGTAGCGTTTGGCCTTTTCTGCCGCCAGGCCAAAGTTCAGTCGATCGCCGGTGTAGTTTTTGACGATCAGCAGACAGCCGCGATCGCCCGTGACCGCCACAATGGCATTCAGCACCGCATCCACGCTCGGCGAGGCAAACAGATCGCCACACACTGCCGCCGTCAGCATCCCTTTGCCGACAAACCCGGCGTGCGCGGGTTCGTGGCCTGAGCCTCCGCCGGAGATCAACGCCACGCGGCTTTTGTCCCAGTCGCCGCGCGCGACGATCCTGATGGCCGGATCGATATCAAGTTTGACGAGGTTTGCGTGTGGCGCAGAAAGCAGTATGCCTTCAATGGCATCGTTGACCAGCTGTTTGCGATCGTTAAAGAAGAATCTGGACATAGTTTCCCACTATTTTGTGAACCGTATGCAAAAGCATAGTCCGCGCTGGATAATGCGCCGCAAAGTCAGGAATTTACTCAACCAAATTGCTATCAGGTTGCCTATACTCCACCCAGGACAAAGAGAGGAAGCGCATCATGAGTACACCATTGTTAATTGCCCGGACGCTGGAAAAAGAGCTGTATTTACTGCCCGCGATGGCGAACCGCCACGGCCTGATCACCGGAGCTACCGGGACGGGGAAAACCGTCACCCTGCAAAAGCTGGCGGAGTCGCTTTCGGAGATTGGCGTACCGGTCTTTATGGCTGACGTGAAAGGCGATTTAACCGGTGTGGCTCAGGAAGGGACGGCCTCTGAAAAACTGCTCGAACGGCTGAAGAATATTGGCATCACGGACTGGACGCCGCATAACAATCCGGTGGTGGTGTGGGATATCTTTGGTGAAAAAGGCCATCCGGTGCGCGCCACCGTCTCCGATCTCGGCCCGCTGCTGCTGGCCCGTCTGCTTAACCTCAACGACGTGCAGTCCGGCGTGCTGAATATTATCTTCCGCATTGCCGACGATCAGGGACTGCTGCTGCTTGATTTCAAAGATCTGCGCGCCATTACGCAGTACATCGGCGATAACGCCAAATCCTTCCAGAACCAGTATGGCAATATCAGCAGCGCCTCGGTGGGCGCCATTCAGCGTGGGTTGCTGACCCTGGAGCAACAGGGGGCCGAACACTTCTTTGGCGAGCCGATGCTGGATATCAAAGACTGGATGCGCACCGACGGCAGCGGCAAAGGCATCATCAACATTCTGAGTTCGGAAAAGCTCTACCAGATGCCAAAGCTCTACGCCGCCAGCCTGCTGTGGATGCTCTCCGAACTGTACGAGCAGTTACCGGAAGCGGGCGATCTGGAAAAACCGAAGCTGGTGTTCTTCTTTGACGAAGCGCACCTTCTGTTTAACGACGCGCCGCAGGTATTGCTGGATAAAATTGAACAGGTCATTCGCCTGATCCGCTCCAAAGGGGTCGGCGTCTGGTTTGTTTCACAAAACCCGTCGGATATCCCGGATAACGTGCTCGGCCAGCTTGGTAACCGCGTGCAGCACGCCCTGCGCGCCTTTACGCCGAAGGATCAGAAAGCGGTGAAAGCCGCCGCGCAAACCATGCGCGCCAATCCTGCCTTTGACACTGAAGCGGCGATTCAGGCGTTAGGCACCGGTGAAGCGCTGATCTCGTTCCTTGATGCGAAGGGCAGCCCGTCCGTGGTGGAACGCGCCATGGTGATCGCGCCCTGCTCGCGCATGGGGCCGGTTACCGACGATGAACGTAACGGCCTGATTAACCACTCTCCGGTTTACGGGAAGTACGAAGACGAGGTGGATCGCGAGTCCGCGTTCGAGATGCTGCAAAAAGGGGTTCAGGCGACCACCGAATCGCAGGATGCGCCTGCCGCTAAAGGGCAGTCTGTCGCCGTGGATGACGGTATTCTCGGGGGGCTCAAAGACATTCTGTTCGGCAGCACCGGGCCGCGCGGCGGCAAGCGCGACGGCGTGGTACAAACCATGGCGAAAAGCGCGGCGCGACAGGTCACCAATCAGATAGTGCGCGGCATGCTGGGGAGTCTGTTAGGCGGCCGTCGCCGGTAGACGGGGAACCCACGGGCGGCCAAGCGCCGACCCCTGTACGCCGTTCTCCTGCAGATAGCGGTCGATTTCCACCATCCCCGTCCAGCGGTTCTCACACCATAGCGGTGCCAGAAGCGTTGGACGGCGGGCGCTGGCCGAGATGCGGTGGTAGACGATTTCCGGCGGCGTGTGGCGAATCATCTCCCCCGCCGTCACCGTATAGTCCTCAAGCTCAATTCCGCTTAACCGCCCCGCTTCCCAGGCTTTCGCCATAATGCTTCCCGTAACGATATGCAGCGGGTGCAGCTTAATGCCGTCCACGCCGGTCTCAACCACCTTTTCCAGCGTTTCAAGGCCATGCTGTTGACCTTCACCGGGTAACCCAACAATCAGGTGTGAACAGACCTTCAGCCCTCGCTCACGGGCCAGGCGCGTGGTGCGCTGGTAGCAGGCAAAATCATGGCCACGGTTAATGCGGTGCAGGGTTTTGTCGTGCGCGGTTTGCAGGCCCAGCTCCAGCCAGATCTCGTAGCCTTGTTCTTTGTACTCGCTGAGCAGATCCAGCACCGCGTCCGGTACGCAGTCCGGGCGCGTGCCCACGCACAGCCCAACGATGTTAGCCTGGCTGACGGCCTGCTGATACATAGAGCGCAGCACCTGCGCCTCCGCCCACGTGCTGGTGTAGGCCTGGAAATAGGCCAGATACTGCTTCGCGCGGTTCACCAGGCTGGCCTGATGGGCGAGCTGTTCCGCGATAGATTTATGCTGCTGGGCTTCGTCAGCAAAGGACGCTACGTTACAGAAGGTGCAGCCGCCGCGCCCGATGGTGCCATCGCGATTGGGGCAGCTAAACCCGCCGTGCAGCGTCAGCTTATGAACCTTTTGCCCGTACCGCTGCAAAAGATCCCCACCAAACATATTGACTAATTTCTGTAACTGCATAATCTGATAGACCGTCCCGGAGAAAGGGGACAAGCCTGCCACTTTTAGCCTCTGTCGGCGATGACCTGGATCAATCGCCCTGGACGGCCTTTATCTATATGAATAAATACTCAGGATTACTGCAATTTCATTCACGCTATCCGTGATTACTTTTCCTTATGTTCTGATTGTTTTTTTCATTTATAGCGCCACCACTGAAAAACAGTGGCTTTATGCGGGTTTGCAGCCGATTCCAGATTATTATTCTGCTATAAAACTGCTATTCAGCACGCTACATTGATAATACCGCTTTCATATAGTGAGTCAGATCACACTCCGTTGCGTCCTGTCAGGGCATACAATCAATGTAAAAATAGTTAAATACCCTTTAATTACAATCAGATAAACTCTCTTTAGCACATTTTTGTATAAATAAGATTGCCATTTGACCTGTGTACCAATTCCCGATAAGTTGGAAATCCGCTGGAAGCTTTCTGGATGAGCGGCCTGCTCATCATATTTATGCAGTAATTGAGATTCCCTCTGAAGCAAGTCCTCAAACTTGTTTACCTGCGCGAAAGGATGAAAAAGAGGGCGAATGCGAGGTCCGCGTATGAAACGCAAACCCCGTCGCCATGCTCTTTCTGTGCCTGTGCGCCACGGTAAAGTTCAGTGGGAAGCCCGACGAGCCTGGGGAGGTTCACTGATATGTTGTACGATAAATCCCTTGAGAAGGATAACTGTGGTTTCGGCCTGATCGCCCACATAGAAGGCGAACCTAGCCACAAGGTAGTGCGTACTGCTATTCACGCACTGGCCCGAATGCAGCACCGTGGCGCGATTCTTGCCGATGGTAAAACGGGCGATGGTTGCGGCCTGCTGCTGCAAAAACCGGATCGTTTCTTCCGCATCGTGGCGGAAGAGCGCGGCTGGCGTTTAGCCAAAAACTACGCTGTCGGCATGCTGTTCCTGAACCAGGATCCTGAAAAGGCTGCCGCCTCACGCCGCATCGTCGAAGAAGAACTTCAGCGTGAAACCCTGTCGATTGTCGGCTGGCGCAATGTGCCAACCAACGAAGGGGTGCTCGGTGAAATCGCCCTCTCCTCGCTGCCTCGTATTGAACAGATTTTCGTTAACGCGCCTGCGGGCTGGCGTCCACGTGATATGGAACGCCGTCTGTTTATCGCCCGCCGCCGCATTGAAAAACGTCTCCAGGACGATAAAGAGTTCTACGTTTGTAGCCTCTCTAACCTGGTGAACATCTATAAAGGTCTGTGTATGCCGGCTGACCTGCCGCGCTTCTACCTGGACCTGGCGGACCTGCGTCTGGAATCGGCCATTTGCCTGTTCCACCAGCGCTTCTCCACCAACACCGTTCCACGCTGGCCGCTGGCTCAGCCGTTCCGCTACCTGGCGCACAACGGCGAGATCAACACCATCACCGGTAACCGCCAGTGGGCCCGCGCTCGTACCTATAAGTTCCAGACGCCACTGATCCCTGATCTGCACGATGCCGCGCCGTTCGTGAACGAAACCGGCTCTGACTCCAGCTCAATGGATAACATGCTGGAACTGCTGCTGGCAGGCGGGATGGACATCGTGCGCGCCATGCGTCTGCTTGTGCCACCGGCCTGGCAGAACAACCCGGATATGGACCCCGAGCTGCGCGCGTTCTTCGACTTTAACTCCATGCACATGGAGCCGTGGGACGGCCCGGCGGGCATCGTCATGTCCGACGGTCGCTTCGCTGCCTGTAACCTGGACCGTAACGGTCTGCGTCCGGCACGCTACGTCATCACCAAAGACAAGCTCATCACCTGCGCCTCCGAAGTCGGTATCTGGGATTACCAGCCTGACGAAGTGGTCGAGAAGGGCCGCGTCGGTCCGGGCGAGCTGATGGTTATCGACACCCGCGGTGGGCGCATTCTGCACTCTGCCGAAACCGATCACGATCTGAAAAGCCGCCATCCGTACAAAGAGTGGATGGAGAAGAACGTGCGTCGCCTCGTGCCGTTCGAAGATTTATCGGATGAAGAAGTGGGTCGTCGCGAACTGGACGACGATATGCTTGCGAGCTTCCAGAAACAGTTTAACTACAGCGCGGAAGAGCTGGACTCTGTTATTCGCGTACTGGGTGAAAACGGTCAGGAAGCGGTCGGCTCCATGGGGGACGATACCCCGTTTGCCGTGCTCTCCAGCCAGCCGCGCATCATTTACGATTACTTCCGTCAGCAGTTTGCGCAGGTGACCAACCCGCCAATCGATCCGCTGCGTGAAGCGCACGTGATGTCGCTGGCAACCAGCATCGGTCGCGAGATGAACGTTTTCTGCGAAGCAGAAGGCCAGGCGCACCGTCTGACCTTTAAATCGCCGATCCTGCTGTACTCCGATTTCAAACAGCTCACCACCATGAAAGAGGAGCACTATCGCGCCGACACGCTCGATATTACTTTCGACGTGAACGAAGCGAGCCTCGAAGAGACGGTGAATGCGCTGTGTGACAAAGCCGAACAGATGGTGCGTAACGGTACCGTTCTGCTGGTGCTGTCCGACCGCAATATCGCGAAAAACCGTCTGCCGGTGCCTGCCCCCATGGCGGTTGGCGCTATCCAGACGCGTCTGGTCGATAAGAGCCTGCGCTGCGACGCCAACATCATTGTTGAAACCGCAAGCGCCCGCGACCCGCACCACTTTGCCGTGCTGTTAGGCTTCGGCGCGACGGCGATCTACCCGTACCTGGCCTACGAAACGCTGGCACGCCTGGTGGATACCCGCGCGATCGACAAAGACTACCGCGCGGTGATGCTGAACTACCGTAACGGCATCAACAAAGGTCTGTACAAGATCATGTCCAAAATGGGCATCTCGACCATTGCCTCCTACCGCTGTTCGAAGCTGTTTGAAGCGGTCGGCCTGCATGACGAAGTCGCCAACCTCTGCTTCCAGGGCGTGGTCAGCCGCATCGGCGGCGCCGGTTTTGCTGACTTCCAGCAGGATCTGGTGAACCTGTCCAAACGCGCATGGCTGGCACGTAAGCCGCTGGATCAGGGCGGTCTGCTGAAATACGTTCACGGTGGCGAATACCACGCCTATAACCCGGACGTGGTGCGCACGCTGCAGCAGGCGGTTCAGAGCGGCGAATACAGTGATTACCAGCAGTACGCTGAGCTGGTCAACAACCGTCCTGCGGCAACGCTGCGCGACCTTATTGCCCTGAACCCGGGTGATGAAGCGGTCAGCATTGACGAGGTTGAGCCTGCATCCGAGCTGTTCAAACGCTTCGATACCGCGGCGATGTCCATCGGCGCGCTGAGCCCGGAAGCCCACGAAGCGCTGGCGGAAGCCATGAACAGCATCGGCGGCAACTCCAACTCCGGCGAAGGCGGTGAAGATCCGGCGCGTTACGGCACCAACAAAGTGTCCCGCATCAAGCAGGTGGCATCCGGTCGCTTTGGCGTAACGCCCGCGTACCTGGTCAACGCCGACGTGATCCAGATTAAAGTCGCTCAGGGTGCTAAACCGGGCGAAGGCGGTCAGCTGCCGGGTGATAAAGTTACCCCGTACATCGCCAAACTGCGCTATTCCGTGCCGGGCGTGACGCTGATCTCCCCGCCGCCGCACCACGATATCTACTCTATCGAGGACTTAGCGCAGCTGATTTTCGACCTGAAGCAGGTCAACCCGAAGGCGATGATCTCCGTGAAGCTGGTTTCCGAACCGGGCGTCGGCACCATCGCTACCGGCGTGGCGAAAGCCTATGCGGACCTCATCACCATCGCCGGCTACGACGGCGGTACCGGCGCCAGCCCGCTCTCCTCCGTGAAATACGCGGGCTGTCCGTGGGAGCTTGGCCTGGTGGAAACCCAGCAGGCGCTGGTGGCTAACGGTCTGCGTCACAAGATCCGCCTGCAGGTGGACGGTGGCCTTAAAACCGGCCTCGACATCATCAAAGCGGCGATCCTCGGCGCGGAAAGCTTCGGCTTCGGTACCGGCCCAATGGTTGCGCTTGGCTGTAAGTACCTGCGTATTTGCCACCTGAACAACTGCGCAACCGGCGTGGCTACCCAGGACGAGAAGCTGCGTAAGAACCACTATCACGGCCTGCCGTTCAAAGTGACCAACTACTTTGACTTCATCGCCCGCGAAACCCGCGAGCTGATGGCGCAGCTGGGCGTTAAACGCCTGGTGGACCTGATTGGCCGCACCGACCTGTTGAAAGAGCTGGAAGGCTTCACGGCGAAGCAGCAGAAGCTTGAGCTGTCTAAGCTGCTGGAAACCGCGCAGCCGCACCCTGGCAAAGCGGTCTACTGCACCGAGAACAACCCGCCGTTCGATAACGGCGTGCTGAACGCGCAGCTGTTGCAGCAGGCTAAGCCGTACGTGGACGACAAGCAGAGCAAAACGTTCTGGTTTGATATCCGCAACACCGACCGCTCCGTGGGCGCCTCCCTTTCCGGTTACATCGCGCAAACGCACGGTGACCAGGGGCTGGCGGCGGATCCGATTACCGCGCACTTCAGCGGTACCGCGGGTCAGAGCTTCGGCGTATGGAATGCAGGCGGCGTTGAGCTGTACCTGACTGGCGATGCCAACGACTACGTCGGTAAAGGCATGGCAGGCGGTCTGCTGGCGGTGCGTCCTCCGGTCGGCTCAGCCTTCCGCAGCCATGAAGCCAGCATCATCGGTAACACCTGCCTGTACGGCGCGACCGGCGGTCGTCTGTTCGCAGCAGGCCGCGCGGGCGAGCGTTTTGCGGTGCGTAACTCCGGTGCTATCACCGTGGTGGAAGGCATTGGCGATAACGGGTGTGAATACATGACGGGCGGGATTGTTTGCGTAATGGGTAAAACCGGCGTGAACTTCGGCGCGGGCATGACGGGCGGTTTTGCGTACGTCCTGGACGAAGACGGTGAGTTCCGCAAACGCGTGAACCCGGAGCTGGTGGAAGTGCTGGACGTTGATACGCTGGCTATCCATGAAGAACACCTGCGCGGCTTGATTACCGAACACGTGCAGCATACCGGTTCTTCGCGCGGCGAAGAGATCCTGGCGAACTGGCCGGCGTTCTCTGCGAAATTCGCGCTGGTTAAGCCGAAGTCCAGCGATGTTAAAGCCCTGTTGGGTCACCGTAGTCGTAGCGCAGCAGAGCTGCGCGTGCAGGCGCAGTAAGGAATTCAGATGAGCCAGAACGTATACCAGTTTATCGACCTGCAGCGTGTTGATCCGCCAAAGAAACCGCTGAAGATCCGCAAAATTGAATTTGTTGAAATCTACGAGCCGTTTTCAGAAGGCCAGGCCAAAGCGCAGGCAGACCGCTGCCTGTCCTGCGGTAACCCTTACTGCGAATGGAAATGTCCGGTACACAACTACATCCCGAACTGGCTGAAGCTGGCCAATGAAGGGCGTATTTTTGAAGCCGCCGAGCTGTCTCACCAGACCAACACCCTGCCGGAAGTGTGCGGCCGCGTGTGTCCTCAGGACCGTCTGTGCGAAGGCTCCTGTACGCTGAACGACGAGTTCGGTGCGGTGACCATCGGCAACATCGAGCGCTATATCAACGATAAAGCGTTCGAGATGGGCTGGCGTCCGGATATGACCGGCGTGCGTCAAACCGACAAGCGCGTGGCCATCATCGGTGCAGGTCCGGCGGGCCTGGCCTGTGCTGACGTGCTGACCCGCAACGGCGTGAAGGCGGTGGTCTTTGACCGTCATCCGGAAATCGGCGGTCTGCTAACCTTCGGTATCCCGGCCTTCAAGCTGGAAAAAGAGGTCATGACCCGTCGCCGTGAAATCTTCACCGGCATGGGCATTGAGTTCAAACTGAACGTGGAAGTGGGCCGCGACGTGCAGCTCGACGACCTGCTGAAGGATTACGACGCCGTGTTCCTCGGCGTGGGCACCTATCAGTCCATGCGCGGCGGTCTGGAGAACGAAGATGCGCCGGGCGTGTTTGACGCGCTGCCGTTCCTGATTGCCAACACCAAGCAGATCATGGGCTACGGCGAAACCGCCGATGAGCCGTTCGTCAGCATGGAAGGCAAACGCGTGGTGGTGCTGGGCGGCGGTGATACCGCGATGGACTGCGTGCGTACCTCCATTCGTCAGAATGCGGCACACGTGATCTGCGCCTACCGTCGTGACGAAGAGAACATGCCGGGCTCTAAACGCGAAGTGAAAAACGCGCGTGAAGAGGGCGTGGAGTTCCAGTTCAACATCCAGCCTCTGGGTATTGAAGTGAATGCCAACGGTAAAGTGAGCGGCGTGAAGATGGCGCGCACTGAGATGGGGGCACCGGATGCGAAAGGCCGTCGTCGCGCCGAGATCGTCGCCGGTTCTGAACACGTGATCCCGGCCGATGCCGTGGTGATGGCGTTCGGATTCCGTCCTCACAGCATGGAGTGGCTGGCGAAGCATAGCGTCGAGCTGGATTCACAGGGCCGCGTAATCGCGCCGGAAGGTAGCGATAACGCGTTCCAGACCAGCAACCCGAAAATCTTCGCCGGCGGCGATATCGTTCGCGGTTCTGACCTGGTGGTGACGGCGATTGCCGAAGGCCGCAAGGCGGCTGACGGTATACTGAACTTCCTGGAAGTGTAAAAAAAAACAGGCCCGATTGGGCCTGTTTTTTTATTTCACGACGCGAAGTGCCGGACGACCACCGCGCGGAGGCGGATCGTCATCAGGGTCATTGTCGTCGTGATGATCGGGTTTATCGCCATCAATAAGTGACATCACCGTGTCGCTTTCGCGCTCATCGGATGCGTTGTCATCATTCAGGCTGGCAACATCTTCATCATACGCCGCTTCCGGCTCGAACATGGTACCCGCACCGTTTTCACGCGCGTAGATAGCCAGCACGGCTGCCAGAGGTACGGAAACCTGACGCGGCACGCCGCCGAAACGCGCGTTGAAGCGCACTTCATCGTTTGCCAGCTCCAGGTTACCCACCGCACGCGGCGCAATGTTCAGTACGATCTGTCCGTCACGCGCATATTCCATAGGAACCAGCACGCCCGGCAACGTCACATCCACAACCAGGTGCGGCGTGAGCTGGTTATCCAGCAGCCATTCATAGAAGGCGCGCAGCAGATACGGACGGCGTGGGGTAAGTTGTGACATTTCCACAGTCATTAGCCTCGGCCGAGACGCATTTCACGTTCCGGTTCAGTTAAAGATGCCAGGAAAGAGTCGCGTTCAAATACGCGAGTCATATAGCCCTTCAGCTCTTTCGCGCCAGGACCGCTGAACTCTACGCCCAGGGTTGGCAGACGCCACAGCAGCGGTGCCAGGTAGCAATCCACCAGGCTGAACTCATCGCTCAGGAAGAACGGTTTCTGACCAAACACAGGCGCGATTGCCAGCAGCTCTTCACGCAGCTGCTTACGCGCAGCGTCGGCTTCAGAAGCGGAACCGCTGACGATAACGTTCATCAGCGAGTACCAGTCTTTTTCGATACGCTGCATGTACAGGCGGCTTTCACCACGCGCGACAGGGTAAACAGGCATCAGCGGCGGATGCGGGAAACGCTCATCCAGATATTCCATAATGATACGGGATTCCCACAGGGTCAGCTCGCGATCCACTAGCGTCGGTACGCTTTGGCTCGGGTTGAGATCGATCAGATCCTGAGGCGGGTTATCCTTTTCCACATGCTCGATCTCAAAACTGACACCCTTCTCGGCCAGCACGATACGAACCTGATGGCTATAAATGTCAGTAGGACCAGAAAACAGCGTCATTACCGAACGTTTGTTGGCAGCGACAGCCATGAAAACCTCCAGGTATATTCAGAATTTTTACTGCTACCAGCCCAACAGGGGCCAGCCAGATGTTGTATCGCCCATCCCAGAGAAAACACATTGTTCAAGAAACGAACAAAAATCGAGTATTCACCGATATTTGGGCAGAAAATTGGATGATAGTTTACCAGATTTTGATGGCTTTGTGGTGAGGGGATTCTGGAAATGTGGAAAAAGAGAAGATATATGCATGGAGATTGTGGATAACCTGCGCATTATCCATAAAAAAACCCGCCGAAGCGGGTTTTTCGCCAATCGTTCTGCGTAAGCAGAATGGATTAACGTTTGGAGAACTGTGGACGACGACGTGCTTTACGCAGACCCACTTTCTTACGTTCAACCTGACGCGCGTCACGAGTAACGAAGCCAGCTTTACGCAGTTCAGAACGCAGGGATTCGTCGTACTCCATCAGAGCGCGGGTGATACCGTGACGGATCGCACCTGCCTGACCGGAGATACCACCACCTTTAACGGTGATGTACAGATCCAGTTTTTCTACCATATCAACCAGTTCCAGCGGCTGGCGAACTACCATGCGGGCAGTTTCGCGACCGAAGTATTGTTCCAGAGAACGCTGGTTGATTACGATTTTACCACTGCCCGGTTTGATGAAAACGCGAGCTGCGGAACTTTTGCGGCGACCAGTGCCGTAGTATTGATTTTCAGCCATTGCCTATAATCCCGATTAGATGTCAAGAACTTGCGGTTGCTGTGCCGCGTGGTTGTGCTCGTTGCCTGCGTAAACTTTCAGTTTACGGAACATAGCACGACCCAGCGGGCCTTTTGGCAGCATGCCTTTAACCGCGATTTCAATCACACGCTCAGGACGGCGGGCAATCATCTCTTCAAAGGTCGCTTCTTTGATACCACCGATGTGGCCGGTGTGGTGATAGTACACTTTGTCAGTACGCTTGTTGCCGGTTACAGCAACTTTATCAGCGTTCAGAACGATGATGTAATCACCGGTATCAACGTGCGGAGTGTATTCCGCTTTATGCTTACCGCGCAGGCGACGAGCCAGTTCAGTAGCCAGACGGCCCAGAGTTTTACCGGTCGCGTCAACAACATACCAGTCGCGCTGTACGGTTTCTGGTTTAGCTGTAAAAGTTTTCATTAAAAGCTTACCCAAATAAATAAGTTACACGTTGGTGAACACCCAAACGTTTAGTCAGTTGAGGCTCACACGACAAAGTCCGGCAAACCTACCCCTTCGAATAGCACATGCCGACACATAGAAAGTTTTGGGAAAAAAACCTTCTCGTAACGTGGGGTCGCAAGATTATAGAGAAGTTGAGGTCAAAGATCGACCCTTAAATGCGATTTGGAATGGGTTTTTCGGGGTTAGATATTGTGCGGTCTGGTGCCCTCACCCCCAGCCCCTCTCCCACAGGGAGAGGGTGGCATTTACGGCATATGCTCCAGCTTCAGGTATTCCTCGCTCTGCATCTCCTGCAAGCGCGACAGGCAGCGCTGGAACTCAAACTTCAGCCGCTCGCCCTGGTAAATCTCATATAAAGGTACCTCGGCGCTGACCACCAGCTTGACGTGGCGCTCATAAAACTCGTCCACCAGCGCAATGAAGCGCCGTGCTTCGCTCTCCATCAGCCGCGTCATCACCGGTACACCCAGCACCATCACGGTGTGGAACAGACGCGAAAGCGCAATGTAGTCATGCTGGCTGCGGGCATCCACGCAGAGCGTCGTAAAGGAGACCGCCAGCGTTTGGTTTTCGACGCCAAGGGTGGGCAGCGGGCGATGGTTAATCTCGAGTTCCGGGGCGTGCTCGCGTTTTGCCCCCGCCAGCGCCAGCCAGAGTTTATCCATCTCGCGGGTGGTCTCTGCATTTAACGGCGAAAGCCACAGGTGCGCCTGGGTCAGCGTGCGCAGACGATAGTCAACACCGGCATCGACGTTCATGATATCGCAGTGCTGCTTGAGGGCATCGATGGCGGGCAGGAAGCGTGCCCGCTGCAGGCCGTTACGATAGAGCTCATCCGGCGGGATATTCGACGTGGCCACCAGCGTGATCCCGCGGGCAAAAAGCGCTTTCATCAGGCCGCCTAACAGCATGGCGTCGGTGATGTCAGACACAAAAAACTCGTCGAAGCAGAGCACGTCGGTTTCCGCCTTGAACCTGTCGGCCACAATCTCCAGCGGATCGCTCTTGCCCTGTAGTGCAGTCAGCTCTTCATGCACCCGCAGCATAAAACGATGGAAGTGCAGACGCTGTTTACGTGCGCCGGGCAGGCTCAGATAGAACAGGTCCATCAGCCAGGTTTTTCCGCGACCGACCCCGCCCCACATATATAAACCGCGCACCGGCGCGTGAGCCTGTGGCGCTTTTTTACCGAGCAACCGCCCAAACGCCGCCTTTAGCCCACCGTTCTGTTCGACTTCAGCGGGTTTTGCCGTGAGCTCCTGATAAATCATCTCCAGACGGTTTACCGCCTCACGTTGAACGTCATCAGGCTGATGAGTGCCCTCGTTTAGGGCCAGTTGATAACGCGATGCAGGGGACAGGTTTTGCATAATCTTATTGTTATTCCTTCAATTAACGCTCACCAGCAGACGTGACTGATGAAAAAAAGGCCGTTCTACACTACGCGATGATACGTCAGGATTCCACTTCTGCAGAAATAGCGGTTATAGTGGCATTATCAGGCACAGGCAGGAGCCGAGCCAACACCCTACGGAACAACAAGACAACGGGAGAAGTTCATGACCTGGGAATATGCGCTAATCGGTTTAGTCGTCGGCATCGTCATCGGTGCTGTGGCCATGCGTTTCGGTAATCGCAAATTACGTCAGCAGCAGTCACTGCAGTACGAACTGGAAAAGAACAAAGCCGAGCTGGAAGAGTATCGCGAAGAGCTGGTCAGCCATTTTGCCCGTAGCGCCGAGCTGCTGGACAACATGGCAACCGACTATCGTCAGCTGTATCAACATATGGCAAAAAGCTCCAGCAGCCTGCTGCCGGAAATGACGGCGGAAACCAACCCATTCCGCAACCGTCTGGCTGACTCTGAAGCCGGTAACGATCAGGCGCCCGTTCAGATGCCTCGCGACTATTCCGATGGCGCGTCCGGCCTGCTGCGCGGCGGTGTAAAACGCGATTAATCGCACAACCTGAATTTATTTTACGGGCGCAGCGGTTGCGCCCGTCCTTTCTTGATGACCCCAGCTATCATTTAGTTAAACACCTCATTGTTCAGCGGTTTAAAATTCAATAACATCAACGTGTTTTTAGGGCCGTTTTTCCTTTATTCCAGGTTACGAGAGTCAACATCGATGAAGAAAAAAAACCAGCTGTTGAGCGCTATCGCGTTAAGTGTCGGGTTATCTCTCTCGGCGTCCGTCCCTGTATTCGCCGCCATACCCACCCAGGTACCTGGCCAGGCGGCCATTCCAAGCCTCGCGCCCATGCTGGAAAAAGTGTTGCCTGCGGTCGTCAGCGTTCAGGTTGAGGGCACCGCAGTACAAAGCCAACGCGTCCCTGAAGAATTGAAAAAATATTTTGGCGATGAGTCTCCGGACCAGCAGGCGCAGCCTTTTGAAGGCCTGGGCTCTGGCGTCATTATTGATGCGGCAAAAGGCTATATTCTGACCAACAATCACGTCATCAGCCAGGCCGATAAAATCAGCGTCCAGCTGAACGATGGCCGTGAATTTGATGCCAAACTGATCGGCGGCGATGACCAGAGCGACATCGCGCTGCTGCAGGTGCAAAACCCGAGCAACCTGACCCAGATTGCCATCGCGGACTCGGACAAACTGCGCGTCGGCGATTTTGCCGTCGCCGTGGGCAACCCCTTTGGTTTAGGGCAGACCGCGACTTCCGGGATCGTCTCGGCGCTCGGGCGCAGCGGCCTCAATCTGGAAGGGCTGGAAAACTTTATCCAGACCGATGCCTCAATCAACCGTGGTAACTCCGGCGGGGCATTGCTTAACCTGAACGGCGAGCTGATTGGGATTAACACGGCGATTCTGGCCCCGGGCGGCGGCAGCATCGGGATCGGTTTTGCTATCCCCAGCAATATGGCCAAAACCCTCTCTCAACAGCTCATTCAGTTTGGCGAAGTCAAACGCGGGCTGCTGGGTATTAAAGGTATGGAGATGAGCGCGGATATCGCAAAAGCGTTCAACATCAACGTACAGCGCGGGGCGTTTGTCAGTGAAGTGCTGCCAAACTCCGGCTCAGCAAAAGCGGGCGTGAAGTCGGGTGATGTGATCGTCAGCCTGAACGACAAACCGCTGAGCAGCTTTGCAGAACTGCGTTCGCGGATTGCCACAACGGAACCAGGCGCCAAAGTGAAGCTGGGCCTGATACGTGACGGTAAGCCGCTTGACGTTGAAGTGACGCTGGATAAGAGCACCTCTTCCTCGGCCAGTGCGGAGCTTATCGCCCCGGCGCTACAAGGGGCTACGCTGAGCGATGGGCAGCTGAAGGACGGTACGAAAGGCATTAGCATCGACACCGTCGAAAAGAGCAGCCCTGCGGCACAGGCTGGATTGCACCAGGATGACGTGATCATCGGTGTCAACCGCAATCGCGTGCAGTCCATTGCCGAACTGCGCAAGGTGCTGGAAAGTAAACCGGCGGTTATTGCCCTGCAGGTCATGCGTGGCAATGAGTCTATCTATATTCTGTTGCGCTAAGCATTTGCGACCCGGACATCACCGCTGCGTGTGATGTCCGGATAACTCATGTTATGCTGCAAATCGTTCCTATTTTAACGACACGCGCATCATGCTTTTAAAGCTCTTACGTTCTATTGTCATCGGTTTGATTGTCGCTGGCCTGCTGCTGCTGGCGCTGCCGTCTTTACGTCAGTTCAATAAACTGTCGGCTCCCCAGTTCGATAGCACGGATGAAACGCCGGCCACCTATAACCAGGGCGTCCGCCGTGCCGCACCTGCCGTGGTTAACGTCTATAACCGTGGCCTGAATGCTTCAGCCCATAACCAGTTGGAGATCCGTACACTCGGCTCCGGCGTGATCATGGACGAGCGCGGCTACATTATTACCAACAAGCACGTGATTAACGATGCCGACCAGATCATCGTCGCCCTGCAGGATGGCCGCGTGTTTGAGGCGTTACTCGTTGGATCTGACAGCCTGACCGACCTGGCCGTGCTGAAAATTAACGCCACGGGCGGTTTGCCGGTCATCCCGATCAACCGTAAACGTACCCCGCATATTGGTGACGTCGTACTGGCTATCGGTAACCCTTACAACCTGGGCCAGACCATCACCCAGGGGATTATCAGCGCGACCGGTCGTATCGGTTTGAACCCCTCCGGGCGGCAGAACTTCCTGCAAACCGATGCCTCAATCAACCACGGTAACTCCGGTGGTGCGCTGGTCAACTCGCTGGGCGAGCTGATGGGCATCAACACCCTCTCGTTCGATAAGAGTAACGACGGTGAGACGCCGGAAGGGATCGGCTTTGCCATTCCGTTCCAGCTGGCGACCAAAATTATGGATAAACTGATCCGCGACGGGCGCGTGATCCGCGGCTATATCGGTATCGGCGGGCGTGAAATTGCGCCGATGCATACCCAGGGCGGCGGTATCGATCAGATTCAGGGCATCGTGGTCAACGAGGTGTCGCCTGGTGGCCCGGCCGCTAATGCGGGTATTCAGGTTAATGATGTCATTGTGTCGGTCAACGGCACGCCAGCGGTCTCCGCGCTGGAGACGATGGATCAGGTGGCAGAAATTCGCCCGGGTTCTATCATCCCTGTTGAGGTCATGCGCAACGATAAGAAACTGACGCTGCAGGTAACGATTCAGGAATACCCGGCCACTAACTGACAGGCATAAAAAAACGGAGCGATAAGCTCCGTTTTTTTTACCGGGAGACGGTTCGTTTTACTTGTTAACGAACTCTTCGCCCAGGGTGATATCTTTCTTCAGCGTATCCAGCATGCCTTCCATCGCGTGTTTTTCAAACGCGCTCAGCGTACCAATGGATTTATGCTCTTCGATACCGTTTTTACCCAGCAGCAGCGGCTGAGAGAAGAAGCGAGCGTGTTCGCCGTCGCCTTCAACGTAAGCGCATTCAACAACGCCTTTCTCGCCCTGCAGAGCGCGAACCAGTGACAGACCAAAACGTGCAGCAGCCTGGCCCATAGACAGGGTCGCAGAACCGCCACCCGCCTTCGCTTCCACCACTTCGGTGCCCGCGTTCTGGATGCGTTTAGTCAGGTCAGCCACTTCCTGCTCGGTGAAGCTCACGCCTGGGATCTGCGACAGCAGAGGCAGGATGGTGACGCCAGAGTGACCGCCGATGACCGGAACTTCCACTTCTGTTGGCTGTTTGCCTTTCAGCTCAGCAACAAAGGTGTTGGAACGGATGATATCCAGCGTGGTCACGCCGAACAGTTTGTTTTTGTCGTAAACACCCGCTTTCTTCAGCACTTCTGCCGCGATAGCCACGGTGGTGTTCACCGGGTTAGTGATGATACCGATGCATGCTTTCGGGCAGATTTCTGCAATCTGCTGCACCAGGTTTTTCACGATGCCCGCGTTGACGTTGAACAGGTCTGAACGATCCATGCCTGGCTTACGCGCCACGCCTGCAGAAATCAGCACCACGTCGGCACCCTGCAGTGCAGGACGTGCATCTTCACCGGAGAAGCCTTTGATTTTTACAGCGGTCGGGATGTGGCTCAGGTCAACCGCCACACCTGGGGTTACCGGGGCAATATCGTACAGGGAGAGTTCTGAGCCTGAAGGCAGTTGGGTTTTCAGTAGTAGGGCAAGCGCCTGGCCGATACCACCAGCAGCGCCGAGGACTGCGACTTTCATCCTAAACTCCTTATTATGGTTAACTTAAGTATCTGTAAATCCGTTGCGGCGACCATAATTCAGCAAGTAAATAATTACAATTTTCGTAGCTAAAGAATTTGAGGTCACGCGACTTTATCTCTCATCAGAAGACTATCTGAGGACAGAGGGCAACGCTTTAAGAGGTGGTTACAATACACCCTGCCCCGCCACCAAAACAACATCATTTTGATAACATTTAATTTACTTTTAAGCTTATTTGCGCGGCGTGACCCAGGCATGTTTTCTGATAACGAAATCTGATAAAATCACTCCCTTTCATAACATTATTTCAGCCTACCGCTGGGTAGATAATTTGCATAAAAATTCATCCACATGCATAATAATGTTGTTTCTATCGTCATATTCCGGGTGACTTATGCGAAGCTCGTCTAAGCAAGAAGAATTAGTAAAGGCGTTTAAGGCGCTACTCAAAGAAGAGAAATTCAGTTCTCAGGGAGAAATTGTTCAGGCGCTGCAGGAACAAGGCTTCGATAACATCAACCAGTCGAAAGTCTCCCGCATGTTAACGAAATTTGGCGCGGTGCGTACCCGTAACGCCAAGATGGAGATGGTCTATTGCCTGCCGGCAGAACTTGGCGTGCCGACCACCTCCAGCCCGCTCAAGAATCTGGTTCTGGATATCGATCATAACGACGCCGTCGTGGTGATCCACACAAGCCCGGGTGCCGCACAGCTGATTGCCCGCATGCTGGACTCGCTGGGTAAAACGGAGGGTATCCTCGGGACTATCGCCGGCGATGACACCATCTTTACCACACCGGCTAGCGGTTTCTCCGTGAAAGATCTCCACGAAGCGATTCTGGTTCTGTTCGAACAGGAACTCTAATTCCCTCTCCCCGTAGCGCCGCTGCGGGGATCGTTCTGCTTCTGCTGCGTTTCCCCCTCTTTTCCACTGCCCTTCACTTTGACAAATAGTGCTTTTTACCACCCATTAACATTCATCTGGTGAATGCTAAATCAAAAAATCGCACAAAAAATCAAAAGCGGATATCCATATGATTTAATTAGATATACCCGCCACTAGCGGACAAAAAACGCCCAATATTATGCAATTTGGTTATAAAAAACAGACTGGTTAACACGTAATAACAAGGGAAACCATTAGTCTGGTATTAATTTTTGCCGTTATTAGTGTATACTTGATTTTGTGATGAGGGTCACGAAACAAGACCCCACTAAAAAATTCGACGAGGTAAGAATCATGAAAATCAAATCAACTGTAGCGGCGCTGAGCGTCCTGTCTGTCCTGTCATTCGGTGCTTTCGCGGCTGACTCTATCAATGCTGACCAGGCGCAATCCCGCCAGGCTATCGGTACGGTTTCTGTCGGTGCGGTCGGCACATCGCCAATGGACATGCATGAGATGCTGAACAAAAAAGCGGAAGAACAGGGTGCGTCATCCTATCGCATCATCGAAGCGCGTTCCGGTGACCACTGGCACGCCACCGCTGAGCTGTACAAATAAGTTTTAGTAATAGCTGAAAACGTAAATCTCCACTCAACGGCACCAGGCATAAAAATAGCGGTTCAACCCTTCTCGCCGTTGAGTAAAAAAACCCTATTCAGGAGTAAAGACTATGAAAACCAAATTGATCATCGCAACCCTCGGTCTGGCATCTGTTCTCTCTTTCGGCGCAAGCGCAGCCGTACAGCAGGTGAATGCCGACCAGGCACAAAATCTACAGCGTATGGGCAGCATCTCCGTAACGTCTGTCACCGGTTCACCGATGGATATTCGTCACGAACTTGCCGCCAAAGCTGAAAAAGCAGGCGCCAGCAGCTATCGCGTCACCGAACTGAATCAGGGTGACCACTGGCATGCAACGGCAGAGCTGTATAAATAAACCCTCGTCGTATCTCATCATACGACTTGCCCCTGGCCTCATGGTCAGGGGCTTTTTTTCATTCAATGCCGCGCGTTAAAGCGCAGCTGCCCTTCAAGCTCTTCTTCCGCTTCATCGAACAGCAATATCAGCGCGCCAAAACGTCTGCGAAGCTTATCGGGCAAATGGATGAACTCAATTTCCAGCGGTAGCGGCAACAGACTGCCGGTGACCACGTCCCACAGCGTATCCAGATTCGTCACGCTTTCCCGTTCAAGATCAAACGCCCGGATAAATTCACGGTAGAAGTCTTCCTGACTGTCGATCTCGTCAAAATCAAACGTATAGGTTTTCATTGCCAGCCACCCAGTCCAGGCGAGCGGCAGATGCCGCCCTGTCTATTATAATCCCCCAATATGCAGGGTTTTAACTTCCAGATACTCTTCCAGCCCCAGCACGGAGCCCTCTCGTCCAAGACCAGACTCTTTTACGCCGCCAAAGGGGCCGAGCTCCGTGGAGACGGCGCACTCGTTAATGCCGATCATCCCGCTCTCGATTGCCTGTGAAACGCGGAAGACCCGGGAGAGATTCTGGGTATAGAAGTAAGCCGCCAGCCCATACGGCGTATTGTTGGCGCGCTGGATGACTTCATCTTCCGAGGTGAAACGGAAGCACGCCGCCACCGGGCCAAACGTCTCTTCTTCTGCCAGCTTCATGCCTTCATGGCAGTCGCCCAGTACGGTTGGCATCCAGAAATTCCCGCCAAGCGGATGGGGCTTACCCCCAGCCAGTACGGTTGCGCTCCGGGCAACGGCATCGTCGACATGCTCACGCACCTTGTTGACCGCAGAAGATTCAATCAGCGGCCCGACGACCACCCCCTCCTCAAGACCATTGCCCACCTTCAGCGCATTCACCGCATCGGCGAGTTTATTCACAAATTTGTCGTAGACGGTTTCCTGAATATAAAAACGGTTCACGCTGACGCAGACCTGCCCGGCATTGCGGAACTTGTTGGCGATCGCCCCCTTTACCGCCGCGTCGATGTCCGCATCCTCAAAAACGATATACGGGGCATTCCCCCCCAGCTCCATCGAGACTTTTTTCATGGTTTCTGCGGCGTTCCGCACCAGCGTCTTGCCGACGGAGGTTGAACCGGTAAAGGAGATTTTACGCACGTCGCGGCTTGCCATGATCGCATCGCTGATTTCATGCGTATTCCCGGCCACGGCGTTGAGCACGCCGTCGGGCACACCGGCCTGTTTCGCCAGCGTAAGCAGCGCAAAGGCGCTGAGCGGCGTGTTGTTGGCCGGTTTGATCACCCCGGTACATCCTGCTGCCAGCGCCGGACCCAACTTGCGGGTGAGCATGGCCATCGGGAAGTTCCACGGCGTAATCGCCGCGACCACCCCAATGGGTTCACGGGTCGCCAGAATGCGTGAGCCGGGCTTGATCGGCGGAATAATTTCACCGTTCGCGCGTTTGGCCTCTTCGGCAAACCACTGGATAAAGCTGGCGGCGTACTCGACTTCTCCCTCCGCCTCTTTCAGGGGTTTGCCCTGTTCGGTGGTCATCAACCGCCCGAGCCAGCTTTTATTCTCAATAATCAGTTCGTACCAGCGGTAGAGAATGGCCGAGCGTTCTTTCGCGGTTTTGGCACGCCATGCCGGGAAGGCCTGGGTAGCCGCTGCGATAGCATCTTCGGTTTGCGCTTTACCCGCTTTTGCGACTTTAGCAATGACCTCACCGGTCGCGGGGTTCAGCACATCAAAGGTTGTATCCAGCGTTTTCCAGATTCCGTTGACCAGATAACCGGTCTGAAAAAGGATGTGGTCCTGAAGCGCCTGCGTCGTCATGTGTTCTCCCTTTCTGAAATGTAAGAACGTGCTGGAATAAGTATAGCCACAAAAAAACCGACGCTTTTGGCGTCGGTTTTTTTACGTCTGTCAATTATCCGTGAGGGCATTCTGGTAGCGATGCAGCATAAACACCAGCCGTCCTACCGGCTCGGTCACCTGAGGCGGAGCCTCCCAGTGCTTGAGCTTTTCCTGATAGATATCGAGCTCTTCAAGCAGCTGCGTAAAGTAACGACGCCGTTTGTCATCGCTGCTGGCGGAAAGCACGTGATCGGCGGTACGACGCAGCTGGCGGTGCCAGGCCGACAGGTCGTCGTTGATCGGCACAGGCGCGTTACGCAGACGCTGGTGCGCGATGATCATGGTTAACGCCAGGCGGAACTTCGCGATATCGCCTGGGAACTTGTTCAGCAGTAAAAACAGCTGCTGGTAGAGCGCGGGCAGGTGGTTCTCTTTGCGGCGCGCGGTATTGGTTGTCATCGACGACACGGCAGCCGACACGAACTGGTTCAACAGCACGCGGCCCGTTCTTGCCTGCGAGTTATCCCGAACCAGCAGTATCACCATCATGGCCAGGAAACAGCCCACCAGCTGACCTAACGCGCTGTCGAGGAACTGGCTGAAATGGAAGGTCATCGGGTTATCGAGCACGATGATGTTAATCGTACTCGCCAGCGCCCCCAGCGATCCCAGGCGCCGCTTTTGCACTTCAATGCCGATAAAGAACGCCATTACCGCCAGGCTAATACAGAGCAGCAGCATGCTCTGTTGCGTCGACGGGATGATGACCAGGAAATAGAGCGCGCCTATCGGCAGGGCGGCAATGGTGCCGTAGAGGAAATCAACGGCGACCATACGCGGGTTAGGCAGACGCATCGCCAGTGCGGTCACGACGGCAATCATCACCATCGCGCCGCTGCCGGACGTCCAGCCCGTCCACAGCCAGAACAGCGTGCCGAGCATGCAGGCAAGGGTCGTACGCCAGAAGTTGACCATCGCGTGATGGCGCTCGGCGGATTCCGCCTTGATCACCACTTCTCCCTGCAGCACCTCTTCTTCCGCCGCGCTGATTTTGGTGTTGCCGATCACACCGCGCTTCAGCAGCAGGTAGCGCGTCGCGGCACCGACCCAGGTGTAAATAGTTACAGGCGTGTCGCGCTCCCCGGTCCAGGCAATGACCCGGCGCATGCGCTTAAGCTGCTTATGCACGTCCTGCACGGTTTCCACCGGCTCGGCAAACAGTTCGCGAAACGTGTCGGTGACCGCTTCCGGCCGGGTGTTCTGAATCAGATAGGTTTCACATGCCTGGGTAATCAGCGTCAGAGAGACGGTGTTGAGGGCTTTCAGACGACGATTCGCGCGAGCCCAGCGCGAGGACTCCATATTAAGGTTGCTGCGCATTCCTTCCAGCGCCTGCGTACGGCGTACCAGCCCGCTCCAGGCTTTATCCACCTCTTCGCTGTCGCCGTGCTTAATGCAGAGCTGCATCAGCTGGTACTGGGCAACAATCAGCGCGTCAAGCTCACGGTCGACTTCCTGCTTGATGGAGCGCGGGGAGAAAAGCAGGTCAGCGACAATCGCACTGACAATACCAATCACAATCTCGCTGCAGCGCTCAACCGCAAACTGCGGGGCGAGCAGCGGTTCAGACTGAATGGTGATGACAATAATCAGCGCGGTATAGCCCGCCAGCCCCCAGGCGTAAGAGTTCTCCACTTTCACCAGAGACGAGATCCAGGTGCAGAAACCCGCCCAGATGCAGCAGACCATCAGCATCAGCAGCGGGGTGCGGATCATCAGAATAATAATGGTCAGCGCCGCGAAGCAGCCGATAAACGTCCCGATAATACGCAGCATACCGCGATAGCGGATCGCGCCTGAATAGGGCTCCCCGCCCGCGGCGAAGGCAGGACCCGCCGCGACAATGGCGGCCGTTAACACCGCCCAGCGAGGAGTTTCAAGCTGGAAGTGGAAGCCGACAAACAGCGCCAGCACAATGGCGCACGCCAGCTTCACGGCGAAGCGAATGTGCTGGCTGGCGATGGAAAAGATACCCATGGCGATTAACCAAACTCGCGCAGGCGGTGGGCAATTTTACGGAAGAACGAGTCCTGGCTGGCATCCCGATCCTTTTCACCGGTAATCACCACCGTCGCCGTGGTACCCGCAGGCCACAGATTTCCCTGCTGTTCATCCAGGTGGATGCGCACCGGCACGCGCTGGGCCAAACGTACCCACTCCAGGTTGGAGTCTACCGTCGCCATCCCTTTGGCATCGTTAGAACTGCTGGAGTTAGTTACCCCTGCAGCAACGCTGTCGACGGTACCTTTAAAGACGCGGTTGCTGCCGAGCGGCGTAATTTCCGCCCGGAACCCCGGACGCACGCCTTCCAGCTTGGTCTCTTCCATATAGGCGAGCACGTAGAAGGAGTTCTGTTTAACCAGCGCCACGGCGGTTGAGCCGCGGGTAATGAATTCCCCGGCATAGACGTTCAGGTTGGTCACCCAGCCATCGGACGGCGCGCGGATCACGGTGCGTTCCAGATCGAGCTTCGCCAGATCGCGCGTTGCCTGCGCTTTCGCCAGCTGGTGCAGCACGGTTTGCAGCACGTTGTTGGACTGGTCAATCTCTTCGCGGGACATTGCCTGAACGCCCAGCTGATTACGGCGGCCTGCCTCACGGCGTTTCTCCGCAGCCAGCGCCTGGTAATAGGCCACGTCCGCTTCCGCCTCTTCCAGCGCTTTCTGGTAACGAGGCTGGTCGATGGTGAACAGGACCTGATCTTTCTTCACCAGCTGGTTATCGTGGACGTTGACCGCCGTGATAAGACCGGCCACGTCTGGGGCTATTGCCACCACATCGGCGCTGAAGCGTGCATCACGCGTCCACGGTGATTCGGTGTAATAAACCCAGGCGCGGAAAATAGCGATGAAGGCGAGGATAACCAGCGCCATCGTAATGGCAGTGCGGGAGATTTTTCTTGTTAGCGTTTTCACATCAACCTCAGACAAACATGCGCGATATCAGGTAAAACAGGCAGCAATACAGCGCGGTATTGAACAATGCAGGGTGCCAGACGAAATCGTAGATCCCGGTAGGGACCAGCACCTTGCGCACCAGCCAGAAGATCGCCAGTGATAAAAGAAGCTCGAAAAATATCGGTGGGAACGACAGACCGAACACCACGATAACGGGAAACAGACTCATGTTGACCTTGATAAGAGAGAGTGCAGGCTTCAGAATTTTTAAGCGCACGCCACCGCAGGAGAGCAAGAAACGCCGGGCGAGAATGGCGCAGCCGTTATGTAATTAATAATATATTAACGTAACTGTTATGCTGTTATCTATAATATGTGATCTAAATCACTTTTAAGCCAGAGTGAACAATGGAACGTTTAAAACGCATGTCGGTCTTCGCCAAAGTGGTTGAACTGGGCTCGTTTACCGCCGCTGCCCGCCAGCTTCAGATGAGCGTCTCATCCATCAGCCAGACGGTGTCCAAACTGGAAGATGAGCTTCAGGTCAAGCTGCTCAACCGCAGTACCCGCAGCATTGGGCTGACGGAAGCGGGTAAAATTTACTATCAGGGCTGTCGCCGCATGCTGCTTGAAGTGCAGGATGTTCACGAACAGCTCTATGCCTTCAACAACACCCCCATCGGCACGCTGCGCATCGGGTGTTCTTCAACTATGGCACAAAATGTTCTCGCTGCCATGACCGCGGATATGCTGAAAGAGTACCCTGGGCTTACCGTCAATCTGGTGACGGGTATCCCGGCGCCGGACCTGATTGCCGACGGGCTGGACGTGGTGATCCGCGTCGGCGCGTTGCAGGATTCCAGCCTGTTCTCGCGCAGGCTGGGCAGCATGCCGATGGTCGTCTGCGCCTCGAAAAGCTATCTGGCGCAGTACGGCGTTCCGGAGAAACCCGCCGATCTCACCAACCACTCGTGGCTGGAGTACAGCGTGCGGCCCGATAATGAATTTGAGCTGATTGCCCCGGAAGGGATTTCTACCAAATTGCTGCCGGAAGGACGGTTTGTCACTAACGATCCGATGACCATTTCGCGCTGGCTGGTGGCCGGTGCCGGGATCGCCTACGTGCCGTTAATGTGGGTGATCAACGAGATCAACAGCGGCGTGCTGGAGATCCTCTTCCCGCGCTACCAGTCCGATCCGCGTCCGGTGTACGCCCTGTATACCGAAAAAGACAAACTCCCGCTCAAGGTACAGGTGTGTATTAACTATCTGACCGAGTATTTTGTGGACGTGGCGGAACTGTTTCAGGGGATGCGGGGAAGAAGGAAGGAATAACGATTTAACGCTGAAAGTATATGAGCGATGAATATTTCCAGGATGAAACCCCTCAGCATTCTGGAATATTGCTTCGTCACTATCAGGAATAGAGAATTGACACTGCCGCCGCCTGCCCTTTACCTTAATAACAGTCTGCCTTTCAGACTGTTATTAATTTGTTGCTTATATGAATAATAAAATGCATTCCGCAGGATGACGTTAAACAAGGAAAAGAAATGAATCTATTTGAACAAACACCGCCTTCACGCAGGCGCTATGGGCTCGCCGCGTTCATTGGTTTAATTGCAGGGATTGTCTCCGCCTTTGTCAAATGGGGAGCCGAAGTACCGCTTCCGCCACGCAGCCCCACCGATTTATTCACCGGCGCATGCGGGCCCGAGCAATTAATAAGAGCCGCCAGCCAGATTGACTGCTCACGAAATTTTTTAAACCCTCCCTATGTATTTTTACGCGACTGGCTGGGCGTCGTCGATCCTAACGCGGCGGTTTATACATTTGCCGGGCATATATTTAACTGGGTCGGCGTAACACATATTATTTTCTCAATCGTGTTCGCTGTAGGTTATTGTGTAGTGGCTGAAGTCTTCCCGAAAATTAAACTCTGGCAGGGTTTGCTGGCGGGCGCGTTAGCTCAGCTTTTTGTGCATATGATCTCCTTCCCTCTGATGGGGCTGACGCCACCGCTATTTGAGCTGCCGTGGTATGAACACGTGTCAGAGATCGTGGGCCATCTGGTCTGGTTCTGGTCGATCGAAATCATTCGTCGTGACTTGCGTAACCGCATCACTCACGAGCCGGATCCGGAGATACCGCTGGGTAACTTACGTTAAAAAAAAGGCGCTACATCAGTAGCGCCATTTTTTTTATGCAGGGTCAGGTCAGGCCGTGCCGCCCACCGTCAGGTTGTCCACTTTCAGCGTTGGCTGGCCCACGCCAACCGGCAGGCTCTGGCCCTCTTTACCGCAGACACCTACGCCGTTATCCAGCTTCAGATCGTTGCCGACCATGGAGATCTGCTGCATGGCTTCAATACCGGAGCCAATCAGCGTCGCGCCTTTCACCGCTTTGGTCACTTTGCCTTTCTCGATCAGATACGCTTCTGACGTGGAGAAAACAAACTTACCGGAGGTGATGTCCACCTGGCCGCCGCCAAAGTTTGGCGCAAAGATACCGTAATCAACGGATTCGATAATCTCCTGCGGCGTGGATTTGCCCGGCAGCATGTATGTGTTGGTCATGCGCGGCATCGGCAGGTGCGCGTAAGATTCACGGCGTCCGTTGCCTGTCGGCGCTACGCCCATCAGGCGCGCGTTGAGTTTGTCCTGCATGTAGCCTTTCAGCACGCCGTTTTCGATCAGCACGTTGTATTGGCCCGGGGTGCCTTCATCGTCGATGGAAATCGAGCCGCGGCGATCGAGCATGGTGCCGTCATCCACCACGGTACACAGTTCGGAGGAGACGAGCTGCCCAATCTGACCGCTGAATACGGACGTCCCGCGACGGTTAAAGTCGCCTTCAAGACCGTGGCCCACCGCCTCGTGCAACAGCACGCCCGGCCAGCCAGCGCCCAGCACCACCGGGAATGAGCCCGCCGGCGCCGCGACGGCATTCAGATTTACCAGCGCCATGCGCACGGCTTCTTTTGCCCACGCGTCAGCGCGTGCTTCACCGTCAACGTCGCCCAGGAACCAGTCATAGCCGAAACGACCGCCGCCGCCGCTTGAGCCGCGCTCGCGCTTGCCGTCGTCATCGACCTGCACGCTGATGGAGAGACGCACCAGCGGGCGAACATCTGCCGCCAGGGTACCGTCCGTTGCCGCAACCAGAATCAACTCATACACGCCGCTCAGGCTGGCAGAAACTTCCTGCACGCGTTTGTCCGCCGCGCGGGCGACTTTGTCCACGCGACGCAGGATATCCAGCTTCTCTTCACGGCTCATGCTCTGCAGCGGATCGATGCTGGTATAGAGCGCAGAGTGCTGCACTTCTCCCAGGGTTTTCACGCGGCCATCGCCGGTATCACGCACAATGGTACGCGCGGCCTGCGCGCTCTGCTCAAGTGCGGTGAGGCTAATCTGATCGGCATAGGCAAAACCGGTTTTCTCGCCGCTGACGGCACGGACGCCGACGCCCTGGTCGATGTTGTAGGAGCCATCTTTGATGATGCTGTCTTCTAAAACCCAGGATTCGTGGTAGCTCGACTGGAAATAAAGGTCGCCGTAGTCGAGACGGCGTTCGGTCAGTTGACCAAGAATGGAGAACAGGTCCTGATGGCTCAGGCCGTTCGCTGCGAGCAAATGTTCACTTACCAGGTTCAGACTCATCGTATTGCTACTCGTTCGTTGCCGCCCGTGGCGGTATAAAGATCGTATTTATTGAGAGTGAGGCAATTACCTGCCCACGTCAAATCATTGCTGTGCTTCTTTGCGCGGCTGGCGCAGCACCTCGTTAATCTGCGGTTTATCTACCGGACCGGTAATGCGGTAGCGCAGAATGGAGACCTTGCTCCAGAGTGGCCCCAGCACTTTACTGGCGGCAAACACCGCCGCACCGACAATCGGGTTCACCACAAAGGCCGCCGCAACGCCCACGCTTGCGGAAATTTCCGGTGCCACCACGGCTTCCATATCCAGCTCGCGGCGCACGAGGTTGACGGAGCCTTTCATGGCGATATCCGCTTCCAGGCCATCCACCAGCGTGTCGTCCGTATGCAGAACGCCGTCCTTGATCCACGCCGTGCTGCGAATGGAATCGTAGTAGAAACCTTCGCTGAAGGTATCGCTGAAATCGAAGCGCAGCTTGCGCAGCAGCGCGTCAAAACTCAGCAGGCGCAGGATCTGCCCGGCGCGCCCCGTGCTCACGTCGGCAATTTCACCTTTGCCAAAGTGGGTTTTCAGAATGCCGTTCAGCGAGGCCTCATCCGGCTTCCACGGGGCGTCACGCCAGTGAAGATCGTAATTGACGTCAAATGACGAGCCGCGCAGCGGCGTGCTGATACCAAAGAAATTGGCTGCCGCGTCCAGTTTATTGCCTTTAATGTCGCCCTTCAGGGACGTTCGCTGCTCGCCTGGCTTATTCACCCATTCCCCCGCAGCCGTCATGCGGCCAAAGCCGGTATCAACCAGGCCGCCGGAGAGCGTAAGCGTGTTTGCCTGAATAGTGAAATCACCGTCGATACGGCCATATTTCTGCCCCCACAGCCAGCACTCCGCACAGCGCAGCTGGAGATCGGGCCAGCCGCTAAAATCGACGCGGGAGGTATGGCTCAGCGGCGACGTCTCTGCCGGTTTGTCTTTATCGCTCGCGGCGGCTGCCGGGTTGTAGTAGAGATAGCGGATCGCCGCCTGCCACGGCGCGTGATTGCGCATGGTCAGCGTACCGTTGATCTCTCTGCCCTGGGCCTCCACCTTCGTACCGTTAGCGCCAGGCTGCGAGACAATGCTCAGGTTGTTCCACTGCTGCCCGCCCAGCATCAGCGACGGCGTACGTACGGTAATGGCCTGCGGGAACTGGGCGGTTTCATCAACGTTTTGCCCAACGCCTTTCTGGAACAGCGCCAGCCACTCTGCACCGTCCATCGGCGGGAGGTTCAGCTCAATGCCCGGCTGCTCCGGCAGCGGCGGAGTGGAGCGGCTATCCGTTGTCCAGATGGCTTTGTCGAGGGTGAGCTTGCGGTTAAGCAGCCAGCGGCTGTTGAAGTGGTTTGTCCCACCCGCGCTGCCGGTCAGCTCGAAGCTGTTCAGGTTGCCATCGACGTTCAGCTTTACCGGCAGCGGCTGTCCGGACTGTTTATCCAGCGGCGCAGGCAGCTGGCTGTGAAGGTTTTTCAGATCGCCCGTAATGTCGACCTTATACCGGGCACCCGCGTGATAAGGCAGGTCGATTGCCACTTTACCCTGCCAGGCGACCGCCCCCTCCACTGACGCCTCAATAGGCTTCGGCAGGACGTCCATTCGTGCTGGCTGCCAGTTGCCGTCCAGATTGACGGCCACCTGATAGGCCTTTTCACCTTCGGTAGTCGTGAAGTCAATATTCACGGGCTGATTAAACCAGCTGGCCGTAAGCGGCTCGCTCTTCAGGTTACCGTTCTCAAAGCTGAACTGCCCGCTGAGATTTTTCAGCGTGCTCTCAAGGGGCTTGATGAACAGGCTGTTGTTCTTCAGGCGGACGTCGCCTTTGGCGGTGGTCATCTCCCCGTCCAGCGGGATATCAAGATGTAAGCGAGCATTCACATCGCCATCAAGCTGCAGCTGCTGAAGCGTCGCCGCCAGCGACTCCTTCAGCGGCGTCTCCTCAAAGTACGGTCCCACCGCTTTGCCCGGACCGTTGATATCGGCATCAATCAGCAGCATCTCTTTTGAGTAGTCCGGGATGTTGGCCGTCAGGTTGCTGGCCGTCACGCCGCCCAGCGCCACGCTGTCGGACTTCATCCATAGTCCGTCATTGAGGAAGTTGAGTTCGATATCCAGGTCTTTCAGCGCGGGCCAGCCGGGCTGGAAAGCGAAGGTCGCGTTATGCAGCGGCACCAGCACCTGGAACTGGCCTTCATTATGTTTGTACGGGAAAAGATGCGGATTACCGCCATAGACCAGCGTGGCATTGTCCGCCTGACCGCCCTGAATCGCGCCGCTGAGATAGTCTACCAGGGCTTTTCCCATCAGGTTTTCCGGGAAGTAGCGCCAGGCCTGAGAGCCGTCATCGGTGCTGATCCCGGCCAGAATGCCCAGCCACGGCTCATCACCTTCAGGCTGCAGATAGCGGAAATCGCCGCGCGCGTGCACCGCTTTGGCTTTCACATCGATATGGCGGCCATCAAGCTGGAAACCCTTGTCGTTACGGAGCCAGTTAAGCACCGCGCTGCCCTGTTCGATTTCCAGCGGCGCGCGGAAGACCGTTTCGTAAGGCATTTTGGCGTCGTGCATATCAACCGTCAGCCTGCCGTTTTCCACGCTGCCTTCCAGCTTGCCGCTAAAGTGTTCCGCCCCCGGCAGCAGCTTCCACTGCTTCCAGGCAAGATCTTTCCATGTGGCCTGGAAGCGCGTTTTTTCCGTCGCCTGAAGCGGGATGTCCAGCCCCAGAGCATCGATCGTCCCGCTCGGCTGCGTTGCCAGCCAGATCTCGCCCAGATCCGGAGAGAGCTTTGCCGCCATCGAGCGCAGGCCTTCAATGGCTGCCAAATCCAGGTTACTGGCGCGGATGCGCAGCTCATCGCTGCGTTTACTGGCCGCGCCGCCGACGTCCTGCTCCGGCATCCAGGCCAGCGTCAGCGCACCGCGCGGCCACGGCTTGCCGTCCATGGTGATACGCGTATCCGGAATGGCAAACTGCCAGCCCTCTTTCTCCTGCGTCACGTGCGCGGTGAGGTTATCGACGGAAAGCTGATGCTGCCGTTTTTCGCCTTTCCAGCTTGCGCCCCCCTGCTTGAGCCAGATATCGCCGCTGGCAAATTCGCCTTTGGTCAGGGTCAGCCAGCCTTCAAGGCTGAAGCGGGCAGTCTCCAGCTGCATATTTTGCTGGATCCAGTCGCCCAGCCACGGCTTCACGTCCACATCGTCGGCCTGCAGCCAGACTTTGCCGTTGTTTAACAGGCCGTCGTCGTCCCGCAGATCCATGCGCACCTGCATCACGCCGTGCTGGCCGTTCAGGCTTGAGAGATTGACCTGCCCCTCGGCGCGGTGACGTTCTTTACCGTTGAGCCAAGTCAGCTGAGGGATCGCCAGTTCGGCGCGCTGGCCGGAAAGGGTAATAAAGCTCACTTCGCTGTCGCGCAGATCGAAATGATCGAACTGGCGGAGGAAAAGATCGCTGAAGCGGTTGGCTTCAAGACCCTGACCGCTATCGCCGCCAGACAGCGGCGTATTGGTCAGAAACTGGAGTTGATAAAAGGTGAGATCGCGAAACTGCCAGCGCAGATGCAGCAGGCTTTGCCAGACGTCCAGCGCCAGGATTACGCGTTTGATTTTCAGGTAGCCGCCATCTTTCAGGCTGGCGTTGATATCCCGGACATCGAGCGTCGGGCCAAAATTCTGCCAGTTAGCGCTAATCTGGCTTACGTTCACCGGCACGCCGGTGGTGGATTCGATTTTAGCCAGCAGCTGCGGACGCCAGCTGTCCAGATGCGGTAATACGAGGCGTAGCCCGCTCACGAGCAACGCGACAATCACGACCAGCGTTGCCCCTGTAAGCAATAAAATCCCCGGCAATCGCCTCACGCATCTCTCCTTGTCAGCTTTCGTCACGCAGCGTACTGCGTCTTACATCATCACGACGTCAAACTGCTCCTGGTTATAGAGCGGTTCAATTTGTACTTTTACCTGTTTGCCGACAAAGATTTCCACTTCCGCCAGCGCGTGCGACTCTTCGCCTTTCAGCGCTTCAGCCACCGCAGGGGAAGCATAGACCAGAAAACGATCGGAGTCGTAGGCATGATGGACACGAACGATTTCACGCATAATTTCGTAGCAGACGGTCTCAACCGTCTTTACCGTTCCGCGTCCATGGCAGGTAGGGCATTCATTACACAGCACATGCTCAACGCTTTCACGGGTACGCTTACGCGTCATTTCCACCAGCCCCAGCTGTGAGAAGCCGTTGATGCTGGTTTTCACGCGATCTTTACTCAGCGCCTGCTCGAGCGAGTGCAGCACGCGGCGACGATGGTCTTCATTACTCATATCGATGAAGTCGATGATGATAATGCCGCCCAGATTGCGCAGACGAAGCTGGCGCGCAATCGCCTGCGTGGCTTCGATGTTGGTGTTGAAGATGGTGTCATCCAGGTTGCGATGGCCGACAAACGCGCCGGTGTTGATATCGACGGTGGTCATCGCTTCGGTCTGATCGATGATCAGATAGCCGCCGGACTTCAGCTCGACCTTACGCTCCAGCGCACGCTGGATCTCGTTTTCGACATCATAGAGATCGAAGATCGGCTGACGTCCTGAATAATGCTCCAGCAGGCCAGGCATCTCCGGGATATACTCGGCGGTAAATTCCAGCAGCGCTTCATAGGTCAGGCGCGAGTCCACGCGAATGCGGTCGAGCTGCGCATCGGCAAAGTCACGCAGAACGCGCTGGGCAAGCGCCAGTTCACCGTAGAGCTGGTAGCGGGTCTGGTTGCGTTTTTTACGCTCCATCACCTTGGTCCAGACGCGCTTCAGGTAAGCCGCATCCGAGGCCAGATCTTCTTCGCTGATCCCTTCCGCAGCGGTACGGATGATAAACCCGCCCTGCTCATCGCAGTAGGCGCTGACCACTTTCTTCAGCCGCTCGCGCTCGGTTTCGCTCTCAATACGCTGCGAAACGCCCACGTGCGACGCGCCGGGCATAAAGACCAGATAGCGGGAAGGTAAGGTGATGTCGGTGGTCAGACGGGCGCCTTTGGTGCCGAGGGGATCTTTCACCACCTGCACCATCAGATCCTGTCCCTGACGTACCAGTTCAGAAATATCGCGCACGGCAAACTGCTTTTGCTCTTCGCCCGCGACGCACTCGGTGTGCGGCATGATATCGGAGGCATGTAAAAACGCCGCCTTATCCAGTCCAATATCTACAAAAGCCGCCTGCATACCCGGTAGTACACGACTGACACGACCTTTGTAGATATTGCCTACTATTCCGCGCCGCGCTTCACGCTCAATATGAATTTCCTGAAGAATGCCACCATCAATATAGGCCACACGGGTTTCCGATGGCGTTACGTTTACCAACAATTCAGCCGTCATAATTATCCCTTCCCTCACGCAGTGAGTTAAAATTGCTCAGCAACTCATACGTTTCCACCAGCGGTAAGCCGACTACGGCGTGATAGCTGCCATTAATCTTCCTGACAAAACAGCCACCCAGCCCCTGAATACCGTATGCACCTGCTTTATCCATTGGTTCACCGCTGGCAATATAAGCGGCAATGTCGTCGTCGGTAAGTACTCTGAACGTTACTTCTGTCACCACCAGGCAATCCAGCACGTGCTGGCTGTCAGCCAGTGCGACGGCCGTCATCACCTGATGCGTATGTCCGGACATTTTGCGCAGCATGCGCGCCGCATGATCGGCGTCGCGCGGTTTCTCAAGCACTTCACCGTTCAGAATCACGATGGTATCTGCTCCCAGCACGGGAAGATCGCGTGGCACACTGGCCACGCCCGCCTGCGCTTTCTCGCGCGCCAGGCGAGACACGTACTGTTGAGCGCTTTCGCCTTCAGCACGTTTTTCTTCAATGCCGGTAACGATGCGTTCAAAAGAGACCCCTAGCTGCGTCAGGAGTTCCTGACGGCGCGGGGAGCCGGAAGCGAGATACAAAGACGTCATAGAAACCTTTTATTGCACAGCAAACTGCTGGCGAACCTTACGCATCAGCAGGAATAACCATGGCCAGAGCACACCGTTTACTACACTACTCCAGAACACTTCCGGTCGGAAAGAGACGTTGATCACTAAAAACTCTGCCCAGAAAACAACGATATCCGCAGCGAGCGACAATAGCATCACCACCAGGGCCTGTTGCCAGAGCGCAAGGTTACGAAAGAGCTGGAATTTGAGTGCGACGAGGTACGCAATAATGCTCATGGACAAGGCGCGCACGCCAAGCGTAGAGCCGCTAATGAGATCCAGTATGGCACCCATCACGAAACCTGTGCCGACATTTACGCGATGCGGCAGGGCAAGGATCCAGTAGAGTAAAATGAGCAATACCCAGTTTGGCCGGAAAACGAGAATGTCATCCGGCCAGGGCATCACTTGCAGTAACAGTGCAATGAGAAACGAGAGCCAGATGACCCAGCGTCCCTGGCTGCGATAGCTTGCCACTACTGCCCTCCCGAAGAGAGTTTAGGCGGTGGCGGCGCATCCGGCAGCGGCTGCGTTAACCCGGTTGCCGGCGCCGGTACTGGCGCAGGCGGCCCCATGGAATCCGCAGGCGGGAGAACCTGCGGCATCATCTGCATCAGGCGCTCATTTGCTACGCGATGCACCTCTTCAGGCGTCATCGGATTAGCACCGTTACGATCGGCGCCCCACAGCAGCAGCAGATAGCGCAGACGCTGCAAACCGGCGGTTGGACGCGCCTGAATCACGGTATAGGCACGCTGAGTATCCAGCTTGACCGAAGAGACCACCGCAACCGGATAGCCTTCAGGGAAGCGTCCACCCAGGCCGGACGTCACCAGCACGTCGCCCACGCGGATATCCGTGTTAGCCGGCAGGTGTTCCAGCTGCAGGTCGTCCGTACAGCCGTTACCGGCCGCAATCACGCGGATGTCGTTGCGCAGGACCTGGATCGGCAGCGCATGCGTGGCATCGCAAATCAGCAGCACGCGGCTGGTCAGTTTGGCCACGGCAACAACCTGGCCCACGACGCCTTTATCACTGATAACAGGCTGACCTTCATACACCCCGTTCACGCTCCCTTTGTCGATCACAACCTGATCGCTGTAGGGGTCGTTCACGGTGGAGATTACCTGCGTGACCATTTTCTGCTCATCCTGACGCAGCGGCGAGCCGAGCAGTTCACGCAGACGCGCGTTTTCCTGCTTGTATTGCCCCAGCATCAGCAGTTCGCTGTTTTTGAGCAGCAGTTCCTGACGTAATGCCCGGTTTTCGAGTTCGAGTTGGTCGCGCGAAGACAGCGTTTGAGAAACGGAGTCGAGCAGTTCACGGGGACCATTTGAAACAAAGTAGAAAGGACTGACGGCGGTATCCATGTACGTTCTGATCTGGCTGAACGTACCGAGGCGGCTATCGGCAATAATGACCCCAAGCGCAACCAGAACCGCCAGGATGAGGCGAAACTGTAGCGATGGGCCACGGCTAAAAATTGGCTTCATAGGCTATGCGTATTCTCGCGTCAGAGAGAAAGGGTAGCAAATTGCTACCCTCTCAAACTCGACTACTCTTCGCTGAACAAATCGCCGCCGTGCATGTCGATCATTTCCAGCGCCTTGCCACCACCACGGGCGACGCAAGTCAGTGGATCTTCTGCAACTACGACAGGAATACCTGTCTCTTCCATTAACAGGCGGTCGAGGTTACGCAGCAGCGCACCACCACCGGTCAGAACCATACCGCGCTCGGAGATATCGGACGCCAGCTCTGGTGGACACTGTTCCAGCGCAACCATTACCGCGCTCACGATGCCCGTCAGTGGTTCCTGCAGTGCTTCCAGAATTTCGTTGGAGTTCAGGGTAAAACCGCGTGGAACACCTTCCGCCAGGTTACGGCCACGTACTTCGATCTCGCGCACTTCATCGCCCGGGTACGCAGAGCCGATTTCGTGTTTGATACGCTCTGCGGTGGCTTCACCGATCAGAGAGCCGTAGTTACGGCGCACATAATTAATGATGGCTTCATCGAAGCGGTCACCACCGATACGTACGGAAGAGGAGTAGACTACGCCGTTCAGAGAGATAACGGCCACTTCAGTGGTACCACCACCGATATCCACCACCATAGAACCGGTAGCTTCGGAAACAGGCAGGCCCGCACCGATGGCTGCAGCCATTGGCTCTTCAATCAGGAACACTTCACGTGCACCTGCACCCTGGGCAGATTCACGGATTGCGCGACGTTCTACCTGGGTTGCGCCAACCGGCACACACACCAGAACACGCGGGCTTGGACGCATGAAGCTGTTGCTGTGAACCTGCTTGATGAAGTGCTGAAGCATTTTTTCAGTCACGAAGAAGTCGGCGATAACGCCGTCTTTCATTGGGCGAATGGCGGCGATGTTGCCAGGGGTACGACCCAGCATCTGCTTCGCGTCATGACCCACAGCGGCCACGCTTTTCGGCGAGCCCGCACGATCCTGACGAATGGCCACAACAGAAGGCTCATTCAATACGATGCCTTGTCCTTTTACATAAATAAGGGTATTCGCGGTACCCAGGTCAATGGACAGGTCATTGGAAAACATGCCACGAAATTTTTTCAACATACTAAGGGATAATCCTGAAAGCTGGGGCGGAAAACAAAATCCGCTTACTTTACCAACCACACGCAGCAGCGACAAGGCGCAAAAATCATCTGCAACGGTGAAAATTTGTGCAGTACGTTTCCTGATGTTACAAAACCATCCCCTGACTCCCTCAGGGCTGAGTAAACAGTAGCGTTCCCCACTGACGTTTGTAACCCGTTACAGGTCGTTCACTGGCTTTTTGCTCGACATACTCAAAGCTACAGGCGCGATATTCTACGTGAAAACAGCGTAAACGGCAGGTCAAACAGAGTATCTTTGCAAATATTTTTTCACGTTGGTGTCAAGCGGTTGAGAGGCAGCAAAAAAATCCCCCTGACCACCCATCACACCGCGCTCTGTTAACATCTGCCATTCGCTTCTGGAGCGCACGCCCGCGGCAAATACTTGTGTTCGCGTTCCCTTGCATGCTTCAACCAGACTCTGTACCAGCAGCTGGTTTTCCGTACGCTTCTCAATATTCCTTACCAGCCCCGGATGTAGCTTTAATAACTCCACATCCAGCTCCTTGATCCAGTTGGTACTGACCAGCGTTAAACCTGCCTGCGTCACCGCTACTCGCGCACCCAGCGCATTGATCAAACGTACCACCGGACGTAACCGGCTGATGTGTTGACCTACGTCGGCCTCAGCAAGTTCAAAAATAATGTGTTTGCGTTGCGATTTTTCGCATTGCATTAATGTATCACGTAGCCAGCGCTGAAAACGTGGGCGTATTAACGACTCCACGGTGACCTGTAACGCCAGGTTTTCTTCAGGCCAGAAGGATAAAAACGGAATCAGCCGGGTAATTTGCTGGCGGTCATACTCTTCGGACAGGCCAAATTGCAGCACCATCGGCAGATATTCCGCAGAGATGACCTCTTCCGTACCGTCAAAAATACGACACATCAGTTCACGGTGATGAACGTTGCCGTTTTTCATGACCGCGGGTTTTTGATAAATACGTGGCCCGCCGCGGCTGAGCATTTGCTCAATCAGCGTTCGCCAGCGCACGTTGCCGCGCCCTTTTTCCGGCAGCGAGTCATCATAAACCGCCCACCCGTTCGCCCCCTGCAACACGGCGTTGCGGGTAGCGGCTTCCGCATGCTCCATCACCTGTTCCGTGGATTGTCCGCCACGCCAGGCGCAGATCCCCATGTGGACCATATCGTCCCTGTCGAGCATTTTGCTCTGCGGCAGCGCATCCACCGCCTTCAGCAGCTGGCTGGCGATGCTTTCCGACTCCTTCAGCGTGCGGTGAGGCAACAATACGGCAAAGTCGCTGCGGTGATAGCGGGCCAGCAGCGCGCCCGGGTAGCGCATAATAAAGGTGGAGAGCAGGTTGATCAGCGTAAAGAGGTTTTCTTCCGCGACCCGCTGTCCCCAGGTGTCGCGCAGGAGATCGAAATCGGGCAGGCGAATCATCATCACCACCCCGTGTGTCCCCACTTTTTCTGAATCGTCGAGCAGCGTGGCGAGCTGATTATCAAAGAACAGACGGTTGTTAAGGCCGGTTTTATTATCTTGCGCCGCATAAGAGCGGATCAGCGTATCCATACGGCTGCGCTGATCGCTGGCAAACTGGATTTCGGAGAGCAGGGTATCCAGCGCGCTGCTGGCGCGCGACGGCCACTCGTGGACGGAGCCACGCACCTGCGGGCCGCGTTCACCGTTAAGGATCCGCACAGAGCGCATCTCCAGCAGCTCCTGGCCGGAGAGCTGGCGGCGCAGCCAGCGGACCGCGAGAAAGATCAGCAGGACGATAAACGCAACGGCGACGGTGAGCGGCGCGGTGGTCATCATGGAACGGAAATAGCTCGCCATCGGATCGAGGTAGACCATGTGTATGGTCATCCCCGGATTTTTAAGGGAGTGCACCGTCACGTCCCGATACTGGCTCACCACGCCCGCGGGCAGATAACTTCCCGGCCGTTCATGGCTTAAAACACGGTGCTTTCCTTGCAGAATGTCGATCTGAACGATATCAACAGGTACCATCAACTCATCGAGCTCACGGGAGAGCGCCGGCAGCGGCGTCGTCAGCAGACGCGTATCAATCACCGATGCAACAGACTGTACCCGGTTAACCAGCTTGTCCTGAATGGCGGTGTAAAAGCTCAGGGAGCAGCCCATAAGCGTGACAAAAATGGTAAGCCCCGTCAGCAAGGTGATAAAAGCCGAGAACTTCGTCGTTAATCGCATCCTTGAGATTACTCCGTGGGTTGATGGGGTAGCGAGTAAGCGCTAACTTGCATTTCAAATGCGGCATACTACCAAATCGGGCGTATCTGGCAATTTATTGCGTTAAATCGGCATTGCGTTTCCCTGAGCGAGTATAGTCTTCAGAAATTATTTTCCAATCATCTGAGTCGAGAGGACCCCCGTATGCAGGCTTTGATCTTAGAACAGCAGGACGGCAAAACGCTTGCCTCAGTGCAGGCGGTTGAAGAGAGTCGCCTGCCGGAAGGCGAAGTAACCGTCGACATCGACTGGTCCAGTTTAAATTATAAAGACGCGCTGGCTATTACCGGTAAGGGTAAAATCATCCGAAATTTCCCTATGGTGCCGGGGATTGATTTCGCAGGCCGGGTTCATACCAGCGAAGATCCGCGTTTCCATGCGGGCCAGCAGGTGCTGCTTACCGGCTGGGGCGTAGGTGAAAATCACTGGGGCGGGCTGGCAACGCAGGCGCGCGTGAAGGGCGACTGGCTGGTGCCAATGCCGAAAGGCATGGATGGCCGCAAGGCGATGATCGTCGGCACGGCAGGCTTTACCGCCATGCTGTGCGTGATGGCGCTGGAAGATGCGGGTATCCGCCCTGAGTGGGGTGAAATTGTCGTCACTGGCGCCAGCGGCGGCGTGGGCAGCACGGCGGTCACGCTGCTGCACAAGCTGGGCTATCAGGTCGCTGCGGTTTCCGGCCGTGAAAGCACCCATGACTATCTGCGCCAGCTCGGTGCCAGCCGCATTCTCAGCCGCGACGAATTTGCCGAAACCCGCCCGCTGGAAAAACAGGTTTGGGCAGGGGCGGTGGATACCGTCGGTGATAAGGTGCTGGCAAAAGTCCTGGCGCAGATGAACTACGGCGGCTGCGTGGCAGCCTGCGGTCTGGCGGGCGGATTTGCCCTGCCAACCACCGTGATGCCATTTATTCTGCGTAACGTACGCCTGCAGGGTGTGGATTCCGTGATGACCCCGCCGGCTCGTCGTCATGAAGCCTGGGAGCGGCTGGTGCGCGATCTGCCTGAATCTTTCTATACCCAGAGCGCAACGGAGATAACCCTGAGCCAGGCGCCAGAATACGCCAGTAAGATCATGGACAACCAGTTCCACGGTCGTGCGCTAGTGAAAATCGCCTAATCTTCAAATTTTCGTGACATATTCGCGCGAATCCCTCTCCTCCGTCATGCTTAGAAAAACGCATGACGGAGGATGCCATGAAAAACCGAAAACTGACGGAAGCCGACGTAACGTCCGAGTCTGTCTTTATGTTACAGCGCCGCCAGATCCTGAAAATGCTTGGCATCAGCGCCACTGCCCTGACGCTCTCTCCGGCGGCACACGCCGACCTGCTCGACTGGTTTAAAGGCAACGATCGGCCGAAGGCCCCTTCCGGCGCCCCGCTCACCTTTACCAAACCCGCCCAATGGCAAAACAAACTGACGCTCACGCCGGAAGATAAAGTCACCGGCTACAACAACTTCTACGAATTTGGTCTCGATAAGGCCGATCCTGCCGCGAACGCCGGAAGCCTTAAAACCGATCCGTGGACGCTGAAGATTGATGGCGAAGTGGCGAAACCCCTGACGCTGGACCACCACGATCTCATCACCCGTTTCCCGCTCGAAGAGCGTATCTATCGCATGCGCTGTGTTGAAGCGTGGTCGATGGTGGTGCCCTGGGTAGGCTTCCCGCTGCATAAACTGCTGGCGATGGTTGAGCCCACCAGCAACGCAAAATATGTCGCTTTCCAGACGCGCTATGCGCCGGACGAGATGCCCGGGCAGAAAGATCGGTTTATCGGCGGCGGGCTTGAGTATCCGTATGTGGAAGGGTTACGCCTCGACGAAGCGATGCACCCTCTTACCCTGCTGACCGTCGGCGTTTATGGCAAAGCGCTTCCGCCGCAGAACGGAGCCCCCATCCGTTTAACCGTACCCTGGAAATATGGTTTCAAAGGGATTAAATCTATCGTCAGCATTAAGCTTACCCGCGAGCGTCCGCCAACCACCTGGAATCTGGCGGCCCCGGACGAATACGGCTTCTTCGCCAACGTGAACCCGCACGTGGATCATCCGCGCTGGTCGCAGGCAACCGAGCGGTTTATCGGTTCCGGCGGTGCGCTGGACGTGAAGCGCCAGCCGACGCTGCTGTTTAACGGCTATGCGGATGAAGTGGCCTCGCTTTACCGTGGTCTCAATTTACGGGAGAACTTCTGAGTGCGTTTAACGGCAAAACAGATTACCTGGCTGAAAGTACTGCTGCACCTGGCCGGGCTGCTTCCTTTTATATGGCTGTTCTGGGCCGCCAGCCAGGGGCTCTTTAGCGCAGACCCGGCAAAGGATATCCAGCATTTTACCGGTCGGATGGCTCTGAAATTTTTGCTGGCCACCTTGCTCGTCTCGCCGCTGGCGCGCTACGCTAAACAGCCATTATTGATTCGCACCCGTCGGCTGTTAGGGCTATGGTGTTTTGCCTGGGCGACGCTGCACCTCACCAGCTATGCCCTGCTGGAGCTGGGAATTAACAATCTGGCGCTGCTTGGCCGCGAACTGGTGACGCGTCCTTATCTGACGCTCGGTATCGTGAGCTGGGTGGTTTTACTGGCGTTAGCGCTGACATCCACGCAGTATGCGCAGCGAAAACTGGGCAGGCGCTGGCAGCTGCTGCACAACTTCGTCTATCTTGTCGCGATCCTCGCCCCCATTCATTACCTGTGGTCGGTGAAGATCCTCTCCCCGCAGCCGGTACTTTATGCACTGGCGGCCGTGGCGCTTTTAGCATGGCGTTATAAGAAGTTCCGCCAGTGGTGGCGATAGTTCGCGAAACTGTGCGTTTTCCCGCAGATTGGCCGTCAACCGCAAATCTTTTTCGGATAGCGGTTGATAATCTTCCCTGATAAGACCAGTATTTAGCTGCTAAATGCTACGAAATCGTTATAATGTGCGACCTTGGTTCGCCTGACAGCGGTTTTAAGCCTCTGAAAAGGTGACATTTGCGCTTTGAAGGTATATTTTGTTTTTTACCCGAAAATCGCAGGAGATAGCGGCATAATGACTGATAAGTTCCATATCTTAGTTTTGAACGGACCGAACCTGAACATGCTCGGCACCCGTGAGCCAGAGAAGTACGGCACGCTAACATTGGGTGAAATTGTTAACCGTCTGGGAACGGAAGCAGCGTCACTGAATGTGGATTTGGATCATTTTCAGTCGAATGCGGAGTACGCACTCATCGACCGTATTCATCAGGCTAAAGACACTGTGGACTATATCCTGATCAATCCGGCCGCGTTTACGCACACCAGTGTTGCTATCCGCGACGCACTGCTCGCGGTGAGTATCCCGTTTATCGAGATCCACCTGAGTAATGTGCACGCCCGAGAGCCGTTCCGCCACCACTCGTATCTGTCAGATATCGCTGCTGGCGTTATCTGTGGACTGGGCGCTGACGGCTATTCATACGCTTTACAGACAGCGGTAAAACGCTTGTCACAATCACACTAAACAAGAGTACGGAACCCACTCATGGATATTCGTAAGATTAAAAAACTGATCGAGCTGGTTGAAGAATCAGGCATCTCCGAACTGGAAATTTCTGAAGGCGAAGAGTCTGTACGCATCAGCCGTGCAGCCCCAGCCGCTAGCTTCCCGGTAATGCAGCAAGCTTATGCTGCGCCAGTGCAGCAGCCTGCGCTTTCCGCAGCCGTTGCGCCAGCAGCTGAAGCCGCACCTGCCGCTGCAGCAGAAATCAGTGGTCACATCGTACGTTCCCCAATGGTTGGTACTTTCTACCGCACCCCGAGCCCGGACGCGAAGGCGTTCATCGAAGTGGGTCAGAAAGTCAACGTAGGCGATACCCTGTGCATCGTTGAAGCGATGAAAATGATGAACCAGATCGAAGCAGACAAATCAGGTACTGTGAAAGCGATTCTGGTCGAAAGTGGTCAGCCGGTTGAATTTGACGAGCCGCTGGTCGTCATCGAGTAACGAGGCGTACATGCTGGATAAAATTGTTATCGCCAACCGCGGCGAGATCGCACTGCGTATTCTTCGTGCCTGCAAAGAACTGGGCATCAAGACCGTCGCTGTGCACTCAAGCGCGGATCGCGATTTAAAACACGTATTGCTGGCGGATGAGACGGTCTGTATTGGTCCGGCTCCGTCCGTAAAAAGCTATCTGAACATCCCGGCTATCATCAGCGCCGCTGAAATCACCGGCGCGGTGGCAATTCATCCGGGTTACGGCTTCCTCTCTGAGAACGCCAACTTTGCTGAGCAGGTTGAACGCTCTGGCTTTATCTTCATCGGCCCGAAAGCCGACACTATCCGCCTGATGGGCGACAAAGTGTCTGCTATCACCGCGATGAAAAAAGCCGGTGTTCCAACCGTACCAGGCTCTGACGGCCCTCTGACCGACGACATGGATGCTAACCGTGCTCATGCTAAACGCATTGGCTACCCGGTTATCATCAAAGCGTCCGGCGGTGGCGGCGGTCGCGGTATGCGCGTTGTGCGCAGCGATGCTGAACTGGCTCAGTCCATCTCCATGACCAAAGCAGAAGCGAAAGCCGCTTTCAGCAATGACATGGTGTACATGGAAAAATACCTGGAAAACCCACGCCACATCGAAATTCAGGTGCTGGCTGACGGTCAGGGTAACGCGATCTATCTGGCAGAACGTGACTGCTCCATGCAGCGTCGTCACCAGAAAGTGGTCGAAGAAGCACCAGCACCGGGCATTACCCCAGAGCTGCGTCGCTACATCGGCGAGCGTTGCTCCAAAGCGTGTGTCGATATCGGCTATCGCGGTGCAGGTACCTTTGAGTTCCTGTTCGAAAACGGCGAGTTCTATTTCATCGAAATGAACACCCGTATTCAGGTTGAACACCCGGTTACCGAAATGATCACCGGCGTTGACCTGATCAAAGAACAGCTGCGTATCGCTGCAGGCCAGCCGCTGTCCATCAAGCAGGAAGAAGTTGTGGTGAAAGGCCATGCGGTAGAGTGCCGTATCAACGCCGAAGACCCGAACACCTTCCTGCCAAGCCCGGGTAAAATCACGCGTTTCCACGCGCCGGGTGGCTTTGGCGTGCGTTGGGAATCTCATATCTACGCCGGTTACACCGTACCGCCGTACTATGACTCAATGATCGGCAAGCTTATCTGCTACGGCGAAAACCGTGACGTGGCGATTGCCCGCATGAAGAACGCCCTGCAGGAGCTGATCATCGACGGTATCAAAACCAACGTTGATCTGCAGATGCGCATTATGAGCGACGAGCACTTCCAGAATGGTGGAACCAACATCCACTATCTGGAGAAAAAACTCGGTCTGCACGAGAAGTAATACAGCATCTTTGCGAAAAGGCCGGATTATCCGGCCTTTTTTATTTCTGGGGCCTGGAAAGCCTCATCATGTACAATCCCCGCTTTCTTCATCCACAAGGGACAAAAAATGGACAAGCGTTTTGTTCAGGCCCATAAAGAAGCGCGCTGGGCGCTGTGGCTGACCCTTCTCTATCTCGCTGCATGGTTAGTGACTGCTTACTTACCAGACTCAACCACAGGCATCACCGGCCTGCCGCACTGGTTCGAAATGGCGTGTCTGCTGGTGCCGCTGATTTTTATTTTGCTCAGCTGGCTGATGGTGCGCTTTATCTTCCGCGATTTCCCGCTGGAGGACAGTGATGCAAACTGAAATCATCACCGTACTGGTTGTCTATTTGATCGTGGTATTTGGTCTCTCTTTCTATGCCATGCGCAAACGCAGTACCGGATCGTTTCTGAGCGAATATTTCCTCGGCAGCCGTTCCATGGGCGGGTTTGTGCTGGCGATGACGCTGACCGCCACTTACGTGAGCGCCAGTTCGTTTATCGGCGGGCCGGGAGCCGCATACAAATACGGCCTGGGCTGGGTATTGCTGGCCATGATTCAGGTGCCCACAATCTGGCTGTCGCTGGGCATTCTGGGCAAAAAATTTGCCATTCTCGCCCGTCGCTATAACGCCATTACGCTGAACGACATGCTGCAGGCGCGTTATCAGAGCCGTGCGGTGGTCTGGATTGCCAGTATCAGCCTGATTGTCGCCTTCGTTGGCGCCATTGCCGTTCAGTTTATTGGCGGCGCGCGCCTGCTGGAAACGGCAGCGGGTATCAAGTACGAGACCGGGTTGCTCATCTTCGGGATCACGATTGCGCTGTACACCGCGTTTGGCGGTTTCCGCGCCAGCGTACTGAACGACACCATGCAGGGCATGGTGATGCTGATAGGCACCCTGGTGCTGCTGGTTGGCGTCATCTACGCGGCCGGCGGGTTACACAATGCGGTGCAAACGCTGGAACAGATTGATCCTAAGCTGGTCAGCCCTCATGGTGCTGACGATATCCTGACGCCCGCGTTTATGACCTCCTTCTGGGTGCTGGTTTGCTTTGGGGTTATCGGTCTGCCGCACACCGCCGTGCGCTGTATCTCTTATAAAGACAGCAAAGCCGTTCACCGTGGGATTGTGATTGGTACCGTCGTTGTCGCCCTTCTGATGCTGGGAATGCATCTGGCGGGCGCGCTGGGTCGGGCCGTATTACCTCACCTGACCGTGCCGGATCAGGTGATCCCTACGCTGATGGTGCAGGTTCTGCCGCCGTGGGCCGCCGGGCTGTTCCTTGCTGCACCGATGGCGGCAATCATGTCCAACGTTAACGCGCACCTGCTTCAGGCTTCCGCCACTATCATCAAAGATCTGTGGCTTAGCGCGCGTCCGGCTAAAATGCATAATGAGCAGAAGCTTAAACGCATCTCAACCTGGACCACGCTGGTGCTCGGCATTCTGATGATGCTCGCCGCATGGCGTCCGCCGGAGATGATCATCTGGCTGAACCTGCTGGCATTTGGTGGGCTTGAGGCTGTATTCCTGTGGCCGCTGGTGTTAGGGCTTTACTGGGAACGCGCAAACGCGGCAGGCGCGCTGAGCGGCATGATCGTCGGCGGTGTGCTGTATGCCGTCCTCGCAACGTTTAAGATTCAGTACCTGGGCTTCCATCCGATTGTGCCTTCGTTACTGCTAAGTTTACTGGCGTTTGTGGTGGGGAACCGTTTCGGTCAGCCCGTCCCACAGCCCGCTATGATTTCTACTGATAAATAAAGAGTTTTGCCATGCCGTGGATCCAACTAAAACTGAACACAACCGGCGCTAACGCCGAGGAACTGAGCGATGCGCTGATGGAGGCCGGCTCGGTCTCCATCACCTTCCAGGACACGCATGACACGCCGGTCTTTGAGCCGCTGCCGGGCGAAACCCGCCTGTGGGGCGATACCGACGTTATTGGCCTGTTTGATGCCGAAACCGATATGAAAGAGGTTGTCGCGATTCTGGAGAATCATCCTCTGCTGGGCGCGGGTTTTGTGCACAAAATCGAACAGCTGGAAGACAAAGACTGGGAACGCGAGTGGATGGATAACTTCCACCCGATGCAGTTCGGCAAACGTCTGTGGATCTGCCCAAGCTGGCGCGACGTCCCGGACGAGAATGCGGTCAACGTGATGCTCGATCCGGGCCTGGCGTTTGGGACCGGCACTCACCCAACCACGTCCCTGTGCCTGCAGTGGCTTGATGGGCTGGATCTGGACGGAAAGACGGTGATCGACTTCGGCTGTGGATCCGGGATCCTCGCGATTGCAGCTCTGAAACTGGGCGCGGCAAAAGCCATCGGGATCGATATCGATCCGCAGGCGATTCAGGCCAGCCGCGATAATGCCGAGCGTAACGGCGTTTCCGACCGTCTGGAGCTGTATCTGCCGGATGCTCAGCCAGACGCCATGAAAGCCGATGTGGTGGTCGCAAACATTCTGGCGGGCCCACTGCGCGAGCTGGCCCCGTTAATTAGCGTGCTGCCCGTTGAGGGCGGTCTGCTGGGGCTTTCCGGTATCCTGGCGAGCCAGGCCGACAGCGTATGTGAAGCCTACGCCGATCTCTTTGCCCTTGACCCGGTAGTGGAAAAAGAAGAGTGGTGCCGCATCACCGGCCGTAAAAAATAAGCATTTGGCGTGGTCATCTGACCACGCCTCTCCCCCTCTGATAATCCTCTCTCCCCCGTTCATTCTTCGGTAAAATAACCACACAAATCATGTTGATTTGTATTACAAAAATTCACCGGAAGAATATGATGAAACACATTACAGGCAAGGCAGCGCTGCTGGCGCTGAGCATGATCTCGGCTTCAGCATTCGCATCACACTGGAGCTACGAAGGGGAAGGTTCGCCGGAACACTGGGGCGAGCTGGACGAGGCATACAAGACCTGTCAAAGCGGAATGAACCAGTCTCCCATTAATATTGATTCGACCGCTAACGCCCATCTTTCCCCGCTACAAACCCACTACGTTGATGGCCCTGTTACGCTGACAAACAACGGCCATACCATTCAGGCAAGCGAACAGGCTGACACCCGCGATACCCTTACTCTCGATAAGCAAACCTGGACATTACAGCAGTTCCATTTCCACGCGCCGAGCGAAAACACCGTTCATGGCAAGAAATATGCGATGGAAATGCACCTGGTTCATAAAAATGCCGGAGGAGAACTGACGGTGGTGGCGGTGATGTTTGATAAAGGGGCCGCAAACCCGGAGCTTGAAAAACTGTGGCGCGTTATGCCTCAGCAGGCCGAGCAGAACGTCTCCATTAAACAGGATCTTAATCTGAACAAACTGCTGCCAAAAGATAAAACGTACTGGCGCTTTAGCGGCTCATTGACCACCCCTCCGTGTTCAGAAGGCGTCACCTGGATTGTGCTTAAGCAGCCCCTGACGGTTTCTGCAGAACAGCTTGATAGATTCACCCATACAATGCATCACGATAATAACCGTCCGGTACAGTCGCTGCACGGGCGCGTTGTGGTCGAATAAGACGCATTTTTCGCATGACGATCATGTTCTAAAATGCGACGCAGATCGCAAAGAAGTGGGGAAATCTGCTGCTAAAAACAGCAGATTATCCCGCTTCAGCGAAGCATTTATTCAGAAATGATGAGAAGTTACGGGAAATTGTAAGCGCCCATAAAATAACCATTATCGTATAACATAATGATTTAAATAATGAATAATTTTGAACAGGAAGATTGAGCGGCGATTCCTTGATCTACAACAGTGGATTGTTCAAAGTTTGGCCTTTCATCTCGTGCAAAAAATGCGTAATATACGCCGCCTTGCAGTCACAGTATGGTCATTTCTTAACTCATGCGCATCGGACACCACCAGCTTAGAAATCGCCTGATCGCAGCCCCTATGGCAGGTATTACAGACCGGCCGTTCAGGACGCTGTGCTATGAGATGGGAGCCGGTTTAACCGTATCCGAGATGATGTCGTCTAACCCGCAGGTTTGGGAAAGCGATAAATCCCGCCTTCGGATGGTGCACGTTGATGAACCAGGTATTCGCACCGTGCAAATTGCCGGAAGCGTGCCTGAAGAGATGGCAGATGCCGCGCGGATTAACGTGGAAAGTGGTGCCCAGATTATTGATATCAATATGGGGTGCCCGGCCAAAAAGGTGAATCGCAAGCTTGCAGGTTCAGCCCTTCTGCAATACCCCGACCAGGTGAAAGCTATCCTGACGGCGGTTGTCAGCGCAGTGGACGTTCCTGTTACGTTGAAGATTCGCACGGGTTGGTCGCCGGAACACCGTAACTGTGTAGAGATTGCCCAACTGGCCGAAGACTGTGGCATTCAGGCCCTGACCATTCATGGACGCACTCGCGCCTGTTTGTTCAACGGTGAAGCTGAATACGACAGCATTCGGGCAGTTAAGCAGAAAGTTTCCATTCCGATTATCGCGAATGGCGACATAACTGACCCGCTTAAAGCCAGAGCTGTACTCGACTATACGGGAGCTGATGCTCTGATGATAGGACGTGCCGCTCAGGGAAGACCCTGGATCTTCCGGGAAATCCAGCATTATCTGGACACTGGGGAGCTGCTTGCCCCGCTGCCTCTGGCAGAGGTTAAGCGCTTGCTTTGTTCGCATGTTCGGGAACTGCATGACCACTACGGTCAGGCAAAAGGGTACCGAATTGCGCGTAAACACGTCTCCTGGTATCTCCAGGAGCACGCTCCAGATGACCAGTTTCGGCGCACATTCAACGCCATAGAGGATGCCAGCGTACAGCTGGAGGCGTTGGAGGCATACTTCGAAAATCTTGCGTAATGAAATAAAGAGCTGACAGAACTATGTTCGAACAACGCGTAAATTCTGACGTACTGACCGTTTCTACCGTTAACTCTCAGGACCAGGTAACTCAAAAGCCCCTGCGTGACTCGGTTAAACAGGCACTGAAGAACTATTTTGCTCAACTGAACGGTCAGGATGTTAATGACCTGTATGAGCTGGTACTGGCTGAAGTTGAACAGCCACTGTTGGACATGGTGATGCAATACACCCGCGGTAACCAAACCCGCGCTGCGCTGATGATGGGTATCAACCGTGGTACTCTGCGTAAGAAACTGAAAAAATACGGCATGAACTGATACTAATCAGTTAAATGCTTGTTTAAAAAGGCGCTCTTCGGCATGGGGAAGCGCCTTTTTTATTACCTGTGCCACTCCGTCAACGCATTGTAAACCTTCGCTTCTCCCGCTTTTCAACCACGGTTTTTCGTGTATATTTCCCCCACCTTACTGGCGTTCTTTCTGCGGAATGACACAATGATTCGTAAATACTGGTGGCTGGTTGTCTTTGCAATCTCCGTTCTCCTTTTCGATGCACTCCTGATGCAGTGGATTGAACTGATGAGCACCGAAACCGATAAGTGTCGCAATATGAACTCCGTCAATCCGCTGAAACTCGTGAACTGCTCAGAGCTCGACTAACCGTCCGATTGCGCAAGTCACCCCGTTATTACCCACTAAAAACGGGGATTTAAATCCCTTTGAGCCATTACCTGACGGTGATAATGTCTCGCCCTTCTCAACCGCTCTAGCGTAACCCCACACTCGAGTAGAACCGTCCATGCTGGTCAGCCAATACAACCATATCCTTGTTGTCCTCTCCTTTGTTGTTGCCATCCTTGCTGCGTATACCGCGCTGAACATGGCTGCACGCGTCGCCGGGAGTGAGGGCGTCGCTACCCGCGTCTGGCTGGCTGGAGGCGGTATTGCAATGGGTATTGGCGTGTGGGCCATGCATTTCATCGGCATGCTGGCGATGGACCTCTCCATGAGCATGAGCTACAACGCCACCCTGACGGTGTTATCCATGGCTATCGCCGTGGGTTCGTCGCTGTTTGCGCTATGGCTCGTGAGCTGCGAGCAATTACGCTTGCGCCGACTGCTGCCCGGCGCGCTGGTGATGGGGAGCGGTATTGTTGCTATGCATTACACCGGCATGGCGGCGCTGGAAGTGATGCCGGGGATTATCTGGGACAAGGTCTGGGTGGCCATTTCGGTCGTGATTGCGCTTGCCGCTTCGCTCGCAGCATTATGGCTGACCTTCCGCCTGCGTCGCGAAGCCGCGCAGGTCGTGCTGATGCGCATGGGGGCCGCCATCACGATGGGGATTGCCATTGCCGGTATGCACTATGCCGGGATGAAAGCGGCGCAGTTTCCCATGTCCACAATGGTTCATCATGAGGGGATTAACGGGAGCTGGCTGGCGGTACTGGTCAGCGTCGTCGCGCTCTCTATTCTTGGGATCACCCTGCTGGTGTCGATGCTGGATGCCCGCCTTCAGGCACGTACCGCCCTTCTGGCTTCGTCGCTGGCAGAAGCTAACCGGGAACTCGCTCAACTGGCGCTGCACGATACCCTGACGCGTCTGCCCAACCGTATCCTGCTGGAAGACAGACTCGATCAGGCCATCAGCAAAGCCGATCGTGAAGGGAACCATTTTGCCCTGATGTTCATGGATCTCGACGGCTTTAAAGCCATCAATGACGCCTACGGCCATGATGTCGGTGACAGGCTGCTGGTCGCCGTTACGCAGCGTCTGCTGCTTCTCCTGAAAGGCCAGTTCACCCTTGCACGTATCGGCGGTGATGAGTTTGTTCTGCTGGCAGAGGGGGAAGGCCCGGACGACGCGGCATCGCTGGCGAATTCGCTGGTCCGCGCGATCGATAGCCCGTTCAATCTCGGCCCCTATGAACTGGTGGTGACCCTCAGCATTGGTATCGCGCTGTATCCTCACGACGGTAAAACCGAGCGTGAGCTGATGTTTAACGCCGACGCGGCGATGTATCACACGAAGCATATGGGCCGTAACGGTTACCACTTTTTCCAGCCCTCCATGAACACCCTGGCGCAGACCCATCTCCAGCTAATGAACGATCTGTGGATGGCGATCGATCGCAATGAGCTGCGCCTGCTGTATCAGCCAAAATTTCATGCTCCCGCAGGTCCTGTTCTCGGATTCGAGGCGCTATTGCGCTGGCAGCATCCTAAGCAGGGGTTACTGACGCCAGAACTTTTTCTGCCGCTGGCGGAAAAAACGGGGCTGATCATCCCCATTGGCAACTGGGTGATTAATGAAGCCTGTCGCCAGCTGCGGGAATGGCATCTTCAGGGGCATCAAAGCTGGTCAATGGCGGTAAACCTGTCGACACTGCAGTTTGAACAACCTTCGCTGGTTAAAACGGTTCTCGACTGCCTGGCACTTCACCATGTACCACCGGAAATGTTGATCCTCGAAGTGACGGAAACCACGGCGATGAGCAACCCGGATGAGAGCGTACGGGTGCTGACAGAGCTGACGGATGCGGGCGTGAAGGCCTCCATTGATGATTTTGGCACCGGATATTCGAGCCTGCTGTATCTCAAGCGCTTACCGGCCTGTGAATTGAAAATCGACAGGGCGTTTGTGAAAGAGCTCAGCGGCGAAAGCGAGGATGCCACTATTGTCTCAGCGATCGTGGCCCTCGCTAAAACACTTAACCTGAAAGTCGTGGCAGAAGGTGTGGAAACCGAAGCACAGCAAGCCTTTTTAACCGAGCTGGGCTGTAACACCCTTCAGGGCTATCTGTTAGGTAAACCCGCCAGCGCGCAGACCATAGAAGCACTTTGTGCCCGAGGGGAGATGTTACCTGGCGCTGAGCTGTAAGCCCCCTCATCAGGCGACACGCGAATGACAGGAAGTGTCGCCAGTATGCTATCGACCAGAGCGGGTGCCTGCTGATAAAGATTAAAACTGTCGTTATTCATTAACCAGTTTTTAATTATTCCGCTAAAAAAACCGTGGAATACAATCAAAGTGAGATCAACATTCACCTTTGGCGAAATGATATTGCGCGAAATACAGGTCTCCAGCGTGGCGCGTAGCGTGTCATCATTGAATCCAATACGCTTTCTGATTTCACGCTCTGAAATCATATCACTGCTAAATTCACACTTATGATACAGAATTTGTAAAAGCGCACATTGCCGGGGTTCATGGGCAATATACTGCAGCGCGGTAATAAACTGCTCACGAAGTTTTAACAACGGGTCGTCGCTATCGGAAAGGGAAAGCCTGTCGCGAATAATGTCGCGAAGCGGTAATTGCTGTTCCCAGATGGCATTAAATATTTCAGATTTACTGGTGAAGTGCCAATAGATCGCGCCGCGCGTCACCTTAGCAGCATCAGCGATATCCGTCAGCGTCGTGCTGGCTACGCCACGCGTCGCAAACTGTCCGATAGCCGCCTCAATCAGCTGCTGCCGGGTTAGTTGAGCCTCTTCTTTCTTTTTACGCGCCATAGGTAACTACCCGTTACTCACAAGGTTTAAAGGTAATATTGCGTTCATGCAAATGTAAGTATTCACTAAAATCCGTTTTAATTTTGCACAAAAAAAGTCAACCCTCTTAATTTATAATTAATACAAATACATCGAATCAATTAAATTCATGAAGTGAATAATTAGACAACATTAATCCCATTTACCTGATTAACATGCCTGAAGTATATCCCCGAATGGACCAGGTCTGATTCTGATTTTTTTTCTACAAGCATGGTCATTCGCACTTATAAATTAAAAAACATTAAATACCCTCATTATTATACGCAGCTACATTTTATTTTTTATCCCTCTGCCCCAGCTACCGGTTCGCGACATATATCGGTTAATGGGTATTTAAAGGAACAGTAATGACGAATCATTTCAGACGCTTGCCCTTATCCGGTTTCATTGTCTGCGCGGTACTGCTCACTGGATGCGATGGTCAGGAAAATCAACAACAACACCTGCAGGCGCCTCAGGTCAGCGTGCATATTGTGAAAAGCGCGCCTCTGGCTGTCACCACTGAACTCCCGGGCAGAACAGATGCATTTCGCGTTGCGGAGGTTCGTCCTCAGGTTAGCGGTATTATCCTTCGCCGCAACTTTGCGGAAGGTAGCGATGTAAAAGCGGGTGAGTCACTGTACCAGATTGACCCCGCGACCTATCAGGCAGCCTATGACAGCGCGAAAGGCGAACTGGCGAAGGCCCAGGCAGCGGCCAATATTGCGCACCTGACGGTGAAACGTTATCTCCCGCTGGTAGGCACCCAATATGTCAGTAAGCAGGAGTATGACCAGGCCGTGGCGACGGCTCAGCAGGCAGATGCCAGCGTGGTGGCCGCAAAAGCCGGCGTTGAAAGCGCACGTATCAACCTTGCTTACACCAAAGTGACCTCTCCTGTTGATGGTCGTATCGGGAAATCCAGCGTGACCGAAGGGGCGCTTGTGACGAATGGGCAGGCCGCAGCGCTGGCAACGGTCCAGCAGCTCGATCCGATTTATGTCGATGTCACCCAGTCCAGTAATGATTTTATGCGCCTGAAACAGACGAGTCTGCAAAAAGGCGATACCGCCAGCAGCGTTGAACTGCTAATGGAGAACGGGCAGCCCTATCCGCTGAAAGGCACGTTGCAGTTCTCTGACGTCACGGTCGATGAAAGTACCGGCTCGATTACCCTTCGCGCCATTTTCCCGAACCCTCAGCATCTGTTATTACCCGGCATGTTTGTTCGCGCCCGCATTGATGAAGGCACCCAGCCGGACGCGATTCTGGTTCCACAGCAAGGCGTGACCCGTACGCCGCGAGGCGATGCAACCGTCCTGGTGGTGAACGATAAAAACCAGGTTGAGCCGCGAACCGTCGTGGCCCCTCAGGCAATTGGCGATCGCTGGCTGGTGACGGAAGGGCTGAAAAACGGTGACCGCGTGATTGTCAGCGGGCTACAGAAAGTCAAACCGGGGGTAACCGTCGTCGCCACGCCGGATACCACCACGACTCCAGCCGGTTAAGGGACGACGACATGGCTAATTTCTTTATTCAGAGGCCGGTTTTCGCCTGGGTACTTGCCATCATTTTGATGATTGCAGGCGGGCTGGCCATTCTCAAACTTCCCGTCGCACAGTATCCGACCATTGCCCCTCCCGCCGTGGCGATATCCGCGACCTACCCGGGAGCGGACGCTCAAACGGTGCAGGATACCGTGACCCAGGTTATCGAACAGAACATGAACGGTATCGATAACCTGATGTATATGTCCTCCACCAGCGATTCAGCGGGTAACGTCACCATCACCCTGACCTTCGAGTCAGGAACCGACCCGGACATCGCTCAGGTGCAGGTGCAGAACAAGCTGCAGCTCGCCATGCCGCTGCTACCGCAAGAGGTTCAGCAGCAAGGGATTGGCGTAGAGAAATCCAGCAGCAGCTTCCTGCTGGTCGCCGGTTTTGTTTCAGACAACAAAAGCCTCACGCAGAACGACATCTCTGACTATGTCGCCTCAAACGTCAAAGATGCCATCAGCCGAACGTCTGGTGTCGGTGACGTTCAGCTGTTTGGCGCTCAGTATGCGATGCGCATCTGGCTCGACAGCAACGCGATGAACAAATACCAGCTGACGCCGCTGGATATTATCAACCAGTTGAAAACCCAGAACGATCAGATAGCGGCAGGCCAGCTGGGCGGAACGCCGTCCATTCCAGGGCAGCAGCTGAATGCCTCGATCATCGCGCAAACTCGTCTGAAATCACCGGAGGAGTTTGGCCGCGTGACGCTTAAGGTGAACCAGGACGGCTCGATGGTTCATCTGAAGGACGTGGCTCGCATTGAGCTGGGTGGCGAAAACTACAACATGGTCACTAAAATCAACGGGCAGGCGGCAACCGGCCTGGGGATTAAGCTGGCAACCGGGGCAAATGCGCTGGACACTGCGGCAGCCATCAAAAGCAAGCTGGCACAGCTGCAGCAGTTCTTCCCACAGGGGCTGAAAGTTGTCTATCCCTATGACACCACGCCTTTCGTGAAAATCTCCATCCACGAAGTGGTGAAGACCCTGTTTGAAGCGATCGTTCTCGTCTTCCTGGTCATGTACCTGTTCCTGCAAAACCTGCGCGCGACCCTCATCCCGACTATCGCGGTGCCGGTCGTTCTGCTGGGTACCTTCGCGGTTCTGGCGGCGTTTGGTTTCTCCATTAATACCCTGACGATGTTCGGCATGGTGTTGGCGATAGGTCTGCTGGTCGATGACGCTATCGTGGTCGTTGAAAACGTTGAGCGTGTCATGGTCGAGGACAAGCTGCCGCCGAAAGAGGCCACGCAGAAGTCGATGGAGCAGATCCAGGGCGCACTGGTGGGGATCGCCATGGTGCTCTCGGCGGTCTTTATTCCGATGGCCTTTTTTGGCGGCTCGACGGGGGCAATCTATCGCCAGTTCTCGCTGACTATCGTTTCCGCTATGGCCTTGTCCGTACTGGTTGCGCTAATCCTGACGCCCGCACTCTGTGCAACGTTGCTTAAGCCCGTATCCGGCGACCAACATGAGAAAAAAGGGGGGTTCTTCGGCTGGTTTAATGCGCTCTTTGATAAAAGCGTGGAGCACTACAGCAACAGCGTGAGCGGTATTTTGCGTAAGACAGGGCGCTATCTGGTGGTGTACGTCATTATTGTCGGTGGCATGGCGGTGCTTTTCCTGCGCTTGCCCACCTCCTTCCTGCCCGAAGAGGATCAGGGGGTATTTATGACGATGGTTCAACTCCCGGCAGGTGCAACCCAGACGCGTACTCAGCAGGTCCTCGACCAGGTTCAGGATTACTATCTGAACAAAGAGAAGGCGAACGTTGAATCCGTCTTTACCGTAAACGGCTTTAGCTTTAGCGGCCAGGGTCAGAACTCCGGTATTGCATTCGTCAGCCTGAAGCCCTGGGAGGAGCGCCCGGGGTCGGAAAATGGCGTCGAAGCCATTGTGGGTCGCGCGACGAAAGCCTTCAGTCAGATTAAAGATGGCCTTGTGTTCCCGTTTAACCTGCCTGCAATTATTGAGCTGGGTACCGCCACGGGCTTCGACTTTGAATTGATCGATCAGGCTAACCTGGGGCACACCCAGCTGACGCAGGCGCGTAACCAACTGCTCAGCATGGTGAAAGAGCACCCTGACCTGCTGGTTCGCGTGCGTCCTAACGGTCTTGAAGATACGCCTCAGTTCAAGCTGGATGTCGATCAAGAGAAAGCGCAGGCGCTGGGCGTCAGTCTTTCTGACGTCAACCAGACGATTTCGACGGCCTTAGGTGGTACCTATGTGAACGACTTTATCGATCATGGCCGCGTGAAAAAGGTCTACGTACAGGCCGACGCAAAATTCCGTATGTTGCCAGGCGATATTAACAACCTTTACGTGCGCAGCGCGAATGGGGAAATGGTCCCGTTCTCAGCCTTCAGCAACGCTCACTGGGTCTATGGTTCACCTCGCCTGGAGCGCTATAACGGGATGCCCTCTATGGAGATCCTGGGTGAATCAGCCCCGGGTAAAAGTACCGGTGAGGCCATGGTTATGATGGAAAGTCTCGCGGCAAAACTGCCTTCTGGCATCGGCTATGACTGGACGGGGATGTCTTATCAGGAGCGGCTCTCGGGTAACCAGGCGCCTGCACTGTACGCCATTTCACTGATCGTGGTGTTCCTGTGTCTGGCAGCGCTGTATGAAAGCTGGTCCATTCCGTTCTCCGTTATGCTGGTTGTCCCACTGGGGGTCATTGGGGCGCTTCTCGCAGCGTCGCTGCGCGGGTTGAATAATGACGTCTATTTCCAGGTCGGCCTGCTGACGACGATTGGTTTATCGGCGAAAAACGCCATCCTGATCGTCGAATTTGCTAAAGACCTGATGGATAAAGAAGGCAAAGGCATTATTGAAGCCACGCTGGAAGCTTCCAGGATGCGCCTTCGACCGATCCTGATGACGTCCCTGGCCTTTATCCTTGGCGTCATGCCGCTGGTGATCAGCACCGGGGCCGGAAGCGGCGCCCAAAATGCCGTCGGTACGGGGGTTATGGGGGGAATGCTTTCCGCAACGCTTTTGGCGATTTTCTTCGTGCCCGTCTTCTTTGTGGTTGTTCGGCGACGGTTTACTCACCATAAAGAGTAATGTTCCCCTGAAAAGGCACCTCTGGTGCCTTTTTTTATTTTTAACATAAACAATAAATTAGGCTTTACATAAAGGCAGTGTTTAAACATGATGATTTGCATTAAGTAAAAACAGCCCCTTACATCTTCATAATGTCTCCATTAATTCCTCCTGAAACCGACTTTTCTCCACGATTTTTACAAACTACATAATTTGAGATTATTCCTCGTGTAACGAGGACTTACCCCGGTGGTAAAATAACCTCCAGTTCGTTAATAGCCCTCCTGGCTTTATGGCGGATGAGAAATAATACTGAGGTAACATCATGAAAAGATTCATTTCCGTTGCACTTCTCGCTGCGCTGCTTGCTGGTTGCGCGCACGACTCTCCATGTGTACCGGTTTACGACGACCAGGGCCGACTGGTTCATACCAATACCTGTATGAAGGGCACCACCCAGGATAACTGGGAGACTGCGGGTGCTATCGCCGGCGGTGCTGCCGCAGTAGCGGGTTTGACGCTGGGTATTGTTGCTCTGACGAAGTAACATCTGTTCAGAAAGCGCGGCTCTGCCCGCGCTTTTGCTTTTAATGAGTGCAGTATTTTCAAATAAGTAAAAAAATAGCCCCGTATTTATTCACGTAATTAATACAAGCCTGAAGTTAGTCACAACTTTTTCGCATACTCATTCAAATTACTTATTCTATCGTGATGATTTTCACACATTAATATTATTGAATACCCTGCCAATATTCACCCCGGAAACTATCTCTTCTTTTTCCTGACCCGACTCAAAACTTTTGCTCCGATTTGTGGCACAGGTTGTAATTTCGCACCGTTTCGGGGCGCTCGTTTTATTTAAGCCTGTCTACACTCAGCATTAAGCGTTCACTCGTCTCTTATTTTGTCGAACGCAAAACTGGCATTACGTTTGCTTTATAAACGTTGGCCAAAGCCACAGACAGGTTAAGCGTTTAAAAACGCCTCTATAACGATAAATTTCGCCACACAGGATGCATTATGAAAAAGACGATGATAGCCAGCCTGGCCGCTGCAGGCATGTTGTTTGCCGTAGCCGGTCAAGCCCATGCGGGAACGACACTGGATGCCGTTAAAAAGAAAGGTTTTGTTCAATGTGGTATCAGTGACGGTTTGCCTGGCTTCTCTTATGCCGATGCGAACGGCAAATTTACCGGTATTGATGTAGATGTCTGCCGTGGCGTTGCAGCCGCCGTTTTTGGCGATGACAGCAAAGTAAAATACACCCCGCTGACGGCGAAAGAACGCTTTACGGCGCTGCAGTCCGGCGAGGTCGACATGCTCTCCCGTAATACCACCTGGACTTCCTCCCGCGATGCAGGCATGGGGATGTCATTTACGGGCGTGACCTATTATGACGGCATCGGCTTCCTGACCCACAATAAAGCCGGTCTGAAAAGCGCCAAAGAACTGGATGGTGCCACCGTTTGTATCCAGGCGGGCACCGATACCGAGCTGAACGTCGCGGATTATTTCAAAGCAAACAACATGAAATACACCCCGGTGACATTCGACCGCTCGGATGAATCGGCCAAAGCGCTGGAATCCGGCCGTTGCGACACGCTGGCCTCTGACCAGTCACAGCTGTATGCCTTACGTATTAAGCTGAGCAACCCGGCAGAGTGGATTGTCCTGCCAGAAGTAATCTCCAAAGAACCTCTCGGCCCCGTCGTTCGTCGCGGCGATGAAGACTGGTTCTCCATTGTTCGCTGGACGCTGTTTGCCATGCTGAACGCAGAAGAGATGGGCATCAACTCTAAAAACGTTGATGAGAAAGCTGCTAAGCCATCCAACCCGGATATGGCACACCTGCTCGGTAAAGAAGGTGATTTCGGCAAGGATCTGAAGCTGGATAACAAGTGGGCTTACAACATCATCAAACAGGTGGGCAACTACTCTGAGATCTTTGAGCGCAACGTGGGATCGGAAAGCCCGCTGAAGATCAAACGCGGCCAGAACAATCTCTGGAACAACGGCGGTATTCAGTACGCGCCACCAGTACGTTAAGTCATAGCTGTAACGGGCACTGCTCAGGCAGTGCCCACTCCAGAGTCATGGTTACTGAGGTTTCTTTATGTCCCATCGCCGCTCAGCCGTAAAAGGATCGCTATCCTTTTCTCATCCCGCGGTCCGCGCCTGGCTATTCCAGATTATTGCTATTGTTGCGGTTGTTCTCATCGCCGTGTATCTCATCCATAACACCATCACCAACCTGAATAATCGCGGCATTACTTCCGGTTTCGCGTTTTTAGATCGCAGCGCGGGGTTTGGTATTGTTCAGCACCTTATTGATTACCAGGAAGGTGACACGTACGGACGCGTGTTCGTAGTCGGTTTACTGAATACGCTGTTGGTATCGGCGCTTTGTATCGTCTTCGCGTCGATACTGGGCTTCTTTATTGGCCTGGCGCGTCTTTCTGAAAACTGGCTCCTGCGGAAACTATCGACTGTTTATATTGAGACGTTCCGCAATATCCCCCCGCTCCTGCAGATATTCTTCTGGTATTTCGCCGTACTGCGTAACCTTCCCGGTCCCCGCCAGGCCGTCGACGCGTTTGAGCTGTTTTTCCTGAGTAACCGTGGGTTGTCCATCCCCTCTCCCCTGGTGGGTGAAGGCCTGTACGCTTTCATCGGCGCGATTGCGATAGCGCTTGCTCTCTCTGCTGGGGTATTCCGTTTTAACCGCAAGCATCAGATCAAAACCGGTCAGCTCCGTAGAACCTGGCCCACGGCAGTCGTCCTGATCGTTAGCCTGCCGCTGATCGCACACTGGCTGTTTGGGGCCGCGCTGCACTGGGACATTCCACATCTGCGGGGCTTTAACTTTCAGGGCGGGATGGTATTAATTCCCGAGCTGGCAGCCCTGACGCTGGCGCTGTCGATTTATACGTCCGCGTTTATCGCAGAGATTATCCGTGCGGGGATACAGGCCGTACCTTATGGACAGCACGAGGCGGCACGCTCACTGGGATTACCCCATACCGTGACGCTTCGCCAGGTCATCATTCCGCAGGCTTTACGGGTCATCATTCCGCCCCTGACCAGCCAGTATCTCAATATTGTCAAAAACTCGTCGCTGGCCGCTGCCATTGGCTACCCGGATATGGTGTCACTCTTCGCCGGAACCGTGCTTAACCAGACCGGACAAGCCATTGAAACCATCGCCATCACGATGTCTGTCTATCTGATCATCAGCCTGGTGATTTCACTGCTGATGAACCTTTATAACCGTCGTATAGCACTGGTCGAGCGCTAAGGATCTATGATGACAAAAGCGATACTGTCGCACTCCTCGCGCCCTGCCAACTCGACAGGTGGACGTTTCATTCTCTGGGCGCGTAAGAATCTGTTCTCCAGCTGGAGTAACAGCCTGCTGACGATTGTCTGCCTGTGGCTCATGTGGGAATTGATTCCTCCCCTGCTGAACTGGGCGTTTTTACAGGCCAACTGGGTCGGTTCAACCCGAGCAGACTGCACAAAGGCCGGCGCCTGCTGGGTGTTTATTCATGAGCGCTTCGGCCAGTTTATGTATGGATTGTATCCCCATGAACAGCGCTGGCGGATTAATCTGGCGCTGGTTATCGGCCTGCTTTCTATCGCGGCCATGTTCTGGAAAAAGCTGCCTCATCGTGGACGCTATATTGCCGCCTGGGCAGTGGTTTATCCAATTATTGTCTGGGCACTGTTGTATGGCGGTTTCCTGGGGCTGGAACGCGTTGAAACACGCCAGTGGGGCGGCCTGACGCTGACGCTGATTATCGCTTCAGTGGGGATAGCCGGTGCGCTACCGTGGGGGATTTTACTGGCTCTGGGACGGCGTTCAAAAATGCCGATCGTCCGCGTGCTCTCCGTTATCTTCATTGAGTTCTGGCGCGGCGTACCGCTTATCACCGTTCTGTTTATGTCGTCGGTCATGCTGCCGCTGTTTATGGCGGAAGGTACCACCATCGACAAGCTGATCCGTGCCCTGGTGGGGGTGATTCTCTTCCAGTCCGCCTATGTCGCTGAAGTTGTGCGAGGTGGGCTACAAGCGTTGCCTAAAGGCCAGTACGAAGCGGCGGAATCACTGGCTCTCGGTTACTGGAAAACGCAGGGACTGGTCATTCTTCCACAGGCACTCAAGCTGGTCATCCCGGGTCTGGTCAACACGATCATTGCCCTCTTCAAGGATACCAGCCTGGTGATAATCATTGGATTGTTCGATCTCTTTAGCAGCGTGCAACAGGCAACCGTTGACCCTGTCTGGCTGGGTATGTCCACCGAAGGATATGTCTTTGCAGCTCTGATCTACTGGATCTTTTGTTTTAGCATGTCGCGCTATAGCCAGCATCTGGAAAAGCGCTTTAACACCGGGCGTACACCGCACTGAGGAAATTATGAGCCAAATAACTATGACACCCGCCGACGCGATGATTACGCTGGAAAATGTGAATAAATGGTACGGACAATTTCATGTCCTGAAGGACATTAATCTTAAGGTAAAGCAGGGAGAGCGCATTGTCCTTTGCGGCCCTTCTGGATCCGGGAAATCCACAACCATTCGCTGTATTAATCATCTTGAAGAACATCAGCAAGGACGCATTGTGGTTGATGGCATCGAGCTGAATGAAGATATCCGCAATATCGAACGCGTACGTCAGGAAGTGGGAATGGTATTTCAGCACTTTAATCTGTTTCCGCACCTGACCGTTCTGCAGAACTGTACGCTTGCGCCAATTTGGGTACGAAAGATGCCGAAAAAGGAAGCGGAGGCATTAGCCATGCACTACCTGGAGCGCGTACGTATCGCAGAGCATGCCAATAAGTTTCCTGGCCAGATATCGGGTGGCCAACAGCAGCGTGTGGCTATCGCCCGTTCGCTGTGCATGAAACCGAAAATTATGCTGTTTGATGAACCAACATCTGCCCTGGATCCGGAAATGGTGAAAGAGGTTCTGGACACCATGATTGGGCTGGCGCAATCCGGTATGACCATGCTGTGTGTGACGCATGAGATGGGGTTTGCGCGAACCGTGGCCGACCGGGTGATCTTTATGGATCGCGGGGAGATTGTTGAGCAGGCACCGCCGGATGAGTTCTTTGCGCATCCGAAGTCAGAACGCACGCGAGCATTCCTGTCGCAGGTGATTCATTAGTCGTTTGCTCTGCCGGGTGGCGGCTTCGCCTTACCCGGCCTACCGTTTTTTCTGCGCATAAACGCAAAAAGGCCATCCTTTCGGATGGCCTTTTCACTTATTTGATGTCTGGCAGTTCCCTACTCTCACATGGGGAGACCCCACACTACCATCGGCGCTACGGCGTTTCACTTCTGAGTTCGGCATGGGGTCAGGTGGGACCA